>JAEYHP010000092.1 GCA_023409435.1 Bacillota bacterium | reverse complement strand
GGAGTAGGGTGTGGCGTCTTGAGGAACCTGTAAAAAGCTTCTGCCAAATCGCCGCCGGATGCGTTCTGAGCATCGTGCTGCTTGTATCCGGGCGCGCTCTGTTGACGGAAGAGTACGCGGATGTTTCCGTGTTTACGTACATGGCCGAGCCCAACCGGTATGAGGTGCGCAATGAGCTTTTGCTGCAGGCGATGGAGCGGTTCGGCGCAAGCACGCCGGAGGAAGCCGCGGATATCTGGGCAAACGGCGTCAGTATGCGCAACGGCGCCGCGCAGTACTCGGTCATGAGCGCCGCGCTCAAAAAGAAATACGCAATGCAGCTGGAAGAGACCGCACCGATGTGGGTGACCGGCGTATCCAGTCCCTGGGTCAGTTCGTATTGGACGGTGTGGGCGCAGGAGCCGCAGGAAGGCCAGCAGATCCGCGAGCTGATGTTTATGACGGGAACCTCCACAGGCCCCGGCCCTACATATACCGCGACGCTCACTCTGGCAAAATTCGAGAACTCCTGGCGTATTACGGACGTAAGCATGGACGAAGGATTTTACGCATACACCGGTTTCCAGCCTAAACAGTCGAAGTCAAACGGAGCGGTCTCCGCGCCGGACGCATGAGCAAAAAGGCGGTTATTCTGGAATTTCCCTGAATATATTGTTGGGAAGAAAAATTGGGAGGGCGTTCAGGTGGAATATTTGGTAAACGTGGAGCCAGGCGTGGGAATATACGTTAACGACATCAACCCGGAAGGAAGAAATCCCATACTGTTTATGCACGGATGGCCGATCAACAATAAAATATTCGAGTACCAGTACAATGAGCTGATCAACAACGATATTCGCTGCATCGGCATGGACGCAAGGGGGTTCGGCCAATCCAGCAGGCCGGTTTCCGGCTACGATTACAACCGGTCTGCGGACGACGTCCGCGGCGTCATCGACGCGCTCAGGCTCAGGGATCTAACGCTGCTTGGGCACTCCACCGCGGGCGCTGTCGCCATACGGTATATGGCGCGCCACAACGGGCACGGGGTAAGGCGGCTTGTGCTGTGCGCGGCGGCGGCCCCCAGCCTGATACAGCGGCCCAATTTCCCATACGGCATCACAGAGCAGGCGGTGCTGGATATTATAAGAAATACGGAAAATGACCGCCCGCAAATGCTCACGGATTTCAACAAGATGTTCTTCTATCATCCGGTGACAGAACCCTTTAACCAGTGGGCCACGGACCTTGGGATGCAGGCGGCGAGCTGGGCTACGATTGCAGTCTCTTATGCATGGATTGCGGAAACGCTCTTTTCGGATCTTCCTAAGGTCAATGTCCCGACGCTGATTTTGCATGGCGTTCACGACCAGGTCTGCCTGTTCCCGCTGGCCGTGGCGCAAAACGAAGGCATACGCGGCTCCCGCCTGGTTCCGTTTGAAAACAGCGGCCACGGCCTGTTCTATGATGAGAAGGAGAGATTCAATACCGAGCTGATGAACTTTGTGATGAACGGATAAATGGGTTGAGGCCCGAGGGGCTTTTCGGCGCCCGCTTCCTTTTCCGGAAGCGGGCCTTTTCTGTGCCCCGCGCTACCTGCCCGAGGCGCGGATATGATACAATGGCAAAAACGATGCCGGAGGATATTCTGATGCGGCCAAACGAAAGCAGGATAAAGCTCTCCAAAGAGAAAAAAGAGGAAATGGCACAAAGGATACAAAACTACTTTTTAAACGAGCGGGAAGAGGAGATCGGCAACCTCGCCGCCACGTTGCTCCTGAACTTTGTGGTGGAGGAATTGGCCCCGGAATTCTATAATCAGGGCGTGCAGGACGCGTACCGTTACATGACGGAACGCTGCGAAGACATGCTTTCCATTCAGCTTTAAATGGGGGAAGACATGCGGGAATGGCTGGAGGGCGCTTTAGGCGGATTTGTTCGGGAGCGGGAAAAGGAAGAAGGCATCGTTTCGCGGTGGAAGACGCCCCTGTTTGCCTATGCGGACGCCGCGGACGAGCGGTTTCTTGTATTAAAGTCGGCGGTCGGCCCCACCCATACGCTGCCGCGGGATCTGCTGCAAACGCCGGGACGGTGGTGGCATATTTCATTCCGTTTGCAGAAGAGATCGTCAAAAGCAATATGCAAGGGCGGGAATGCTCCAGGCTGTGGGCGCAGGCGTATATTGAGACCAATGCGCTCATCAGCGACATGAACCATTTTGTAAAGGATGGGTTGGCCCGCTTTGGATATGGTTGCAGCGTTCTTCCGCCCACGCACAACTTTGACCCGGTGAAGCTCGTAAGCGACTGGTCCCACCGGCATATCGCTTTTATTTGCGGATTGGGGACGTTTGGGCTCAATAACATGCTCATTACCGGGCAGGGCTGCTGCGGCAGGCTAGGTTCGTTTGTAACCGATTTGCAGATCGATCCCACGCCCCATGAGAAAAAAGAGAACTGCCTTTATAAAAACAGCGGGATATGCAAAAAATGCGCTTCCCGCTGCGTGAACGACGCGCTGCATATAGACGGTTTTGACCGGCACAAATGCTATGAAATGTGCCTCTACAACGACAGCGTGCACGCCGATCTTGGTCTATGCGACGTCTGCGGCAAATGCCTTGTAAACGTTCCCTGTTCCATGAAGAATCCCGTGAAAAACTTAAATTAGCCCAACTTTACAAGCCGCTCCAGTATGGAGATGTCGGCGGGGCAGAACGGATACTCGCATAAACGTTCCGGCCTTGCCCAAGTCATATCGGCGTGAACGGTCAGTTCCGGCTCGCCTTTTATGATATGCGCAAGGTAAAAGAAAAGATGCACTTCTTTATCGGGATAAGCGTAGACGGTTTCATTAAAGAAGCGGTCAACTTCAATTTCAATATTCAATTCTTCCAGGCATTCGCGTTTTAAGCAGGCTTCCAGCGTTTCATCCGGTTCCCGCTTGCCGCCGGGAAACTCCCACAGGTGGGCGCAGCTTCCGCCCGGCCCCCTTTGGCAGATTAATAGTTCATTCTTTTCGTTGCGGATGATCGCCGCCGTAACTTCTATCATATGCTCCCAACAACGTTTTTTTAGAACAGGCATTATTATAGCACGTTTTACGGATGATGAAAAACTGGCTTTTCTTTTTCAAATCCTGCAACCCAATGCCTCCCGAAACACTCTATATGACAGGAAGACTTTGGAAAGGCGGGGCAGAAATGGAACAACTCTCACTTGAACAGGACGCATACGAAAAATCGGTTTTAAAACACCCATGGATCCGGTATTTTGCGAGATCGCTGGATCTGAGTTTGTACAGCCTCCTCTGGATGCTGGTGCAGCGCATCCTTCTGCGCTGGCATATCGGCGGCGAAATAGGACAAAACCTGATAGATATCATCTTGGCCATTGCGCTGATGTTTCTGTTTGAGCCCTTGCTCCTGCATATTTTCGGAACCACGCCGGGAAAATGGGTGTTCGGGCTGTCCATGCGCACGCAGGATGGGGCGAAGCTTGGCTACAGCCTTGCGTTTTTACGGACCTTGGAGGTCTGGCGGGGAGGCTTGGGCTTTGACATCCCCATTTATAACATTGTGCGCATGTGCAAGAGCTTTTCACAATGCAAACGCGGCGAGCCGATGATATGGGACGAGGGGCTTCATTACCGGATACAGGATAGAAAAGGCTGGCGCATCGCCGCGTGTATCGGCGCGAATGTGCTTTTTTTTGCACTCACTGCGCTGATCTTGTTTGAAGCGCAGCTGCCGCCCCACCGCGGAAATATTACGCCCGCCCAATACGTTCAGAACGTGAATGACGCAAGGGCGCGCCTCGGGTACCGGGATGGGCTGTATTTAACGGAGACAGGCGAATGGGCGGAAAAAGAGCGCTTCGGCAGCATAATACATTCCCAGCCGACCGAGCCGCCCAAACACGAACTGATCATTGAGGATGGCTTTGTGGTGGGAGTGCGGCTGCACGTATCCTCCAACGAGGAGTGGCAGGGCTCGTATTCGAACGACAAAATGTTTGTTGCATTCGCATTTCTCGGGGCGCAGCCCGGCATAAGCGGCTTCCGGCTTTCCACCGATCAGATGTTCCGGCGCCAGCTTGACGATGCATTAAACAGCTATTCGTTTGAAATTGCCAACGTCCGCGTCAGCAGCATTGTTGAGAGCAACGGATACCGGGGCAGCGAAGGGTACCTGCTGGTGGACGAAACGCAGGAAGGGGAACGCTTTTACAATATGTCGTTTGAAATGGTCCGGCTGGACGCTCACGCAGCCAATCCGTAACAGCGCGCGAAAGCCGCCGGAAATCCGGCGGCTCAGTCTCTGTCCAAAAATCTCGTGGAGTTCGGGGGCCGCTTCACAGTTCGCAATGGTCGCATCGTTCCTTACGAACGGTGCTCCCTTGCTTACTGGCCTTCCGCCTTACTTCATCTGCCACTGGCAGCGTTCGGCTCCGGCTCCCGGAGGCTTCCAACCGCCGCCAGCGACATGTTCGGTGGCGGTGGAAAGCCTTGCGGGGCAAGGCTTTCCTTGCAGGAACAACCGCCCGTGCTGTAGGCACAGGTTGTTCCTGTAATCCTCGGAAAAGTGCCGCAAGGCACTTTCCCGAATTACTCTGCCTGCACAATGTTCAAAAGCACATCCACCATGCGGTCCATGGACTGCACGGGAATATATTCAAACCGCCCGTGGAAGTTGTGCCCGCCGGTAGAGAGGTTGGGGCAGGGGAGACCCATAAAGGAAAGGCGCGCCCCGTCCGTACCGCCGCGTATGGCGACCACCTCGGGCGTAACGCCCGCAAGTTCCATGGCGCGCTGGGCCTTTTCAATCAGGAACATGTGCGGCTCTATCTTTTCCTTCATGTTGTAGTAGCTGTCCTTGACATCCGGCACCACGGTGTTGGGGCCGTATTTTTCGTTGAGATACGCCGCAATCTTTTCAAACCTTGCTTTCTTTGCCTCAAACTTCTCCCGGTCATGGTCACGAATGAGATAATGAAGCAGCGTGTGCTCCTCATCGCCTGTCATGCTGTGCAGATGGAAAAAGCCCTCGTACCCTTCCGTGCAGGCCGGGATCTCATGCGGGGGCAGCATGGAATTGAACTCGATTGCAATCAGCAGCGCGTTTTTCATGCGGTTCTTCGAATCGCCGGGGTGAATGTTCACGCCGTTGATATGCACCCTGCCCGCCGCGGCGTTGAAGTTTTCATATTCAATTTCGCCGATCCTGCCGCCGTCCACCGTATACGCGAATTCCGCGCCGAACTTCTTAACGTCAAAATGATCGGCACCGCGGCCGATTTC
>JAEYHP010000039.1 GCA_023409435.1 Bacillota bacterium | reverse complement strand
TTCCCATCCATTACGACAGGGGCGCATACCGCATGGAAGTGAACGGAATTGACTGCGATTACTCGAAGTTCAGTTTGTTTGTGGAAAAGGAGGCCGCCGTCACGCAGGACAATCTGCTCCTGCAAGAAGAAGCGACGGGGCTCTATTTAGGGGAATATCTTTCCGGCTGGGAATATGACTGGGCGGTAGGAAAAAGGCTGATACTGGAGACGCAATATATCCAACTGGTACTCAGAATTGCGGAATACTATAAAAAATTGGGCAATTATCAAAGGGCAGTTCAATGGCTGGAAACGGGCCTCCTGCACGAGCCTCTCCACAGGGAGATGAACTACCGCCTTGTGGAAGCACTGCTCATGGGCCATGAACGTACGATGGCTGTGAAATATTACGGGCTATATCGAAACGGGTTTATGAAGCGGCTAAAAACGGAGCCGGACGACGCTTTTCAAAAGCTGTTGGAATAAGCCGCGGATCTGTTTCCTGAGTGAAGATCAAATTTTGTTGTACCAAAAGTCGGATACTGGCTTTGCAATCTCCTGCACAGCTTCCATATTCAGCACGCGAATGTCACCGGTTTCCAAACGCTCTATGATGTCATCCTTCATAAATCGATCCAACAAGTTATAAAGATTTCGTCGGCTGATTTTCAGGTATTCACAGATATAATAAATGCTGTGAATCCTACAGATACCATTTTGTGTTTTATCGATGACATAAAAGGCCAATTGCTGGCGCTGTGTGAAGAGCCCGCGCATTAGTTCCTTTTTATACATGTCATATAAGCGGGCGCTCGTTTTCATATAGAAATGACGGCTGAATTCCGGGTTGTCGAGCAGGGACAGAAACGTACCGGCAGGAATATGGATGAGGACGCTGGAAACCGTGGCGAGGCTGTCGCAATAGAAGTTCTTTCCACGGAAATTGCTCAGATGCCCGACGTAATTATCTTCATTGATGATATCTACCAGAAGCTTTTTCCCGTTCTGGGTTGTCGCTTCCACTTTTACACGGCCGTTGATCAGATACCAGACGTCCTGGATATTCCAGGACGCGCGGGTAATGTAAGAATTTCGATTGAATTTGTGAGGCTCGCACAACTCGGGCTTCCCCTTGATAAACGGATAAATCGTCGTATCCTCAAGTACCATGGTACCACTCCTTATTTTTTGCCTTGGAAGCCAAACAATGTTGCTGCACGAATTCACCAATAATCCACTCTTTAAATGCCGGATACGGAACTGCTTTGTGCATCTGCACTCCCGCCGAATGCTATTTACATCATCACGGAGATCTCTCCGGCCTTCCAGCATGAATAAAACAAGCATGTATACGCGACATAGCATGAATTTCAAGCTGAAAATGGGTTGAGTTGATTGCGATAACCTGAATACTCCGATACGCAGCTGAAGCCCCGGAAACAACCAATTCAATGAGATCAGAGTTGACTTTTCATCATTATATCTTTCAAAAACGGTAAAATCAATCGATATTCGGTGCATTGACCCGGCGGATTGACTATATTTTATCAAAAACTGTGCAAAATGCATGCTGTGGGAAATTTGTACGTTTCATCCAAATCGCCGCCTATAAAACGCTAAGAATGTGTAATTTTCACTAACCGCATGAATATGAGGATGATAAGATCATATTGCATTTCGGGGCGCTCTATAAGTTTATTATCAAGGAGGATTAGAATGGAAAACGAATCAAAAGTCCTGGACATTCTCAAAAGGCGTGGTTTGGACGTTACTCCGATTGACAATCTCGATGAAACCGAAGTCCCCGAGCCGACAGATCGTTTCAAGAAACTCATCAGCATCTACTATATCATGAAAAACAGCATCGATATGGAAATACCATATTGGTATAATCGTGTATGGTGGGAGAACGAGGGTGACGTTCCCGTCGTCCGCCGCGCAAAAGCCTACGGCGCCGCCCTGGCACACCATACCCCCACCATTTGGCCGGGCGAGAAGCTCGTTATGAACAAAACCAAGAACTGGCGCGGCGCGTTCCCGTTCCCCTGGGTGGACGCCTCCTTCTTCAACGCGGCAGCTGAAGCGCTTATGAATGAGGTGGAGGCACCCCCTGAAGCTGCGGCGGATGCGGTGTCCATCGTGGGCGCCGGCGGCGGCAATGTCACACAAAACTACGGTAACGTCGTTTCCGTCGCCAAGAAATTCGGCCTGCGCAGGGAAGAGATCCCCTGTCTGGTCAAGGTCTCAAAGTACTGGGATATCGGCTCCGTCGAGCGCGTCAGCGACCGGTATTCTAGACTCGTGCCCGAGTTCGACGAGTGGAAGGCGTTCCGGGACAGCGTGCTGATCATGTTCGACTCCTGGGCGATTCCGCAGGGCCGCGAGGTCATCAACTACTACATGCCGCTGCAGTACGGCTTTGACCGCATTCTCGAGCTGTGTGACGAGAAGATAGCGGAAACCCTCGGCGAGGCGGGCGACGACGGCATTTTGGGCATGAGCCGCGGTTACTATTACGCCGCCATGAAGGAAATCACGAAGGGCCTGTCCCAGTGGGCAGACAATTACGCCAAACGCGCGTCCTATTTGGCCGGAATCGAAACCGACTCCTCGCAGAAGAAGGAGTATGAAGACATTGCCGCCGTCATGCACAATGTCGCGCACAAAAAACCCTCCACGTTCCGCGAAGCCCTGCAGCTTACATTCCTGTGTCACCTCGGCGTCGTCAACGAGGATCCGCAGTCCGGCCAGTCCATTGGGCGCCTGGGCCAGATCCTGCAGCCATTCTACGCCAAGGATATTGAGAATGGCACCACTACTGAGGAAGAAGTGGTCGAGCTGCTTGAGCTGTATCGCATCAAGATCACCTCCATTGAATGTTTTGCATCCTCCGGCGTTACCGGCGGCGTACTGTCCGGCAATACGTTCAACAACCTATCCATGGGCGGCCTGAACTATGACGGGCTGACTGCCGTCACGCCGCTCGAATACCTGATTGTCGAGGCCGGCATGCGCGCCAGGACTTCCCAGCCCACGCTGTCCGTGCTTTACGATGAGAAGACTCCCGAAGACTTCCTCATGAAGTGTGCGCGTTGCTGCAAGTTGGGCATGGGGTATCCCGCCTGGATGAACAACCAGACCGGTATGAACTACATGATGCGGCACTACCATGACGAAGGCATGACACTCTACGACGCACGCGCCTGGTGTTTGGGCGGCTGCCTTGAATCCTCCCCCGGCTGCTTCCAGCCGCTGGATTACAACGGCAAGATCTGGATGATCCCGGGCGGCGCGGCGCCCACGGCTGGCACGGGCATCCATTTCACCGGCCTGCCCAAGCTGCTTGAACTCGTTCTCACCAACGGCGTTGACAAGCGCACCGGCATCAGGGTGTTCGAGCCGCACAACCGGAAGCTAGAGACATTCGGGGAAGTCTGGGAAGCATGGATGGCCTATATGCGCGAGCTGCTCAACATCGCCAACAAGATCAACAATATCCAGATGGATGTCTGGAGGAAGATCAACCCGCCGGTCGTTCAGTCGCTGCTCAAGGCGGACTGCTTCAAGAAGGGCCAGCATATCGGGGATTGCGGCGCGCGCTACAACGGCAGCATCAACTTCGAGTCCTGCGGAACCATCAACTTCATCAACTCCATGGCCTCCCTCAAGAAAAACGTATACGACGACAAGAAATTTACGCTTGAGGAGATGGTCGACGCCATGCTCAACAACTTCGGCTTCAAGACCGCGTTTGAGACAGGCGTGTTCTCGCCAGACCGCCGCGAGGCGACAGGGAACGCCTACAAGTACGAGAAGATATTCTACGACTGCATCAACGCCCCCAAGTATGGCAATGCCGATCCTTATGCGGACAGCATACTCAAGGATTACGAGGACCGCATGCTGCCCGAGATGCTCAGGCTGCGTTCCTACTACGGCAAGCAGTACTATATGTGCCAGATCTCCGTTTCGACGCACGGCCCGCAGGGTGCTATCACACTCGCTTCCGCGGACGGCCGTCTCGCCGGCACCACGTATGCGGATGGCTCCATGTCCCCCGCGCCCACGTCCGACAAGAACGGCATATACGCGGTGTTCGAATCCGCCACCTGCTACGACCACGCCATGTGCCAGAACTCCCAGATGAACGTCAAGATCCATCCGACCGCCGTTAAGGGGATCAACGGCACCAAGAAGCTGCTTGACGTCATCCGCGCCTACATGCGCAAGGGCGGCTTCCACGTTCAGTTCAACATTACCTCCTCCAAGACCCTTCGGACCGCGCAGCAAAAACCGGATGACTACCGCGATCTGATGGTCCGCGTTGCGGGCTTCACGCAATATTGGTGTGAGATCGGCAAGCCCATCCAGGATGAGGTCATCTACAGGACCGAATACGATGCGTGATCCCGGATGCGGGAAAGCGCCGACCAGGGTTGAACTGAAACAAAACGAATGGAGGCTATTATGAAACATATCGATTGCGCGAATTATCTGAATCTTGACTGCGAAAAGGGCATGTGCGCCCTCAATAAAAAGGTGGTTCCTATCGATGGAGAGGGCAGCGACGCCTGCTCCCTCTTCAAGGAGGGCTTCCGCTGCGCAACATGCACCAACTTCTCCAATCCGGACAACTACGGTATCGGCACCTGCACCGGGTTTGAAAAGGCCAACTGGACCTATGCACAGAATGGAGCATTCTGCTGCGAACACTTTCAGCAGAGGTAAGACATGAACGGCAGTAGCTCGGCGAATGGCCTAACAGGGATGATATTCGACATTCAGAGTTACTCCGTTCATGATGGCCCGGGCTGTAGGACAAATGTATTCTTTGTTGGTTGCCCGCTGCAATGCAGATGGTGTGCCAACCCGGAAAGCTGGAAGCGTAAGAAACACCTTATGTTTTCGGAACGGTCCTGCAAGTGGGAACAGGGCTGCAGAGCATGCGTCAACGCATGCCCTGCAGGCTCGCTCCAATTTGACGGCAACGGCAAACCTTTTCTAAACTGGGCCATCTGTGCTGAATGCGAGACGATCGAATGTTCGAAATCCTGCGCAGCCAACAGCCTGAAGCAGTGCGTACGCTTCCTGTCTGTTGAGGACCTGATCCATATTTTGCTGCGCGATTTTGCCAACTGGGGGTCCGATGGCGGTGTGACGTTCAGCGGCGGCGAGCCGCTGATGCAGCACGAATATCTGCTTGCGATACTCAAGCGTTGCCGTGCGCTGCAAATGCACACCGCCATCGAGACCTGTGCTTTCGTAAAAGAGGATGTGTTTCTCAACGTAATGAAGTACATTAACTTCGCGTTTATCGACGTGAAGAATATGGACAGTGAGAAGCACAAGTGGGGGGTCGGCGTCGGCAACGAGCTGATTCTTTCCAACATTTCCGCGCTTGTCCGGTCCGGCTGGGGGGGCAGGCTGGTACTGCGCCAGCCTACCATCGGCGGCTATAATGACAGCAAGGAGAATGCGATGCAGGTGATTGACTTCATGAACGAGCACAATCTTTATGAAATCAATCTCCTGAAATTCCACCGCATGGGCACGACGAAGTGGGAGCAGCTCGGCAAGGTATACGAATATGCCGACCACGGGGACATGAGCGACGAGCGCATGAAAGAGCTGCAGGAATTATATTTGGACAACGATATCGCATGCTACATAGGCGAGGATACTCCATTCTAGTCAAGAAGACGATCCCTATTAAAATTGTAGGTGGAGGAAACACTCATGACATCAATTTCCGAGAAGCAGGCTAAATTTTACGGCCAGATGACGGTTCTTTCCGCATGGCTTGCTGTATTCTGCCTGTTTGGTTACCGTTCCAGTTTCTCTATCATGCAGAAGATGATCATCGCCGATACCGGTTGGACCACCCTGCAAACCTCCCTTGGCTACTGTATCATGATGACCGTTTACGCGATCACGGCATTTTTCAGCGGTTCCCTGGTCGACAAGAAGGGCTGCAGGCCTACCTATGCGATTGGCGCGGTCTGTTGCTTTCTCGGCTTTTTCCTGACCTCTCTCGTCGACGTGACTTCCTCCGTCGGCTACTACGTTTACCTGTTTACCTACGGGTTGTTCGCCGGAGTCGGCACAGGCATGCTGTGGGTTTCTTCCACAGTTTCCTGCCGGAAATGGTACGTGGGCGCCCGCTATGGCACCATGTGGGGTATTGCATTCATGGGCGCGCCCATGGCGCAGCTTCTGCTCACGCTGGTGCTCAAAAGCGCTCTCGTCAGCATGGGCTGGGCTGCCAGCATGAAAATACTGGCCGTTATCATGGCGGTATTCCTGATCGTCGCCTCCCTCATCGCCAAGAAAACTCCCAGCCATTACGGCATCGAAGCGTTCGGCATGGAGACTCTCAAGGCGAAAGGCCCCGTTGCCAACAAAAAGGTCTGGACGGTGGGAGAAGCCTTCAAGACATATGCAATCTGGGCTACCATACTTTGTTTCCTGACTGCTATGGCCGGCGAATTCCTCGTATGGTCCCAGGTCGTCAGCTTCTTCCAGACGGATATGGGAATGGATCTGGGCCAAGCCTCCAATATCTACCTGATTATTGGCATCGCCGGTATCTTCGCCATGCCTCTGACCGGCAAAGTCTCCGATCGTCTGGTTAAATCCTTCGGCAACGAGCGCAAGGCCCGCAAGCTTATGCTCATCATCGGGCCGGCCTGCGGAGCCGTCGGCGTGGTATTGCTTCTGACTAAGAGCCTGCCGCTATGCATAATTTCCATGATACTCCTCGCCATTTACTGGGGCATAGAGCCGGGCGGATGCGCCGGCTATGCGGGCTCCATATTCGGCGGCGCAACCCTTGGCCGCATCTGGGGCCTCGCGACGCTGATCGTCATGGGAATCGGGCCCTCCTTCGGAACATTCATGGGGGCGTGGTTCAAGGACCATTTCGGCTCCTATACGCCTGCGCTGATTTTCTGTCTGTGCGCTTATCTGATCTCCATGAGCCTGGCTTTCACTATGCCTCTCAAGGTCAAGGGGGAAATTACTGCCGAGCAGGAAGTCGCCGCCAATTAGTTTTACAAACGCCATCGGGGTATCAGGGGACGAGGCGGCAGAATGCCGCTTCGTCCCCTTTTCCGGAAACGCCAACCGAGTTGTTCGGGTTCTAATCGGCTTTCAGATAAGAATAGAAAAAGGAATCTTTCTAGGCTAATATTCGAGTCTGGTGATGATGGAAAGATATCGTACCGGCAAAACGTTGTGTTTCAACATGAATATCTAATTGGAAAACTTGACAGGGGTCGAGTGCGTGCACTGACCGCTTCTTCCCTAAAGGCTTCAGTGAGATGAAAAACGAGGACCTGATCGTCCAACTGCTGGGAAGCTGGTATAAGAAGCGCCAGCGGGAGCCGGAAAGATGAGGGCCGCTTTCATGAAAGGCCCCCTTTGCTTTTTTGAACAGCTCATGCAGTGCTAATCCATTTCATATGTTATAAACGCAAATTCTTGGCTGTCCGGTGACCAGGAGTTGACATTCATGGTGCCCTGACCTCCGAATAAATCCAGCAACGTTATAACTTCTCCATCCTGCGAGGACATCATCCTGATTTTCACATCCTTGTTTGCAGGATGATCTCCGGGCTTAACCTGATGCGGATAGTAAGAAATAAATACAACCTTTTGGCCGTCGGGTGAAACATGTGGAAACCAGTTATTGAATTCATCCTCAGTAATACGGGTTTGATCAGAACCGTCACTGTTCATTCTCCAAATCTGCATAAGTCCGCTTCTGACGGAATTAAACCAGATATGCTTCCCGTCGGGAGAGTATTCCGGCCCATCATCAAGGCCTTCAGCTGTTGTCAGTCTGATTTCCTGGCCGCCTTCTGCAGGAATAATATAAATGTCATAATTATTTTCACGCTCCGCACAGTAAGCAAGAGTTTTCATGTCAGGCGACCAACCATGCAGATAGCTTGGTGCAAGCGGTGTCACAAGCTTAGGTTCACCGCCCTGAATAGGCAATATCCAAATGCGGGATTGACTTAAATCTGCTGTTGCAGCGCTTATGGCCACCATTTTACCGTCAGAACTTAAAACATGATCATTATTACAGCCGGTACATACGCCTGTATCAATAAGTGTCGATTCATTATTTTCAAGACTGAACCTATAAATATGTCCATGTGAGTTATAAACAAGGCTACCTCCGTCCATTGTCCAGTTCGGTGCTTCTATATGGTAGTCAAATACTTTTATTATGCGGCTTTGCGATTTCTCAATATTATAGATCTGCAACATACTTTTCATTTGTGTCTCTCCTTTATGAAGATAATTAATTAAAATTTAAGTGAAATCAATAATTTAATTCTATTTCTAAAATATTGGTATGGTCAATATAGATCGAAGAAGCTACAGTTTTATAATTTAATCAACGAATTATTATTTTAAATCTATTCAGATGTTTCTTTTGCCTTGCTTTTTAGAATTTCAATTTGTTTTTTGAATTCCTAATATTCCATTGTTTGAGTTAGCTTCCCATTATGTTTAATACCTGCTCAGTCACCATCGGCGTAAGTCGGGATTTGCGCCGATGGTATCGAAGTAAAGGGCCTCACAAACATCATCAACAATAGGTGATACAATGAACCCGTTTCGTAATGAGGCGGGGTTGTTGCATTTTCGCTGCATTTCTGGCTTTTCGGGATTCTGTCATTCTAGTAGTTCGGTTGGTTACTGATGCTTTTTGTCTTTGAGGGTGGCCAGCGGTTAGGTGTTCGGGAAAAGCGAACACCCCTCGGAGGTATTGTTCACAAGTATCCTGCTTGCATTAATATGCCGCCAGCGCGAATGTGGGCCCCGATAAGATCTCGTTAAATGGCTTGGTCGCTTGAAGGCAGATCCAGGAAATACCCTGGCCCATACTAAGAATGAAACGGACCCAGATAAGGCCTAAATAGGACCGGAAAATGCATAAAATCTGCTTCTTAAAATGTTACAATATGGAAACAAGCATTTAAAATTTTACTAAGACTTTGCACTTTGCGTCCCGGGAAGGTAAAAATGGA
This sequence comes from Bacillota bacterium, assembly GCA_023409435.1. Lineage (GTDB taxonomy): Bacteria > Bacillota > Clostridia > Christensenellales > CAG-138 > JAEYLA01. The sequence goes on along the minus strand of JAEYHP010000039.1, from coordinate 5,708 downwards.
TTTTTCGGCGCGTAAGGGTATATACATTTTTCTTACGCTCAATTTCCACTTCCCACAACACATTATTATAGCCTCATTCACATTCTACACAATAGACCCGTTGCATTACCTTTTCGATAACTACAGGATAGCGCCAGTTTGTCGGCATCGGGCGGCAGACCCGTCGTAAAGAAAACGGAAGTGAAGAATTAACAGGAGGTAAAAAGTATGCTATTCAAAAGATACCTTAGCTTTTTGTTGGCGGCGATGGTATGCCTGTTTGCGATGGGGGTCACGGCGTTTGCGGAAGACGACTTTGGCGATGCGGATGCATTGGGAAGCCCCGCCGTGCAGGCCGCGCCACTCGGGGCAAATGAAGAATTATGGTATGAGGTGTACTTCGACGGCGCGCCGACAAAGAACACCGAACTAAGAAACCTGCACGCCTTTGATACGGCTGATGGTTTCGTCGAACAGGCCGGCTTCGATTTTGTGCTCGGAACGAGTATCGGCAACTCCGGCAGCTCTACTGTCGGCGGCGGATATATAACTTTTGGCGGTGCTTCCAACGCCACCCGCACGCTGCGGGCGAATGCGCAGCTCCCCGTTACCGACACGGATTCGTTCCGTGTTGAGGCGGATTTCAAAACAGGCAGTGGCAGCAATGAAAGAACGCTGTCAATTGGAACAATTGAAGAGCCAGGGCTCGCAACCGCAAGCAGCATCACTAACGGAGCAAGCGACCCTGTCGTTACCGTGTCATATACGTTTACCAGCGGTACGCCTGCGGTGGCTTTCACATGGTCGGCGGACGTGCGGCTCTTCGCAATTCGCGTCATTAAGGTATCGGCGCCCTCAGGGCCTGTGGAAACGCCCTGGTACGAGCTGCACTTCAACGGCGCGCCGACAAAGAACTCCGAAGTAAGAAACCTGCACGCCTTTGATACGGCTGATGGTTTCGTCGAACAGGCCGGCTTTGATTTTGTGCTCGGAACGGGTATCGGCAACTCCGGCAGCGCTACTGTCGGCGGCGGGTATATAACTTTTGGCGGCTCTTCCAACGCCACCCGCACGCTGCGGGCGAATGCGCAGCTCCCCGTTACCGGCACGGATTCGTTCCGTGTTGAGGCGGATTTTAAAACAGGCAGTGGCAGCAATGAAAGAACGCTGTCAATTGGAACAATTGAAGAGCCAGGGCTCGCAACCGCAAGCAGCATCACTAACGGAGCAAGCGACCCTGTCGTTACCGTGTCGTATACGTTTACCAGCGGTACGCCTACGGTGGCTTTCACATGGTCGGCGGACGTGCGGCTCTTTGCGATCCGCATCATCAAAATATCTGCCGGTGGCGGGGTAACCGGCCCTAAAATCGTATCCACTGGAGGCAAGTGGTTCGAATCGGCCTATGTGTTGTGGGAACCCAGCGAGTACGAAAACTATAATGTGTACGTCAAGCAGGCAGACGCGGCGGATACGGCCTATAAGCTGGTCGATAGGGAACTTGTGCGCGGCAACCGCGCCGATATCCCCGGGCTTAAGGGCGGCGTGGTTTACGATATCAAGGTGGTAGGCGCCCGCGGCACCAACTGGAGCGCGGGTGCTGGCTACAACCAGCAGGTGGACGTCAGCGCCGACGTCGCGCAGGTAACGCCCGACAGCTACGACCGCGACGGCGTCTTTGACGACCCCAGCAGGGATACGGTAGGCGGCTACAACGCCGACGGCACCGTGCCAGACAATGCGGTTATTGTGTATGTGACGCAGGATACGATGGATACTGTAAAGGCCACGCTGGGCGGCACCGACTACACCGGCCTTGGCGGGATTTTCCGCCCGGGCGGCGATGCGCAGTATTGGGTACCCCTCCAAGACGACAATTTGGAATTGAAGGACGACGTGGTTTCCGTTCCGATTATTGTGCGGTTCCTCGGTCAGGTGGGCAACAAATTGCGCGATGTTAACAATCCGGAGGATAGCTCCGGCATACCCGCCAACCTGAACTCTAACCGTATGCTGGACGTACGTCGCGCGCAGAATATTACCTTTGAGGGCGTGGGGCCGGGAGCCACCATCTACGGCTGGGGCATCCAGCTCAACCTCTCGCGGAATATCGAGGTTCGCAATCTTTTGTTTGATAAGCCGTATGAGGACGCCATCGCCGCGCTGGCCAGCTCGGCCAATCGGGGTGTGAGCAAATACATATGGGTGCACAACAACGAATTCTTCCCCGGGCAGAACCAGATACCCTTCGGCGGCGATGCCGACAAGTTCGCGGGCGACGGCGCCAGCGATTTCACGAATGGCACCACCAACTTTACCGCCTCATACAATATCTATCACGGCACAGCCAAATCCATGCTGATGGGCAGCAGCACCACCGAGAGCAGAGAGGGTGGTTTTGTCGGCACCGTGCACCACAACTGGTTTAACGGCTCCGGCTCCCGCACCCCGCGCGTGCGCTTCGGCCAAGTGGACGTGTACAACAACTACTACCAGAATGTGAGCGGATACGGGATCGGCGGAGCATTTAAATCAAATATTCTCGCCGAGGGCAACTATTTCGAGAATACGAAAAACCCTATGATTATATCGGGACAGGGGCACGCCCTTGAAATCTACACCGGAACCCCTCCTGTGGGCGGCACAGGCGGGGACACGCTTTCGAACGAGGGCGCCGGAACCATTAAACTCGGGGTTGAAGCGAACGTTATGGACTCCGCTACCGCGGCAACCTATGACCCGGACTACGATTCCGGCGCTGTCGCCAAGGCTCCGCAGGCAGTCAGCCCTGATGGTGTAGTCATAGACGACACACCGTGGGTATTCAAGGATTGGGATCACAGTGGCCACACGGTGACGACCGCCGAAGAGGCGCAGACTGACGTTCAGGCCTATGCGGGCACCATGGAGCCCGACCGCAGCGTAATAGCTCCCGCCCCGAGCAATTTCAACGTGGGTGTTCTGAGCGATAACACCTTCCTCATGACATGGACCGCGGAAATGCAGGCCATAAGTTATGAAATTGAATGGGATCAGGGCAGCGGCGCATGGGAGGCAATAACAAGCCTCGATACCGCCATTACGAGCTTTGAAACCACAGAGCAGACCGCCGAAGAAGGAAAAACATACACATTCCGTATCCGGTCTGTAAATGACGGAGGCGAAAGCCCGTGGGCTGAGGCTGTGGTGGACTACACCGTTCCCGCCACGCCCGCCGGCCTTGTCGTAACGCCCGTGCTCAAGGGCTTTGCGCTGACCTGGACCGCCGACCCGCAGGTAGCCTCCTACCGTGTGGAATTCTACAAAAACAGTGAGACCGCCCCTGAGCTTACCGAGGTGGTGGTGGGCGCCGTTACCTTTACCACAAACGCGCTGAGCGGCGACTACACCGGCGCATACACGGGGCGCTCCACCGATACCTACAGGATAGAGGTATACGCCCTCAACGGCAACCTTGCAAGCAAAATCCCGGCCACCGAAACCGGCCAAGCGCTGATTCCGCCCATCCACAGGGACGGCATTGGCAAAACCTTGTGGCAAGAGGATTTTGAGAGCAAAACCCCCGGCCTGATTCGCGGCGCGGAGGCCGGCCAGTGGAACTTTACCGTAAGCTCCGCGTTCGGTTCCGACAAATATCCCGTGGGTAACACCTACGCGGCGAGCGATTTGCCGGTGGAGGAATCCCCGCTGTCGATAGTAGACGCCGACTATGTCGAATTCGCGAATATGCCTGCCGACCCGCCAGGCTCACGGGCGCCAACGGCTCTTAACGGCACCACGGCAGCCGCCGGCGTAGGCTTGCGGCTTATCGACAGGTCGAACGCCGCCGCAGCCGCCGGCTCGTACACCAACGCCGCAGCCATCCGCTTTGCCTACGAGCTGCCGGAAGAGCTTACAACCGGCCGCGTGATAGTGTCGCTGGATTTCGCACTGTATACCGATACCACGGGCAATTCCGCGCGCCCCATTGTCCTTGCGGACGCGCAGGGCAAGGAAATATTTAACGTGCGCAAGGATAACGGCAGCGCTCCCGGCGCAATCAAGCCCTACGGCCCTGTTAGCGCCACATGGTCTCATGCGGATATCGTCATTGACCTTGACGCGAAGAAGTATGATTTCTATTTCAACGGCACGCAAACTGTGGCCGGCGCGCCCTATATGAACGCCGAAGCCACAGGGCTGGGCATGATAGGCGGTCTCACGATACAAGGGCAGCAATCGGGCAATTCGGGCTCGCAGGTTTCGCAGGTGTACGACAACCTCACTGTACGCATCGAGGGCGCGGATCCGGGCGCGGAAACGTTTAGCGTCAGCTTTGTATCCAACGGCGGCTCGGCGGTCACAACGCAGACAGTCACGGCAGGCACGGCGGCAACCCGACCCGCCGACCCCACCCGTGAAGGTTATACCTTCGCCGGCTGGTACTCCAATTCCGGCCTGACGGCCGCCTATGATTTCAAAACCCCTGTAACGACCCATATCACCCTCTACGCCAAGTGGACCCCAAATGGTAACAACGGCGGCGGTTCCTCCGGAGGCGGTACGTCGTATAAGCCGGGTATGCTCAGAGAAGGTGATGAAGACATTAGGGTTACAGTATCGGGCGATCGGATTGGAGTAGGTGCACAGCTCATCATAACGCCGACCGACCCCAATACGGCAGGCCGCAACGCGTTCTCGCTGGCGGTAGAGGACGCGCGGGACGGCGGGCAGCTGATCGGCTGCTACGAGATCAGGATAAGAGGCGGTTACAGACCGCCGCTGATACTGACATTCGATGTGGGTCCGGAATATAACGGGCAGGTAATCACCATACTTCACTATGTCGGAAATAAAGTGGAGACATACACCGTCACGGTCCAGGATGGCGAGGCAACAATTGAGGTAGACAGCCTTTCGCCCTTCGCGCTGATATTGACCGGCATCACCGCGCCGGATAATATCGTTGTCGACCCGCCCAAGACGGGCGGTAGGGAAACGCTAACAGGCTTCATGCTGCTTGGCATCGCGGCGCTCTGCACTTTCTATTTGACAATGAAGCGGCGCAAAGCATAAGACATGAAAAAGGACGAGGGCATTACGCCTTCGTCTTTTTTAATATCCTATATTATTATTGCTGCCATCGGCAGGGGTTCGGAGGCGTGGCATACTGGTTGAGGTATTTATTCGTTCAATCCATAGGAGAACTAAAAAATAATCGCCAACTATCGCTTAGAACCCCATAGCCTTCTGTTGCCGCCAAGGCCGCCGCGGGTAGCAGCGCCAGGGCAGTTGCCTCTGATGCTGATTGACAATCCGCTATCCCCTTGATACATTCATACATATAAGGCAGACTTAGGGGGAAATGCATTGACGATCAAAGATATTGCAAAGCTTGCCAATGTATCCGTAGCGACCGTTTCCAAGGTAATCAACGGCAAAGCGGAGAGTATCAGCAGCGAGACGAAAGCAAAGATTTTCGCGATCATCGAGCGCGAGAATTATGTTCCCTATAAAAAAGTGATCGACCGCGCGAACCGGAATGCCAACATGGTGGCTTTGATCGTGAGCGACCTGAGCGATATCTTCTCGAGCGAGCTGGCGCGCGGCGTGGAAGATTACTTTTTTGTGCGCGATTTTAGTGTGATTATGGCAAGCTGCGACAATGATGCGCCCAAAAATGCAAAGCTCATCAAAATGCTTAAAAAGCAGAACATCCGGGGCCTCATTCAGTTTCCGCAACCGAATAC
>JAEYHP010000093.1 GCA_023409435.1 Bacillota bacterium | reverse complement strand
GGGGTATACTGTTACGGAATGCACGCATACGCGTAATAGCCGTATGCAGGAGGTATCCGGAGGTATCATGAAGCTGTTGTTCCGAATCATGGCGGACGCGAAGCGGTTTAAGGGGCTGTATGCCATCGCCATCCTTTCCACGCTGCTGATGACCGTATTGAATCTGACAGCACCCAAGGTGCTGTCTGAAATCACGAAAACGCTGACTACAGGCTTAAAGCAGGAATCGCTCGAAAAAATCCTGTATCTTACCGCGGCGCTTGCAGGCATTTATTTGCTCCGGGTGCTGTTCCGCTACGCCAGCAATTATTACGCCCATGTTGCGGCGTGGAACCTGGTGGAGGGCATACGCGTCAAGCTGTATCAGAAGATACAGAGCTTTTCCATGCGCTTTTTCCATGAGCGTCAAACGGGGGACCTGATGAGCCGCGTCGTTAACGATACCGCGACGTTCGAGCTTTTATACGCCCATATCATACCCGAAATGCTCACTAACTTCATTACGCTTGCGGGCGTGCTCATTATGCTCCTGTCCATCAACGTCAAGCTGGGGCTCCTAACATGTATCCCGCTGCCGTTAATCGCATTCTCGGGCTATGTGTTTATGACAAAAATACGTCCGCATTTTCGCGTGGCGCAGGGGAAGCTGGGCTCGTTAAATTCCAAGCTTCAGGACAATTTTTCAGGCATTCATGAAATCCAGGCGTTCGGCCAGGAACGGTGCGAGGAAGAAAGCATCGGTGTGCAGGCGCACGGCTATACGCACGCAATTTTGGTAGCACTTCAAAAGAGCGCCATATTCCATCCTTCTGTGGAATTCTTTGCGGCCATCGGCACATTGATTGTGGCGGGCGTGGGCGGCACGCTTGCGTTAAGGGGAGAAATCGACGTTGCGGATATCGTGGCGTTCCTGCTCTACCTCGCGCTGTTCTACGCGCCCATCACAGGCTTTGCAAAGCTTCTGGAGGACACCCAGCAGGCCTATGCAGGAGCGGAGCGCGTCATGGTAGTTATGGATGAGCCCTCGGATATCGCAGACGAGCCGGATGCTATGGACATCGGCGCGATACGGGGAAAAATAGAGTTTAAAGACGTACAGTTCGGTTATGAAAAAGATCAGGAAGTGCTGCGCAACGTCAGCTTTACCTGCGAACCCGGGGAGATGATCGCGCTTATCGGCCCCACCGGCGTCGGCAAGACGACGTTGACGCAGCTCATTTCCCGCTTTTATGATCCTGTTTCCGGGCGGGTGCTTATTGACGGCAAGGATATCAAACACGTTACCATCAACAGCCTGCGGAGGAACATCGCGCCCGTCATGCAGGATACGTTCCTGTTCTATGGCACCATCGCGGAAAACATCGGTTATGCGATGGAAAACGCCACGATGGAGGATATCGTCGCGGCGGCGAAGGCGGCGCATATCCATGAGGATATCATGGCCATGTCCGACGGCTATGAGACCCGCGTGGGCGAGCGCGGCGCGCGCCTTTCCGGCGGGCAGAAGCAGCGCGTGGCAATCGCGCGCGCGGTACTGCGGCGTGCCCCCATTATCATATTGGACGAGGCGACCGCTTCCGTGGACGTGGAAACGGAGCGTGAAATACAGAACGCCATCAACGAGCTGGCGGGTTCATGTACCATCATCGCAATCGCGCACAGGCTTACGACGATCCGTAACGCGGACAAGATATTTGAGCTAAAAGACGGTATATTGACGCTGGTGGATAAATCCACATTGAACTTTGGATAAAGAAACAGAGCGAATGAAGGTCTCATAAATTTGAGAATAAGAAAGGATAGGTAAGGACAATGATGAATTTTGCATATCGGAGCTTCTTTAGCGGCTTTTTGCTTTTGCTGCTTGGTATCGGCGCTGCGGTCGGGATGGGCTTTGTGGTGCAATCCCTTGCAAAGAAGAAGGGGTACCAGACGAACTTCGCGTGGGGGTTCTTTTTCGGCGTAATCGCCCTCTTGTACTGGGGCTTTGTGCCGGTACATCCGGACCTTCAGGCGCATATCATTGCGGAAGGCATCAACCGCTCGCGCCTTGCGCCGCGCAATGACCAGCCGCAGGAACCCTTTCTGGACCGGTAAATTAAAATGCAATGAAAAACGCTCCGCTCTCAAAAAGAGGGCGGAGCGTTTTTTGCCGGGTTACCCAACCGGAGCGGGGCTGGGGAGAGAGGTATTGTCCTTGAACGCGCGGTACGCAAGGTCTGTCGCAAGGTTGGTGAACGCTTCAACATCCACCTTGTCTTCCGTGTACAGCGAGAACTGTACGGGGAGGTACTGCCATCTGGCCAAGGCGCCAGCATCCTTGTTGGTGCTGATGTTGATGATCGCGTACCAGTCCATGCCGTCCACTGCGATGTCGTTGCGTTCCTCAAACTCCGTATACACGCCGGAGATATCCTCTTCCGTGCCGGTGTTGGCGGAACGGTAGGTGTAGGTGATGCCATCGAGCGTGAAGGTTATCTCCGCTGTTTTGTCCGCAATGATGCGGTAGCTGACGTCGGTCGCGTTTTCGGGCGCGTCGATCTTCACATTGAGCTTTTCAAAGTCCGCGGCGCTCTCCACTTCCACGATGGGGGTGGGGAGGCCGGTTGCGGGCGACTCAACGGGTGTGGGCTCAAGCGGCGGTACCGCTTTGCGCGAGCAGCCGCTTACCGCCAATATTGCGGCAAAAGCGAGCGACGTTATCAGTAAAATCGTTTTCTTCATAAATCTGCCCTCCAAGGTCGTTTGCCTATATAACGTTTATACCGCACGGGAGGTTCCTTATTCAAACAGGTGCCAGAAATATGAAAAAGCCGCCCGTACTGTGTACAGGACGGCTTTAATATAATCTTTTTTCATATTAGAGATTAATCGGACTGCCTATTCCGCGTTCCACACGCCATTTCGGGGGCGGACCATCCTCACTCCAGTATTCGTTCAGAAGCCTGATCTTCCCGTTCTTAAACTCAAAAAATGATATGGCGTGGAAGACTGCGTTTACGTCACGCAACGTCACCTTGGCTACAGAAACGATCAAGTTCCCACACGTTTCCAGACGTTCTACAACGATAGACCAATTACCGGGGTATAGGCTGTTGGCCGATATAAATTCTTCCACCGTAAATTGCTCGTTGGTGTTGTTCCAGTTTATGACGGCATCAGAGCAAAAATAAGAGGCAAGACCATCCCACTTTTGGTTATGGATATCGGCCCATAGCTGCCGTACAATGGTTGTTCTCTCCATAAATCCTTCCATATATTAATAGCCCAGGCTTTCCTCTACCAGCAGCACATGCACGTCCTTTACAGCGTTGGTGGGGCGTTCGAGCAGCGTTGTGATATGGCACATCCGCTGGGGAGAACTGCAGTCCGAACAGCGGTTCGTTGTGGCGCAGGGGACGGAAAGGCCGAGCCGCCGGGCGTTTTGCGGGCAGGCTTCCCGCTTGATGCGGTCAATCCCATCCTCATAATTTTCACAGATCTTGTTTTCCCCCGCGATGATCACTACCCGCTTAGGCCCGTAGATGAGGCTCGAAACGCGGTTTCCCGTTCCGTCTATGTTCAAAAGCGCGCCGGATTTCAATACGGCGTTCGCGGAGCAGAGATACACGTCCGCCTTCTGCGCCGCCGCGTGCACGGCGGGGACTTCTTCCTTCTCGCATTTCCAGTGCCAGTAAACGGAGTGGCCCGTACCTTGCAGCGTTTCATACAGCCCCATATCGCGTACGGTGACGGAGCCGCCAAACCCTACGCCGGCGCCTTCCGGTATCAAAGCGAGCGCGGCTTCTTTTGCCGCCTGCGCATCCTTGCATATCTGCACCTGAAAGCCGTGCCGTTGAAGGCCTTCGGCCGCCTGTTCGACTTTGGACATGATCATACCTCCTAACCGTTTTGTGTATTGTATCACAAGCGGGTAAGGGAGGCAAAGCCGCTCTCTTGCAATTGAACCTCCGATACGGTATCATCAATGCTGAATACAAATGCCACATGGGGAAAGACGGAGGTACTATGGCCTTTCCGCGGGAACAAATACGCAATTTCTGCATCATCGCCCATATCGATCACGGCAAATCAACGTTAGCCGACCGGTTGATGGAGCTGACCGATACCGTATCGAAAAGGGATATGGAGGAGCAGCTCTTGGATACGATGGATATTGAGCGCGAGCGCGGCATCACCATAAAGGCGACAGCCGTGCGCATGTTCTATACCCATACCGACGGCAAGCAGTATATGTTCAACCTTATCGATACGCCGGGCCATGTGGACTTCACCTATGAGGTCAGCCGCGCTTTGGCCGCATGTGAGGGCGCGATACTCGTTGTGGACGCCACGCAGGGGATAGAGGCGCAGACGCTTGCAAATGTGTATCTTGCGATAGACAACGGGCTTGAAATCATGCCCGTCATCAATAAAATCGATCTTCCCAGCGCGCAGCCGGAGCATACCATTAAGGAAATCGAGGACGTCATAGGCATCCCCGCGGAGGACGCGCCGCGCGTTTCCGCAAAATCCGGGGAAAATGTACCCATGGTATTGGAGCAGATTGTGGATCTCATCCCGCCGCCCACGGGAGACAGTGAGGCGCCGCTTAAAGCGCTGATATTCGATTGCTATTACGACAATTACAAGGGCGCGGTCAGCTACGTGCGCGTAAAGGAAGGCACGGTGCGCATAGGCACGCGCATCCGCATGATGAGCTCCGGTCATGAGTTCGACGTGACGGAGGTTGGCGTGTTTACGCCCGGCCACCGCCCGGTGGATGAACTGACGGCGGGCGAGGTCGGCTATATTGCGGCCTCCATCAAAAGCGTGGCGGAAACCAAGGTGGGCGATACCATAACGGATGCCGAAAACCCCGCCAAGGAAGCACTGCCCGGCTACCAGCAGGCGCACCCCATGGTGTTCTGCGGTATCTACCCCGCGGACGGCGCGCGCTACAACGATTTAAAGGACGCTCTGGATAAACTTAAGCTCAACGACGCGTCCTTGACCTACGAGCCGGAAACCTCCATTGCGTTGGGCTTCGGGTTCCGCTGCGGGTTCCTTGGGCTGTTGCATATGGAAATCATACAGGAGCGTCTGGAGCGTGAATTCGATCTCGATCTTGTCACCACCGCGCCCAGCGTCGTTTACCGCGTGAAAATGCAGGACGGGGAGGAGCGCGTCATAGACAACCCTTCCAACCTTCCCAACCCGACGATGATTGCCTACATGGAAGAACCCATGGTGGACGCGCACATCATGACGCCCTCGGCCTATGTGGGCACCATTATGGAACTCTGCCAGGAAAAGCGCGGCATATTCATCGATATGAAGTACATGGAGGAGACGCGCGTCAACATTCATTACGAGCTGCCGCTCAACGAGATCATATACGATTTCTTCGATCAGCTCAAATCTCGTTCGCGCGGCTACGCTTCCTTTGATTATGAACTCAAGGAGTATATGCGCTCGGACTTGGTGAAGCTCGATTTCCTGCTCAACGGCGACATGTGCGATGCGCTCTCCACAATCGTCCATCGGGACAAGGCGTATAACAAGGGCCGTAACGTGGCGGAAAAACTGAAGGACGTCATCCCGCGCCAGCAGTTTGAAATCCCCATACAGGCGGCGATCGGCGGCAAGGTGATTGCGCGCGAGACCGTCAAGGCCGTGCGTAAGGACGTCTTGGCCAAGTGCTACGGCGGCGATATCACGCGCAAAAAGAAGCTGCTGGAAAAACAGAAGGAAGGCAAGAAGCGCATGCGGCAGGTAGGCTCCGTGGAGGTCCCGAGCGAGGCCTTCATGAGCGTGCTGCGCATCGATTAGCCATGAAGGTGGCGGTGGTTGGTTCCCGCACGCTGCGGGACGTGGATGTCTCGCAATACATCCCGCCGGAGGCTACGGAGATCATCACCGGCGGTGCGTACGGCATAGACGCGCTGGCGGAACGCTACGCGAACAGCCACGGCATCCCGGTGCGCGTGTTCCGGCCGGACTATGACGTACTGGGCAAATTGGCTCCGCTAGCTAGAAACGATCAGATCGTGGACGCAGCGGATATGGTGGTGGCGGTGTGGGACGGCGTTTCCACCGGCACACGCTACACTATCAGCCGCGCGCAGAGGCTGAATAAACCGATAAAAATCTATGTAATCGAACGGGATGGCTAACGCCATCCCGTTTTTGCTATAAGGGACTATGGATTGGCCTCGCTTAAAAAATACTGCAGCGCCGCGTTTTGCATATCCAGCCCCGCGCTGGTCAAATGCGCATGCGTTGGCGACAAGGTGAGCCAGCTCTTTTTGATCAGTGCATCAATCGCCTGCGGGTAAAACTCTTGGAGCGGCTTTTGAAACCGCGCTTCAAACTCCGCAAGCGGAATGCCCTCGATTGTTCTCAGTCCCACCATTACGGTTTCAAACGCTTCCTCCGCATAAGGAATGGGAGTGAGCGTCCGTTCCCGCAAAGACGTTGCCGCTTCCTTCGTATAGGAATCCAAATCCGCAGCGTTGCTCCAGCGCGTCCACTGCGGCGTGCTGTCAAGTTTCAGCCGCCAGGCCGAATGCGCGTCCGCGCCCAGGCCGAGATAGGGGCCGTTCGCCCAATAGTTAAGGTTGTGGCGGCAAAAACGCCCCGGTTTCGCGAAGTTGGAAATTTCATAGCGCGCGTAACCCCGTTGCTCCAGATAGGCAATGCCCGCGTCCTGCATTTCGTATACGTCGTCTTCATCGGGCAGCGTTTCGCGTCCCGCCGCCACGTCTTCAAAAAGCGCGATGCCTTCCTCTAAAATGAGCCCATAGGCCGAAAGGTGTTCGGGGGAAAGCGCAGTAACTTCCGATAGCGTATTCAAATAGTCTTCTTTCGTCTGCCCCGGCAGGCCGTGCATGACGTCCACATTGATATTTGAAAAGCCTGCCTCGCGCGAAAGCCGGAAGGATTCTAAGAACTCATGTTTTGTATGGATGCGTCCGATACGCTTTAATAAACGGTCATCCAAGCTCTGTAGCCCAATGGAAAGCCGGTTGACGCCCGCTTCCTTATAAGCAGAAAGCTTTTCCGCATCCAGCGTGCCGGGGTTGCACTCAAACGTAATCTCCGCGTCCGGGGCGATGGAAAAGCATTGCTTCAACTCTCGTAACAGCGCCTGTGCCTGCGAACCCGAAAGCAGCGAGGGCGTGCCGCCGCCAAAGAATACGGTATCGAACGTATCCCAACCGTGCTGCGCCAACGCCTGGATTTCCCGGTACAGCGCGCAAAGATAGCGTTCCATACGCTCCGGCTGGGCCAGGGAGAAGAAGTCGCAATAGCGGCACTTTCGCACGCAAAATGGAATATGTACATAAAGCCCGGGCATAAAGTTTCCTTTCTTGCAACAAGGCCGTCAAACTCTCTCTTTATTTATACCATACAATGGCTACGATGCAAAACTTGCGCGTAGTTTAAAGGGATGGTCAGGTACTGAGTTTCGGCCTTGCGCCGGAGATTTCAAGCCGGATTCCGGGCCAAAAACCCCACGCTTTTGTTTCCACTTTGTCACAATGGAACATTTGCGTTCTATTGACAAAGACTATGTCGAGTGCTATTTTAATTGTAGTGATTTAGCACTCAATGATATAGAGTGCTAACACCCTGAAAGGGAAGAAGCACTGCGGGAAAGGAGGCGCGGCAAATGGAACTCGATGCAAGGAAAATGCGCATTTTGCAGGCGATTATAGACGACTATATTATGACGGCCGCGCCAGTCGGTTCCCGTACCATATCCAAACGCGCGGACTTTAACGTCTCCTCCGCGACCATCCGCAATGAGATGAGCGACTTGGAGGAGCTTGGATACTTGGAGCAGCCGCATACCTCGGCCGGGCGTATTCCGTCCAACAAGGCGTACCGGCTCTATGTCAACCACATGATGCAGCGCGCGCAGCTCAACGAGCATGAGCGCCGCCTGATACGCGCCTATTTTACAAGCCGTATGGATCAGGTGGAAGGCCTGGTGCGGCAGACGGCCACCGCGCTTTCGGAAATCACGCGCTATACGGCCATGGTGATGGCGCCGCAGATTGAAACCGTTCGCATCAAGCATATTCAGCTGGTACAGCTGAACGCGGAACGCGTTTTAATGGTACTGATCGCCGACAACGGCATGATACGTGACGTCATGCTACGCCTGCCGGAGGGCATGGGGGCGCAGGACTTGGATAAATTCTCTGCCCGCCTGAACAACATGCTGCGGGACATGCGGCTGGACCAGGTGGCGGTGGACGAAGTGCTGGGCATAGGGGAGGAAATGGGCGCGGAGCGCACGTTCTTTCATAACGTTATGGAAGCGTTGGAGCGTCATGTGCACGGCAACACGCAGAAGGTGGAGCTTTCCGGCGCCACCAACATCCTGCACTACCCCGAGTACAGCGATATGAACAAGGTAAAGGGCTTCCTTGCCGCGCTCGAAGGGAAGGACACGCTCTACAACATGCTTAAAAAAGCCTCGCGGCTTGAGTTTTCTGTCTCCATTGGGGAGGAAAACGAACCGGACCAGTTGAAGGATTGCAGCGTGATTACCGCGACCTATCGCATAGGCAACGAGCCGATGGGGTCGTTTGGCATCATAGGACCCACGCGCATGCATTATGGCCGCGTACTTTCGATACTTGAATACATGCAGCTGAGTCTTTCGGAGGCCCTTGCCGGGCTTTTGGAACAGGACCGGCTTGAATAGCCAACGGGAGGAAGTTATGGCAAGAAAGACCGCGAACGGAGACGTACCCATGCAGGAGGAGACCATAGTAAACAATCAGGCGGCGGGGCAGGTGCAAACGCCGGAGGAGACCGCCGCGAACGGACAGGGTGAGGAGTTTATCAAGCTGAGTCAGGCGGAATTCGATACCGTCAAAGCGCACATCGAAGCGTTGAAAAAGGAAAAGGACGAAGCCATCGCTTTGGCGCAGCGCCTGCAGGCGGATTTTGACAACTACCGCAAACGCAACGCAACATTGAAGGCGGACAGTTACCAGGAGGGCATGCGGGATTGCGTGAAGGCGCTCATTCCGTCTTTAGACAATCTTGACCTTGCCGTGCTGAACATGGAGACCGTGGACCCCTGCTATTTGGACGGCGTCAAGCTGGTGCAGCGCACGCTTATCGACGCGCTCGCAAAACTCGGGTTGCAGGAAATAGCGGCGGAAGGCGTGTTCGACCCCAACCTGCACAACGCTGTGCTGCAGGAACCCGCTGAAGGAAAGGAATCCGGCGAAATACTGGAGGTTTTCCAAAAGGGCTTTGAAATGAACGGCAGGATATTGCGCCACAGCATGGTCAAGGTGGCGGAATAGCCGGGTAAGAGCAAAGTACATACGCCGCAAGAACGCGGCATCGAATAAAAAGAATAGTCAGGTTGATTTATAGGAGGAGTATCATTCATGGGCAAAATTATCGGTATTGACTTGGGCACCACCAACTCTTGCGTCGCAGTGCTCGAAGGTGGGGAACCCGTTGTTATCCCCAATGCGGGGGGTGCGCGCACCACGCCTTCCGTCGTAGCGTTCAAGGACCAGGAGCGTCTGGTGGGCCAGGTCGCAAAGCGCCAGGCTATTACGAACCCGGAGCGAACCATCTCATCCATCAAGCGCGAAATGGGTACTTCCCATAAGGTGCATGTGGATGGCAAGGATTATACGCCGCAGGAGATTTCCGCCATGATATTGCGCAAGCTCAAACAGGATGCGGAAGCGTACCTGGGTGAGACCATCACGCAGGCGGTCATCACCGTTCCGGCATATTTTAGCGACAGCCAGCGCCAGGCCACCAAGGACGCGGGCCGCATCGCGGGCCTCGAAGTGCTGCGCATCATCAACGAACCCACCGCGGCTTCCCTTGCCTATGGCATGGATAAGCAGGCCAACCAGAAGATACTCGTTTACGACTTGGGCGGCGGCACGTTCGACGTTTCCATTTTGGAGATCGGCGAGGGCGTATTCGAGGTGCTCGCCACCAACGGCGACAACCGCCTGGGCGGCGACGATTTCGACCAGCGCTTCATGGACCATATCGCCGCCGAATACAAAAAGGAGACCGGCATTGATTTGCGGAACGACCGCAAGGCGCTTCAGCGCTTGAAGGAAGCCGCGGAAAAGGCAAAGATTGAGCTTTCCGGCGTGGTATCCTCGGATATCAACCTGCCGTTCATCACTATGGATGCTTCCGGCCCCAGGCATCTGGAAATGACTCTGACCCGCGCGAAGTTCAACGAACTGATTTCTGACTATGTGGATAAGACCAAGGATTGCATGTTCAAGGCCATGCGGGACGCGGACCTAAGCTCCGAAAAGATTGACAAGGTCATCCTGGTGGGCGGTTCCAGCCGTATCCCCATGGTGCAGGATATGGTCAAGAGCGTGACCGGCAAGGAGCCCTTCAAGGGCATCAATCCAGATGAATGCGTCGCCATTGGCGCAGCCATCCAGGCGGGGGTATTGGGCGGCGAGGTCAAGGATATCCTGCTGCTCGACGTCACGCCGTTGTCTTTGGGCATTGAGACCGTGGGCGGCGTGTTCACCAGGCTCATTGACCGCAACACCACCATCCCTACCAAAAAAGGCCAGATATTCTCCACCGCGGCGGACGGCCAGACCTCCGTTGAAGTCCACGTGCTCCAGGGCGAGCGCGAAATGGCGCAGTACAATAAGACGTTGGGCCGTTTCCAGCTTGCGGGCATTGCCCCGGCGCCCCGCGGCGTGCCGCAGATTGAGGTCACGTTTGATATCGACGCGAACGGCATCGTGCATGTCAGCGCGAAGGACCTTGGCACCGGCCACGAGCAGAAGGTGACAATCACCGCTTCCACCAACCTCAACGAGGATGAAATTAAGCGCGCTGTCAACGAAGCCGAGCGGTTTGCGGGCGAGGACAAGAAGCGCAAGGAAGAGGTCGAGACCCGCAACCACGCGGATCAGCTCGTTTACACCACAGAAAAGACATTGAAGGAACTGGGCGATAAGGTTTCTTCCGCCGATAAATCCAAGATCGAGGCTGCGCTCTCCGATTTGAGGAAGACGCTCGAAGGCACGGACAGCGTCATGATCAAGACCGCTTCCGAAAAGCTGACCGAGGTCTCCTACGAGATATTCGGCAAGATCTACCAGCAGGCCCAGCAGGACCAAGCTGCGAACCCCGGTCAGGCGGCAGGCGGCAGCGCGCCGCATGACGATACCGTTGTGGACGCCGATTACGAAGTTGTGGACGACGACAAGAAGTAAGCATAGTATACTAGCGGTTGGGGCGGGTCAAAAGCCCGCCCCTTTTCATGAGAATTATTTACTACATGCGCTACGGCTCCGCTTTTGTTATAATGAGCCTTGACGAAGCTTGGGGGAGAGGGATGTCCTTTGGCAAATAAACGCGATTATTATGAAGTATTGGGCGTTGAGAAAAACGCCTCTGAAAGCGAAATCAAGAGCGCATTCCGGAAACAGGCCAAGACCTGCCACCCGGATCTGCACCCGGGTGATAAGGATGCGGAAGCGAGATTCAAGGAACTTAACGAGGCCGCGGAGGTACTGGGCGATGCGAAAAAGCGCGCGCAGTACGATCAGTTCGGTCATGCTGCGTTCGACCCGACGGCGGGCGGCGGCGGATATTCCGGCGGCAATCCGTTCTCGGGCTTCGGCGGATTTTCCGATATATTCGAGACCATGTTCGGCGGCGGGTTTTCAGGCCGCGATACCACCGGCCCCGTCGCGGGAAACAACCTCAAATATACGCTCACCATTTCGTTTGAGGATGCGGCGTTTGGCGCAAAGCGCGAAATACTCGTGCCCCGCGAACAGAACTGCGGCTCCTGCGGCGGCTCGGGCGCAAAGCCCGGCACCAGGCCGGAGCGCTGCACCACCTGCGGCGGCTCGGGCCAGGTGCGCGTGCAGCAGAATACGATGCTCGGTTCCTTTACCACCGTGCGCCCCTGCTCGGCCTGCGGCGGCACGGGGCAGATTATTAAGGAGCCGTGTCTGGACTGCCATGGCCATGGCCGGGTGAAAAAGACCAGCCGCGTGGTGGTGAATATTCCCGCAGGCATCGACGATGGCCAGACATTGAGCCTTTCGGGCGAAGGGGAGGCCGGGTACCGCGGGGGACCTAGCGGCGACCTGTACGTATTGATTCGCGTGAAGGCGCATAAGCTGTTCCGCAGAAACGGCGCGGACCTGTTTCTGGATCTGAAGATTTCGTATATCACGGCAGCCCTGGGCGGGGAAATTACGGTCCCCACGCTTACGGGCAGCGTCAAATATACGGTGCCGGAAGGCACGCAGCCCGGCACCACGTTCCGCATGCGGGAGCAGGGAATCCAGCGCCTTAGAAGCAAGGAAAAGGGCGACCTTATGGTCAAGGTCGATATCGATGTGCCTAAGCGCTTAACAGATGACCAGAAGCATCTGCTGCGCGCATTTGCTGAAACGCTCGGGGAAACCCCGGCGCAAGGCGAACAGCATAAGTCCAACCCCAAGAAGAGCATATTCGACAAGGTAAAGGACGCGCTCAATAACGAATAACCTCAATGGATTTTAGCCGCCGTGGTTCACGGCGGCTTTTCTATACAAAAAATAGCAACCTGTGCTAAAAGAAAGTTTACGTACATTATATAAAATAAGCTTGATAATGTTCTAAATACGATGTATGATAAGTGGAAATAAAGCGTTATATACTCATAAATGCATAAAAACACGAACATTAGGAGAAAAAACAAATGCGAAAGGTCGCCCTTGTGTTGGGCAGCGACAGCGATCTACCCATACTCGAACCTGCTATAGACATGCTGCGCAAACTGGAAATCCCGTTTGAGGTGCGTGTACTTTCCGCGCACCGCACGCCGAATCAGGCTGCACAGTTTGCGCAAAGTGCCATGGAAAACTGCTTTGGCGTCATCATAGCGGCGGCGGGCAAAGCGGCGCATCTTGCGGGCGCAATGGCGGCGAATTCGCTTTTGCCCGTCATTGGCATTCCTGTGCAGGCGAGCGCGCTGGACGGCTTGGATGCGCTGCTCTCTACCGTGCAGATGCCCGCGGGCGTGCCTGTTGCCACAGTCGCAATTAACGGCGCGCAGAACGCCGCCATACTTGCAGCGCAGATGCTCGCGCTGGAGGACAGGACGCTTTTCATCAAGCTTGCCGCGCAGCGCGGCGAAATGGAGCGTATCGCCGCGGAGAAAGACCAGGCCGTACGGGAACGGTACTTTTAAGGGCCAGGGAGCATTCCCAGGTCCTGTTTTATTGAAAGCCGATATTTTTAAGGAGAATGAAAAATGGAAAAGATCAGGCAGCTTTATGAGGGCAAGGCGAAAAAAGTGTACGCGACACCGGATGATGCGCTCTGCATCGTCTCCTACAAGGACGACGCCACCGCCTTCAACGGCGAAAAGCGCGGCACCATACTGGGGAAGGGCGCAATCAACAACCGCGTCACCAACAATCTGATGCAGTTATTGGAAAGAGAAGGCATTCCGACCCATTTCGTGAAAGAGCTGTCGGATACCGAAACGTTGGTGAAAAAGGTGCGCATCGTGCCGCTCGAAGTCATTGTGCGCAATATCGCGGCGGGCTCGCTTTCTAAGCGTTTGGGCCTGCCCGAGGGCACGCCCATGAAACGTACGGTGCTCGAGTACTGCTACAAGGACGACGCGCTTGGCGACCCGATGGTGAACGAATACCACATATTCGCTTTGGAGCTAGCAACGCCGGAAGAATTGGAGTTGATCGCGCGCTATTCCTTCAAGATCAACGCGATATTGACACAGCACTTAAAATCCGTCGGCATCGAACTGGTGGATTTCAAGCTGGAGTTTGGCAAGACAGCCGAAGGGGAGCTGGTGCTTGCCGATGAAATTTCTCCGGATACCTGCCGCTTCTGGGACAGCGCCACCAAAAAGAAGCTCGACAAGGACCGTTTTCGGCGCGACCTTGGTGAGGTGGAGGACGCATATATCGAAATCCGCAAGCGCCTGATGGGCGAGTAAAGGTTTAAAAATGTACAACGAATTGCACGAGGAGTGCGGCCTGTTTGGCATATACAGTAAGACCGGGGAAGAGGATGTCGCCTCCCTTGCGTACTATGCGCTTTACGCGCTGCAGCACCGCGGGCAGGAAAGCTGCGGTATTGCGGTAAACGACGACGGTCTCATCACCGCTTACCGGGACGCGGGCCTGGTCAACGAGGTGTTTTATACGGAAACGCTCAAAAAACTGGGTCGGGGGAAAATGGCGATCGGCCATGTGCGCTACGGCACCACCGGAAACGACGCCCGTTTAAACGCACAGCCGCTTCTCATCAACCATGTCAAGGGCCGCATGGCGCTCGCGCACAACGGCAACCTCACCAACGACGCGCAGCTGCGGGAGGAACTCGAGCTTGCGGGCTCCATATTCCACTCCACCAGCGACAGCGAGGTGATCGCCTACATCGTCACCAGGGAACGGCTGAGCGCACCCTCCATTGAGGCTGCGGTGTCACAGGCCATGTACCGCCTCAAAGGCGCGTATTCTCTGGTGATACTCTCGCCCACAAAGCTAATCGCCGTGCGGGACCCCATGGGTTTTCGGCCGCTGTGCATCGGTCGCTTGGGGGAAAGCTACGTGTTCGCTTCGGAAAGCTGCGCTCTTTCAATTATCGGCGCAAGCTTCGTGCGGGACGTACTGCCCGGTGAAATCGTGGTGGCGGACGCAAACGGCCTCAGGAGCATCACCGAGCATTGCAACACACAAAAAACTTCGCTGTGCGTGTTTGAACTCATTTACTTTGCCCGGCCGGACAGTGTGATGGACGGCAGCAGCGTACAAACCGCCCGGCAACGGGCAGGCGCATTTCTGGCTCTCGAACATCCAGTGCAGGCGGATGTCGTGGTCGGCGTGCCGGATTCGGGTATCGACGCTGCGATCGGCTATGCGCGCCAGTCCGGCATTCCGTATGGCATCGGCTTTATCAAAAACAAATACATCGGTCGCACCTTTATCCAGCCCACCCAGGCGGGGCGGGAAGATCAGGTGCGCATCAAATTAAACCCCATCGCGGCCACAGTTGCGGGAAAGCGCGTGGTGCTGATTGACGATTCCATCGTGCGCGGTACCACGTCCGCCCGCATTGTGCGGCTTTTACGCGAGGCGGGGGCGAAGGAAGTGCATCTTCGTTCCTCCGCGCCCAAATTCATGTATCCCTGCTATTACGGTACGGATATCGATTCGCAGGAAAAGCTGATTGCGTGGAACCACACCGAGGAGGAAATGAAGGAGCTACTCGGCGTCGATTCCATCGGCTTTTTAAGCGCGAACAACGTCACAAAGCTTGCAGACCATACGAGTCTTGGGTTCTGTGCCGCCTGCTTTACCGGGGAATACCCTTCCGAAACGCCGAAACAGCGGGGCAAAAACAAGTTCGACGTCAAAATCGGGTCAGTGACCGAGCAGGGGGCGGCGGTATGAAAAGCTACAGCGAAAGCTATAAAAAAGCGGGCGTGGACATTACCGCGGGGTACCGCGCCGTGGAACTGATGAAAAAGCATGTGCAGGGGACGCACATCCCCGGCGTGCTTTCGCCCATCGGCGGGTTTGGCGGGCTGTTCCAGCCGGACCTTTCCGGTATGAACGAACCGGTTTTAATCAGCGGCACGGACGGCGTGGGCACCAAATTAAAGCTTGCCTTTTTGTTGGACAAGCACGATACTGTGGGCATAGACTGCGTGGCCATGTGCGTGAACGATATCGTCTGCTGCGGCGCGCAGCCGCTGTTTTTCCTGGATTATGTGGCGGTCGGTAAAAACGTGCCCGAGCGCGTGGCGGATATCGTATCCGGCGTCGCGAAGGGCTGTGTTGAGGCAAACTGCGCGCTGATCGGCGGGGAAACGGCGGAAATGCCGGGCTTTTATCCCGAGGACGAATACGACCTCGCGGGCTTCGCCGTGGGCATGGTGGCGAAAGAGAAGATACTCGATCCTGCGCGGGTGCGGGCGGGGGACGCGCTCATCGCGCTGCCTTCCTCCGGCGTACACTCCAACGGGTTTTCGCTGGTAAGGAAGGTATTCCATATCGAAGAAAACCCGGTCATACTCAATAAATACTTGGGGGACATCGGCCTGACATTGGGGGAAACGCTGCTGACGCCTACGAAAATTTATGTGAAGCCCGTGCTTTCACTTATCAATTCGATGGAGGTCCACGCGCTTGCGCACATCACCGGCGGCGGGTTTTATGAAAACATCCCGCGCTGCCTGCCGAATGGGTTATCGGCAAAAATCGAGCGGGGGGCGGTAAACGTACTTCCGGTGTTCGATTACATTCGGCATGCCGGGCGGATTTCCACGCGCGACCTATACAACACGTTTAACATGGGCGTGGGCATGGTGGCGGTTGTATCCAAACGGGACGCGGATGCGGCGCTTCATACGCTCAAAGAGCAGGGGACGGACGCTTATGTTTTAGGCGAAGTTGTCCAAGGCGAAAACGGAGTGGAGCTATGCTGAAAGCGAACGTCGGCGTACTGGTTTCGGGCGGCGGCACAAACTTGCAGGCACTTCTGGATGCGGAACGGGCGGGGATTTTGCCCCACGCGCGCATCGCGCTTGTGCTTTCAAGTTCAGGCAAAGCCTACGCGCTGGAGCGCGCGAAAGCGGCCAACATCAAGGCTTTGGCCGTTGAAAAAGCGGCGCATACGCATGTGGCGTTTGAGGAACGTTTGCTTGGGGCGCTTACGGAGCACAACATCGATCTCATTATACTCGCTGGATTTT
>JAEYHP010000108.1 GCA_023409435.1 Bacillota bacterium | reverse complement strand
GTCTTGGGCATGGCGATATAGTCTTTAAAACGCCCCGGCATCGGCTTCCATACGGAATGGATGCCGCCTAAGGTCGCGTAACAGTCGTTCACCGTCTCCACGATGATACGGATAGCGGTAAGATCGTAAATTTCATCGAGCGGCCTGCTCTGCTTGTTCATCTTGCGGTAGATGCTGTACAGGTGTTTTGGCCTGCCGTTGATTTCCGCGTGGATGTTCGCCGCGTCAAGATGTCCTTTTATGATATCCATGGCGCTCTTTAACAGCTCCATGCGCTCGGCCTGGCGCGGTTCGATCGCCGCGCGCAGCTGCTCGTACTCATCCGGCATCAGATGCATGAAGGAAAGGTCTTCGAGTTCGCCCTTGATCGCGCCCATACCGAAGCGGTGCGCGAGCGGAGCGTAGACCTCCAGCGTTTCCTTTGCTTTTCGCACACGCTTTGCGGTGTCGCAGTATTCGAGCGTGCGCATGTTGTGCAGGCGATCCGCAAGCTTGATGATGACCACGCGCACATTGTTGGCCATGGCAAGGAACAGCTTTCTTAAATTTTCCGCCTGCTGCTCCTGCTTTGTAATAAAATCCTGCTCGCCGGACTTGGTGAGCTTGGTTACGCCGTCCACCATGGTGGCAATCTCGTCCCCAAACAGGGCGGAAACCTTTTCTGCCGTAATGTCCTTGCCATCCTCTATGACGTCATGCAGCAAACCCGCGATGACGGTGGCGGAATCCATGCCCATTTCATAGAGCATGATTGCGACGGCTTCGGGGTGCACATAGTACAGCTCGCCGGATTCCCGGCGCTGGTCCTTATGGACGTTCTTTGCAAAATCGATTGCCTTTTGCAGCAGATTTAACTGTTCCGGCGTAAACGTTTTTTTGCAGACGTCGTATAATTGGTCCACATGCGGCTGCATATATTCTTTTCTGACGCAATACCCTATCGGCTGTTCCATACGCTCCCCTCCTTTCCGCCCAACTTCGTGCGCGATAAGCTTCGATAAAAGCATAAATCAACGGCTGCGCCGTTGATTTATCAATGCTTACGTAGATTAAAACTCCATTACGGCGCAGACATCGTAATTCTTAAGCAGTTCGCGGCCGCTGAGATCCGTAAGTTCAATGGCAAAGCGCGCGCCCACGACTTCCCCGCCTGCCTGTTCCGCCAGACGGATGGTAGCAAGCGCGGTGCCGCCGGTGGCCAAAAGATCGTCCACGATCACGATTTTCTGCCCCGGCTTTATGGCGTCCTCATGTACCTCGAGAACGTCAGTGCCATACTCCAGGCCATAGGAATAGCGGTTGGTCTTGGCTGGCAGCTTGCCGGGCTTGCGCGCTACGATAAAACCCGCGCCCATGGCGTAGGCAACGGCGGAGCCTATGACAAAGCCGCGCGCTTCGGGGCCTATTACGAGATCGACCTCTTTGCCCTCGAGCGATTTTACGATTGTATCCACCAGCACACGGTACGCATCCTTGTCCTTGAGGAGTGTCGTGATATCCCGAAACAAAATGCCTTCCTTGGGGAAATCGGGAATATTGCGGATATACGATTTTAAGTCCATACTTTCCTCCTCACAATTGCCTTAGGTCAGCTGATATTTGCCGCGGAATACAGGCTGCTTTCAAACAGGCTGCGCGGCGCTGCCCCGGCGGATGCGGATACGGTATCTTCCTTGGCGTTCCATTGGAAAAAGCCAAGCTCTATAAACACCAATAACGCCATTATGGCGGTTTCCCGGCCCTGTGCCGGAAGGGCGACAAGCTCCAGACGGGGCGTTACGCCAAGCTTCAACCGGGACAGGAACACATGATACAGGTAGCCCATTTCCGTTCGGGAAAGCGAAAGCGGCGCAAGAAGCGTATCACTTCCTGGATCCAGCGGCACATACGCTCCGCCCGGAAATTTGAACGCAGGCACATATTGCACGTGGCCGTCGTATACGAATATGCGCGCATGCACGAACGCTTCACCGTTAAAATGCGGGGCCAGCAGCACGGCGTTGCCGGTACCCTGATCCTTCGGGAGCCTGTGGAAATAGACGTCCACAATGTCCCCTAGCCCATTCGCTTCCAAAAGACCGCTTAACCGCTGAGCGCCCGCGGGCGTTAAGCAAAGAACGAGAGTGCCTTCGAGCTCCTGAAGCAGGGACTGAGTAACTGCCGCATCCATATCCTCAACGGGCATTGTATCAGCGCCACAAATATCATTATATAAAAAATTTCGAAAAAAAGCATCATAAAATTTCATTCCCCAGTTCGCGGTAAACTGCGTGTTTTCAAACGGAGAAACGGGTTTTATTGCGCGCAGCATCAGTTGCAGGCGCGCTCTTTGCTGCCACACATTGGCCTCGGGCGTATACAGGATGTTGAAGCGCCCGCCGTCCATATACGCATTGCTATCCTTGCCTCTGTTAAACGCAACAAGCCGGATGACGCGCCCCTCCTGCTCCGCGTTGGCTTTTAAATGCGCGCCGTCCCTGCCCATGGTCTCCACATCCATTAGCCCGATATCGCGCGCAAGGAATACAGGCTGGGGGTTGCCCTCCCCATAAGGGGACAAAAGCGCAAGCTCCTGCGTATTCTGCAGCGTAAGCTCCGGTAGGCTGAGCGCGCGTTCGTACTTGACGGACGGAACAAACACGCTGGCCGGATAGGCTTTGCGCAGGTATGCGTCAAACGCCACGGAGAACTCGTGGAACTTTTGAAATTCCATCGTAAGCCCCGCGGCCTGGGCATGCCCGCCGAACCGAAGGAACATTTCGCCGAATGCGCTTAAACAATCGTAAAGGTGCACTTTGGGTATGCTGCGGCAGGACCCCGTAAGCAGCCCATCCCCCAAATGGAACAGCAGCACAGGTCTATTATATTCCTCCACCAGCTTGGACGCCACAATGCCGATGATGCCCGGGCTCCAGTCCGGAGAATAAAGCAATATCGCGCGCATGGCCGCCGTATTTTTACCCTGCAGCATGCGGCGCGCCTGCTGCAATATACCTTTTTCTTCGTCCTGCCTGCGTTCGTTTTCCTCATTAAGTGTGAGCGCAAGCTCCCGCGCTTGTTCTTCCTTCTCCGCCATCAGAAGCAGCAGCGCGCGCTCCGCGTCCCCCATACGGCCTGCGGCGTTGATGCGGGGCGCAAGCCGGAACGCGAGTATTTCGCTTGTAATCTCCTGCCCTGCGCTGCCCGATACCGCAAGCAACGCATTTAAGCCCAAGTGACTGGGCACAAGCGGCAGGCCCATGCTGACGATGGCGCGGTTTTCATTGCGCAGCGGCACGATATCCGCCACAGTCGCCAGCGCCGCAAGCGGCAAGTATGCGTTTAACTGTTCCTGCGTCGCGCCCAAAGCCTGTATGAGTTTGAGCGCCACCCCTGCCCCGCAAAGATCCGGGTTGGGGTACGCACTGCCGATTCTGTGCGGATTGACTACGGCCGCACATTCCGGCAACGCCTCCGGGCATTGGTGGTGGTCCGTTATGACGACGTCGATGCCCAGCTCATGGCATAGGGCGACTTCATCCTTGGCCGCGATACCGTTGTCCACCGTGACGATCAGCTGAACGCCCGCAGAAGCGATGGATTTCAACGCCTCCGCGTTCATGCCGTAGCCTTCGGTATGGCGGGAAGGAAGATAATATGATACGTTCCCGCCCTGCGCGCGCAGATAGGAAACAAGCATGGCGGTGGAACAAACGCCGTCGGCGTCGTAATCCCCGTATACGCAGATACGCTCGTTTTGTTCAAGCGCCGTATTGATTCGAGTGACGGCGGACAGCATATCGTCCAAAAGAAACGGGGCGTTTAGCTGCTCCGGGCCCGGATGCAGGAACGCAACGATTTCCTCGCGCCCGCAAATGCCCCGGTTTATGAGCAAGGACGCCAAAAGATCGGAAATTTTGTTTTCCTTCGCAATTTGTTTTATTAGCGCTGTATTCTCCTGCGAAAACGGTTCAAAGCGTAGCATCGATTCCTCTTAGAAATAAGGCGGGCATTCGCCCGCCTTATTGATTATTTCTTCTTTATATCTTTCTTCTTTGCCTTTTTCTTTTGTACGGCGGGGTTGCGCTCCGCGCTCTCCTGGAACACAACCCACAAGGGCGCCGCAAGGAATATGGAAAAGAACGCGCAGACAACGAGGCCGATGATGCCGGGCAGCGCAAATTCCCGCATAGCCGCGCTGCCAAATATGGCAAGGCCAGTCAATACAACGACCAGCGCGCCAAACAGCGCCAACAGATTCGGGATGCCGCCTTGGATTCCGGCGTTCGTCAGCGCTCTGCGGTGCTTGTCCGCCTGCGGGTCATCCTTGATGCCTTCCTTCAGGCGTTCAAACAGCAGGATAACGCCCGCTACCGAGCAGACGGCGGTCTGCAGCGCCGCTCCGATAAACGGCGTATTGACCGTAAGACGAACTGCCTCTGCGATACCGAGGAACAGCGCAAAAGAATAGAGCGGCGTCAGCCCTGCGGATATTGCCGCAGACAGGCCGTATCTCACCCATGCATACAGGAAGCCAATGATGCAGGCCGAAATTGCCGGTACAAAAAGGCTGAAAAACAGTTTATCCGCATGCGCCGCCGTGATGGGTTCCGTTGAGGTGACCTTTGCGCCCGGATAGGCGTTCGCTATGGTCTGTTCGAGGGAACTTGAAAGCGTTGCAATATCCCCGGAGTACTGAATGCGGATTTCCGCAAGCGTCTTCTTGTCCCCCGCCGTTTGCACGCGCGCGCCGAAAACGCCGTTTTGATTAAGCGCGCCTGCGATAATGCTTTCATCAAATTCGTTTTGTACATTGACGGTCATGAGCGTGCCGCCCGCATAGTCAACCCCGGTCCGCAGCGCGCCAAACACGCCCAGAAGGATGGCGGCCACCGCAATAACCGAGATGGCTATGATATGCCACCGCTTAAAATTCTTTACAAAATCCATTTGCGTTTCCTCCTCACTGGGCAACTCTGCCGGCAACCGCCCTACGGGATACATACAGCTTTTTATTACCTGCCGGGAAGCCCATCAGCAGGCTAAATAGCCCGCGCGTGATGAGCGCGTGCAAAAAGCTGTATACCCCGCCCACCGCAAGTACGCCCGCAAAATTCTGCACCGCATTGTTGCCCGCAATGAGCAGCGTGAGCGCCAACAGCAATGCGGCAACATGCATATGGAGAATGGGCTTAATCGCTTCCGGGAAGCCGGATTTTGCCGCCGTGCGCACCGTCTTGCCCAGCACAATTTCCTTCCTCAGGCGCGCAAACAGCAGGTTGTCCGATACTGCCGCAAGCGCCAGGGAGAGTAAAACGCCCGCAGCGCCCGGGAGATTCAGCCGGATGCCCGGAATGGTCGCAAGGCTCATCACGTACACAAGCACGAATATGAGCAACGATAGATCCGCGACCAAACCGGCCAGGCGGTACCGCAGTATGAAAAATACGAATGCAAGCGCAAGTACCGCGCCAAATACAGCTGTTACGTCTTGTGCGACGGCGGCACCAAGCGTCGCGCCGATATTCGCGACCTTCGTAAGGGTAATGGTTACGGGCAGCACCCCGCTGTTGAGCTGATGCACAAGCAGGCTGGCGCTCTCCGCGGTTAAAGATCCGTTATCAAAATACACATCGCTGCCGGTGATCGCCGGGTCAATGTATGGCTGCGCAATCACCTGCCCATTGAGTTCCACGCTGAACTGCTTGCCGACATTCTGCCCGGCCGCTTCCTTCAACGCGCTTACGGCTTCCGGCTTGAGCGAGAAACCCACCACATAGGCGGTTCCCGGGGTATATGTCGTCTGTTGGCTCTGCTGATTGACCTGGACAAACGCGCGCTTGACGCCGGAGTTGTCGAATATAACGTTGCCCTCCGGGTCCTTATATTCGAGCTTGGCCTGCTCGGAAAGATACTGCGAAAGATAGGAGGCGCCTACCTGCTCGTTCTCGATAATGGAAATATCCGCGCGGATGGCGTTTTCCCCTACGCGAATGACAGAAGAGTCCGCGTACCCTGCGCCTTCCAGACGCTTGCGCGCAATATCCGCCACCGCGTCCATGTCGCTTGCTACAGCTTCGGTGCCTTCAAAGAGCAGGGATATGCCACCCCCAAGGTCCAGCCCTTTGGGAACTTGCTCCACGAACGGCCGTATCTCATAGATATCCCATGCGATGCCGAAAAACCCAATATACTCGATGGCTAACGTGAGCAAAACAATGATGATGAGAGAAACAACCTTGCGTACACTCACTACGCATTCCTCCTTTTTCCCATGCAGAAGCATGCATTGGAT
>JAEYHP010000100.1 GCA_023409435.1 Bacillota bacterium | reverse complement strand
GTTTGAGCTGTTCCCGCAGGCTTTTCTGGCTGTTGTAGGAATCGATAAGGGAGGAGATGTTATACTGACCATAGCGGATAAAGACCCTGGTCAGCAGATAAGCGGCCAACAGGATGCCGGAGGCGGTAAGCGCTTCATACCAGATCCAATGTTCGTAGATACGCGAAGTGAAAAAATGCATTCTAATCGCGCTTATTATGAGCGCGATTTGACTCAGAATAAAAATACGTTTGGTCATTTTTAGGTTTGCAAACAGGGAGGAAGCAAAAACCGGTATGACAAACGTGGCCAGCAGTACGGCCGCAATCCCATGCACAAAGCAAAGAAACGTGCAGAAAAAAAGAATTAGGGAAATCACCGCATATTCCTTATAGAGCAGCGGGAATCGCCTGCTTCGGACGAAACGGTCTACCAGTGCATTGGCTGCGAGCATAAGCAGGGAAGGGCCGACGATATATTTTACCCAATACAGGATGTGGGAAGTTTCCTGAACAAGGAACACAAAAAAGTACCACACTGCAACTAAAACCACCGCATTGATTCCAACGGCAATATAGCAAATGCTGATCATGAACTGGCACCATTGTTCCGGCTTTGCGGTTCCATCAAATCCGCCTTCCTTCAAAAACAGATAAAACACCTCCTGGCAGGATACTGCCGAATGCGCAATCCGGCAGTGCAGAGCTCTTATGAATATAGGGTATCGCGATAATCCCCTTGGAATTAACAAATAACAGCAAATATATTTTTGCAGACATGGTTCCATAATATTCCGGATCGTAAGGGTTGACAAGCCTGTCTTGAAAGAAGGATACTTAGGTTCTGGAATATCGACACAATATATTGGGAGATTATATGTGCTATATTTGCAACGGGAGCAAACGGTAATGGAGCAGTTCCTTGTATTGCCCATTGCCGGCCCCCTGATTGATTGGTATCGACATAACGCCCGCAGCCTCCCTTGGCGGGAAGGGACGGACGCTTACCGCGTATGGGTCAGCGAGATCATGCTCCAGCAGACGCGGGTGGAGGCGGTAAAGCCTTATTACGCGCGCTTTCTTGCTGCCTTGCCCGACGTTATGGCATTGAGCCGGGTGGAGGGCGACGTGCTCTACAAGCTTTGGGAGGGCCTGGGGTATTACAGCCGCGCGCGCAATTTAAAGCGGACGGCCATAGAGATAATGAACGGGCATGGCGGGATGCTGCCTGCAAGCTATGAGGCGCTGTTGAAGCTGCCCGGCATAGGCCCGTACACGGCGGGGGCCATCGCTTCCATCGCATACGGCATACCCGTTCCGGCGGTGGATGGCAACGTTTTGCGTGTGCTTGCGCGGTTAAGCGATTGCACGCTGGATATTGCGCAGCCGAATACCCGCCGTCTGGCGGAAGAAACAATCAAGAATATGCTGCCTCAAAGTGATCCCGGTACGTTCAACCAGGCGCTGATGGAGCTGGGCGCGTGCGTCTGCCTGCCCAACGGGGAACCGAAATGCGGCGCCTGCCCGCTCAATACTATTTGCAGGGGCTACGCTTCAGGTCGGGCGGCCGAACTGCCTGTAAAGGAAAAGAAAGCGCCGCGCCGGAAAGAGCAGTACACGGTATTCGTGCTCCGGCAGGACAACTGCTTTGTGGTGCGCAAGCGGCCTGATGCCGGGCTTCTCGCTGGGCTGTGGGAGTTTCCCAATTGCCCGGGGAATATGGAAGCCGATGACCTCACAGCATGGCTTTCGCTCTGGGGCGCTATTCCTACCGGCGAGATGAAGCGGTATTCTAAGAAGCATATATTTACCCATGTGGAATGGGATATGCGCGTTTACGCGCTTCCTGTCGATCTTCCCATACTCCCCGAAGGCTGGGAATGGGCGGAAGAGGAGAGCGCGCACGCGCTGCCTACGGCGTTTCGCATTTGCCTCACGAGTTGACTTTGCGAAGTGCTGAGGGATATAATTACCATGCCGAAAGCTGCTGTAAGATAGCTACTTTTGGGTATGAATGAAATGCAAGCAATCGGCTTGAGAGCCGGATACAGAGGAAAAACATGGAGTTAACAAACATTACCGGCCAGGTACGCGACGCGTTACAGGATCTGTTCGCAGTGGCAGAACTCAACGAGGGCGCCCTTTTTGTTATCGGCTGTTCTACCAGCGAGGTGGGCGGGCACATGATCGGCTCGCAGTCAAGCGCGGAGATCGCATCCGCCATCATGGACGCCGTGCTGCCCGAAATCAAGGCGTGGAGGTTGTACCTCGCCGTGCAGTGCTGCGAGCATTTAAACCGCGCCCTTGTGGTGGAGCGGGAGGCCATGGTCAAGTACGATCTTACGCATGTCTGGGTGCGGCCCTGGCTTCACGCGGGCGGCGCGTTTGCCGTGGAGGCGCTCAATCGGTTTTCCGACCCTGTCATGGTGGAGGATATCAAAGGCCGCGCTTCCGCGGGTATGGATATCGGCGGGACGCTAGTTGGCATGCATCTTCATCCGGTGGTGGTCCCCGTACATACGCAGCACAGGCGCGTTGGGGAAGCGGGTTTGATTATGGCGCGCACGCGTCCCAAGTACATCGGCGGGCCCCGCGCGCAGTATGATGAGAATAACAAATAAGAATCGTTGGAGGCTCTAGTCCCACAGTTCGCAATGGTCGCACAGAATTAGTCTGTGCTCGCTTCCCCCTCAATTCGCAATGGTCGTCCCGCTTCCTTGGTCGCGGGATTTCCTTGCTCATTGGGCTTGGTTCTCGCTTACTCTGCCACAGGCAGCGCTTCGGATCCGCCCCTTCCATTCCGGAAGGGTATTTTTTATGTGAAAAAATTATCGATAAATTATTGACAATCAAGTAAGTACATCATAAAATGATTCTGTAACTGTCTCATCTGATACAAAAATATGGGGTAAACAAAATGGAATCAGCAAAGCAGCTCTCAAAGGCAAAGCGCACGCGAATTGCGGGTCGACTTTTGGGCTGCTTCTTGTTTCATGGGTTCTCGCAGGAAGAGATTGAGGCGATGCTGTCCGAGCCGGAAATCACTTGCCGCCGCTATGCGGCGGGGGAGATGATACTCTCCCCCGAATGCGGCGTTTCTGCGCTTATGGTATTGCTCAAGGGCAGCGCGGTGGTCGAAAAGCGGGCGGGGGAGGGCATGCTGCGCATGAACGAGCTTTCCGTGGGCTCCCTGTTCGGCCTTGTTTGCCTGTTTTCCGATGCACAGGCGCATAAATTTCCAACCAGCGTCACCGCAAAAAAGAGCACGGAAACGCTCATCATTCCGGAAAGCGCGCTGCGGCGCATGATGCAAAAGGATTTTCAGCTGACGGAAAACTATATCCGGTATTTGACGGGCCGGGTGCATTTCCTCAATGAGCGGATTGAGGGCCTGATTTGCCCTTCCGCGGAGGAACGGGTGCTCTTATATCTGACGCAGCACGCGGAGAATGGCATTCTTACACAAGGGATTACCTCCCTTGCGCAATCCTCAGGCATGAGCCGCGCCTCCCTGTACCGGGCGCTATATAAGCTGGAGCAGGAAGGACGCATCGAGCGGGAAAAACGCCGCATTACGTTAAAGCAGGCGCGGATGGACTAAGGCTCAGTAATAATTTTACATATCACTGGAGGAAACGATGCGGAAGAACAGATTTTTAAACATTATGCTTGCGGGATTCTTAGCGGCCATGCTTGCAACCGGCTGCGCTGCGCCCGCGGCGGAAGCTCCGCAAATCACAGCACCTGAAGCAGTAACCGCGCCCGTTGCAACGACGGCCCCTGCCCCTTCCCCCGCGCCGGAAAAGGTGAGGATCAATGTCGTCGCCCTCAAAGGGCCGACCGGGATGGGCATGGTGCAGCTGATGCAGCTTGGCGAAAAGGAACAAACGGCGGTGGACTACTCCGTAACGCTTGCCGCAACGCCGGATGAGATCAGCGGCAAGCTCATAACGGGGGAAGCGGATATCGCGGCGGCGCCCATCAACCTCGCGGCGGCGCTCTACAACAAAACCGAGGGCAAGGTAAAAATCATTGCCGTCAACACGCTGGGCGTGCTGTACATCCTGGAAAATGGGAGCAGCGTGCACAGCATAGCGGATTTGGCGAACGTCAAGCTCTATGCTACGGGTCAGGGTGCGACGCCGGAGTTTGTTTTAAACTATCTGTTGGAGAAGAACGGCATATCGGGCAAAGTGGAAACGAGCTATATGGCCGAGCACGCGGAGCTTGCGGCGCTTATCGCTTCCGGCGTGGGGGACGTAAAAGTGGCCATGCTGCCCGAGCCGAACGTGACCGTATCTTTACTGAAGAATAAGGATTTGCGCGTTGCCCTCGATCTCACCGAGGAATGGAACAAAGTCTCCGGCGGCGTCCCGCTTGTGCAGGGCTGCATCGTGGCGCGTGCGGAGGTATTGAAAAGCCAGTCGGAAGCCGTCGCCGCATTCCTCACCGAGTATGCAGCCTCCACGGCCTTTACCAATAAAAAACCGGACGAAGCGGCCGCGTTGATGGAAACGTACGGCATCCTCCCCAGCGCCGCCGCGGCCAAAGCCGCCATCCCCAGCTGCAACATCGTGTGCATCACGGGGACGGATATGAAGGCAAGCGCACAGACTATGCTGCAGGTGCTTTTTGACGCCGATCCCAAGAGCGTAGGCGGCAAGCTGCCCGGGGATGACTTCTATTATGTGCCGTAAGCGCGGCCTTCCGGCCTTAAGCGCAGTCTTCCTTTTGCTTCTTTTCTTTTGCAAAAGAAAAGAAGAGTCGTTTGATGGGGTATGTGCATGAAGAAATTGCTGCACGGTGGTTTGACCGCACTGTTCTGGCTGCTTGTATGGCAATTCGTCAGCATGGCGGTACATTCCGCGCTGCTGCTGCCCTCTCCGCTTGAAACCTTCAATAGCCTGCTGCGGCTGATGCAGCAGGCGGAATTCTGGCGCAGCACGGTGTACAGCATTTTTCGCATATTGGCGGGGTATGCGCTTTCGGTGGCGATGGGAACTTTGCTTGGGGTGCTTACTGCGGGCTCGGAGCTGATTGATAGTTTGCTCCGTCCCATCCGCAGCATCATGAAGGCGACGCCTGTCGCAACATTCGCGCTGCTGATGGTGCTTTGGCTGCACGAACAGCTCGTGCCCATGTTTGCGGCGGTCGTCATGGTGCTGCCGATGGTCTGGGCAAACGTGCAGGAAGGCATACGCGCTACCGACCAAAACCTGTTGGAAATGGCGCGACTGTTCCGGTTCGGCAGGTTGAAAACGCTGCGGCTCGTGTATTTTCCTTCCGTACTGCCGACATTACTTGCGGCTTGCGCCACGGGTCTTGGGTTCGCATGGAAGGCGGGGGTGGCCGCGGAGGTTATCGCGCGCACGGCGAGTTCGATCGGCAAGAATCTTGTGGAAAGCAAAAGCTATCTGGAAATTCCGGATATGTTCGCATGGACGGCGGTGATGGTTGCGCTTTCCGTGCTGTTTGAAGGGCTGCTGCTTTGGTTCTTCCAGCGCTTAGGGCGGGGGGAGGGCAAAACCGTATGAGTATCCGGCTTATGGACGTCACGGCGGGGTATGCCTCCCAAACGGTATTGAAGCGTCTCTCTTTTACGCTGCCCGAGCGTGGCGTCATTTGGATCACCGGCCCTTCCGGCTGCGGCAAGACGCTGCTGCTGCGCGTGCTTGCGGGGCTGCATGGGCCATATTCGGGCAGCATAGAAGGGCTTGACGGCCTGCGGCTCGGCATGGCGTTCCAGGAGGACCGGCTGCTGCCCTGGTGCACGGCGCTTGAAAACGTCCGCTGTGTACTGAAGAAAGCTGAAGAGAGCGAGAAGCTGGCGTTAACTTGGCTTTCCCGCATGGAGCTTTCGGACGTTGCGGAAAGTTACCCAAATGAGCTTTCCGGCGGCATGCAGCGGCGTCTTGCGCTTGCACGGGCGCTGGCGTATGGCGGGGATTTGCTGCTGCTGGACGAACCCTTTAACGGGCTCGATAAAGAACTGAGAGCGCGCGTTGCCGCGCACATCAA
Organism: Bacillota bacterium; assembly: GCA_023409435.1. Classification (GTDB taxonomy): domain Bacteria; phylum Bacillota; class Clostridia; order Christensenellales; family CAG-138; genus JAEYLA01. The sequence continues at coordinate 7,252 of JAEYHP010000100.1, read as the reverse complement.
AAACGCCGCGCCTTTAATCGTGCTTGTCTCGCACGAAAAGGAGGACGCGGAGTTGCTCGATGCTATGCCTGTTGCGCTAAACGATATGATGGGCGGCTAAACCACTATTGCCTGTTGATAAAGTTTTTTTGCAGGGATTTCACCCCTGCACCTCACCCAAGGGACACGTCCCTTGGGAATTCCTTTTCGGGAACGCCTTATTTCGGGCGTTCCTGGGATGGGTTCTTAGGGCCGTTACGGCCCTAAGCGGTGGTTTGGAGGCGGAGCCTCCAACGGCTCTTGCCTTTTTCGACAGCCTGGGGCGGTTAAACCATTATTGCGCTTCTTTGGAGATTTCCAGCATCCTGCAATAGGCCTCCAGGCCGTATAGAAGCGCTTCTTCATTAAAATTGAAATGCGGGCTGTGCAGCGGCGGGAAGCCGCTGTATTCCGCTACGCCCACAAAGAAGAACAACCCCGGAATCTCCTGCTGGTAAAACGAAAAATCCTCTCCGATCATCAGGTGCGACATGGGCTGCACGTCGGATTTCATAAGGAGCTGGAATTCTTCCGTCATGTCCACAGGGTTTTCCACGCTGTAATAGAGCTGCACCTCTTTAAACTCCGTGGTAATGCCGGTGGCGACCTCAAAGCCCGCGAGTATTTTCCCGATGCGCTCCATCACCTGTTCGCGCATTTCATTGGAGAACGTGCGCAGCGTGCCGGACATCACAACCTTGTCGCAAATGATGTTCCGCGCCTCGCCGCCGTGGATTTTGCCTATAGTGAGCACGATGGGTTCATCCGGGCTTGTGGAGCGGGAAACGACGGTCTGCAGCATGGTAATAAGCTCCGCCGCTGCGACCACTGCGTCTATCCCCTTATCCGGGCTTGCGCCGTGCGCGCTTTTGCCGTATACCGTCAGGTCAAACCCGCAGGACTGCGCCATGAACGTACCGCGCCGCACGCCAAGCTGGCCGATGCGAAGCTCCGGAAACACGTGCAGCGCGTAGATACGGTCTACCCGCGGGTCATGCAGCGCGCCGTCTTCAATCATTCTTTTCGCGCCGCCGCCGCCTTCCTCGCCGGGCTGGAACAAAAGCACCACGTTTACTGTGAGCCGGTCGCGGTGTTCGTTTACAAGCCTTGCAAGCAGCAGCGCAACGGTAACATGCCCGTCATGCCCGCAGGCGTGCATCTTGCCCTGATGCTCGGAAGCGTAGGGCACATTCGTCCATTCCTCAACGGGCAGCCCGTCCATATCCGCGCGGAACGCTATGGTTTCTTTGGCGTCCTTCGCGTAGAACACCGCCTTTACGCCGGTGCCCGCAAGCTTTATGAGCACATTGGGCCGGAGTACCTCCAGGTACTTGAGCACATACGCCTGTGTCTGATATTCTTCAAACGCGGTTTCGGGTATGCGGTGCAGGTCGCGCCGAACTTTGGTGCACTCTTTCCGCACGGACAGAACCGCTTTGCTTAGTTGCATGATATTTCCCCAAACGCTTTCTTAGCAAAAAGCGACGCTTTTCGACTTCTTATAGTATAGCGGCATCCGAGGAAAAGCGTCAATGCCATGCTATAATTTATGCTGTAACCGCGCGGCGGGTTCTGTATTGCGTTTTTTGCAGCCTTGGGGTATTATGGTAAAAGTTTGTCGTAATACGGATGAGGTACTTTCATGCAGGAAGAAATTGTGTTCGCCGCACTCAATGGGATGGGCATCTCCTACCGCGCGGTGGAACATCCGGCGATATTTACCGTGGAGGAAATGGAGCTCGAACATGTGGACGACGGCGAAGAGATCCCAAAGAACCTGTTCCTGAAGGATGAAAAAGGAAAGCGCCACTTTGTGGTGGCGCTCAAAAAGCATAAAACGGCGGACTTGAAGGAACTCAGGGAGAAGCTCAATACAAGGCCGCTCTCTTTCGCCTCCGAAGAACGGCTGATGCGGTACATGGGCCTTACGAAGGGCTCCGTCAGCGTGTTCGGCGTGCTCAACGATACGGAGCGGGCGGTGGAGGTGGTTATCGATGAGGAGCTTCGCGGCTGCAAGAGCATCGGTTTTCACGCGAACCGCAATACATGCACGGTGTTTCTTTCCATGGAGGATGCGGAGAAAGTACTCCGCGCGCATGGAAACTCGGTGACGTATATAAATATCTGACAGGGCCCTCTATAGTAAGGGGAGGCTTTTTAATTTAAGTGTGACAAAGGAAAAGGATTATGAAAAAGTGGCTCATCAATCTCACAAGTGTTTTGAAAGTCATTGCGCTATTCGTTTTACTGTTTCTCGCAATAACTGTAATTAGTTCTGTCTCGTTTACCATCGCTGAGAAATTGTATGGTGTTTTTAGAGGAATTGATCCTGACAACAGCTTTTTATTAATCACCATTCATCATATCTTACAGGCGATCATCGCGTTGTTTTTGATATTGATCATTTCAAAGATCACGAAATTGAAATTGACGGACTTTGGGTTCAATAAAAATGATTTTAAATATTCCGTAAAAGCGGTACTGATATTTTGCGGCATATGGGCCGTTATTCAAGCCGCCGGAAGTATTTACATGATTAAGACAACCAATATGTCCGCTGCTTTTGCGTTTCCGCTGACATTCAAAAATTTCCTGGGATATTTTCTTTTTGAAATTCTTCTTACCGGCACCAGCGAGGAAATTCTATTCCGGTCGCTTGCCATACCACCCATGCTGCTTTTGCTTGGTAAATTTATAAAACCCGAAAGAAAATCAAATATCATCGCGGTAGCTGCCGCAACCCTTATTTTTATGCTTGCTCATATCAATTTTAATTTGAATCCCTTTAGAATCACGCATGTTTATCTTCCGCAGCAAATAACCTGTTTGATATTCGGCGTTTTTTTCGGATACTTGTTTACAAAAACAAAAAGTGTTATTGGCCCAGTACTTGCTCACAATGCCCTGAATGGGGTGATTACGATTGTTAGCCTCATCATGTATTTCGTATTTGGCTGAAAAGAGGTGAAAAACAGAAAGCACCCTTGCGGTGTGCTTTTTTCATCCGTTCTAAGGGACAGGATTTTTAAATGGGATCCACCGGGATATAGAGCCGATGGCAGCGGGTAACCCGCCCGCCTTTCATATGCGCGCCGATCGTGATCCCCCATATATCCCCCGTAAGCGCCAGGCGCTGCTCACGGCAAGACTGCAGCACATGTTTTAGCATGCGCGAGCTCAGGTAATGCTCTCCCTGGCTGCAGACAACGGTCGTCAGACACGCCTGCGGCTCCTTGATTTCAGCGCCGGGCGTATTGTCAAGCCCGAGAAGCCGGGCAAGTTCCAGCGGAACCGCATATCCGAAACGTACCTCGTCCCGTCCGCTCAGTACGGCCTCTTTGCTGAATGCCGGGGAAATCCGCACAATGGGCATGCGCTCGACCCATTCCAAAATATTTGCGTCGTCGATGAGAAAAAAGTCATCGACCTGATTGTTCAGACGCAGCATGGCAGGGCTGGTTGTATGCGCAATGCCGTCACAATTCTTTAAAGACTCGAATTCGTCATATTCCATACGCATGGCCTGCAATTTGCATGTAAGATAATCGATCTCTTTTTCCAGCTCTTCGCAGCGGGTGCGCCGTATAGTAAGCCCTTCGTCATATGTTGCCCGGCATAGTTTTTCGACGTCTTCAAGCGAATAGCCTCCGTTGCGCAAAAAACGTATGCCAGACAGCATATAAATATCCGGATTTGTATAGGTGCGGTACCCGTTTTCTCCACGCAGCGGGGCAATTAACCCTCTTCGTTCATAGTTGCGCAGCGACTCGCTGCAGATGCCGAACATTTTTGCGACTTCACTGATGTTGTATTCCCTCATGGGCTTATGTCCTCCTACGGGCGGGGCAAGGGCCAGAAAAACCGGCTTGCTAATTTTTCGACAGGATTGTTACAGGAAACACAATTATGGTACTTGACTTTAAAACGGTTGTAAAGTGTATTCTGTTTTTTGTGAAGATTTTCACATGAAGAGATAGGAGGAATGGCAATGAAGAAGCGGACAAGAGGGTTGGCGCTTGTGCTGGTCATTTTGATGACGCTGACGCTGAGTGCAGGCTGTGCACAGCAGCCTGCGGCGGCGGAACCGACCGCGGTGCCGGAAGCGACCCCGGCGGAACAAACGGCAGCTCCGGCAACGGACATTTCCGGCGTATTTGAAGGGGAAGGCCATGGTATGCAAGGCCCCATCACCGTAAACATGACGGTGGAAAAGGGCATTATCACGGGGATTGAATATGTGACATATTCCGAAACGCCGAACATCACGGCGGTGGCCAAGGAACGCATTCCCGCACAGATTGTGGAACATCAGAGCTTGAGCGTGGATACCGTTACAGGCGCTACGCTTTCCAGCTTCGGCATCATGAACGCCGTTGCGGATGCCGCGGAAAAGGCTGGGCTTGACGTGGATGCGCTCAAGGCCAATCAATATACGCCTGCGCCGAAGCCCGACGAGACATGGGATACGGATGTCCTGGTCATGGGCGGCGGCGGCGCTGGCCTGTCCGCAGCGATTACCGCGGCGCAGCAGGGCGCAAGGGTTATATTGATTGAAAAGGGTTCCGTGCTTGGCGGCAATACGATGGTGGCGGGCGCCGCATATAACGCGGTAGATCCCGAGGCGCAGGCGCTCATGAAGCTGACGAAGGCTCAGAAGGATACCATGGACAGGTATCTGGCTATGGACGAAAGCGACCCGGCACTCAAGCTGGATCAGTTCCCGGAATGGAAAGAGGTTCTTGCGCAGGTAAAGAAGGACATTAACGACTTTTATGCCGCGAACAAAGGCAAGACCGTGGGCGAGGATCTGCCCGGCTTTGATTCCGTTGCCATGCACATGTGGCAGATATACATCGGCGGATTAAGGCAACTGAGCGATGGTAGCTGGATCGCCTCCGACATCAAACTTGCAAAGGTGCTTGCCGAGCAGGCATTGCCTTCGTTTGAATGGATGGGTGAAATCGGCCTTGGCGCTGTGTACGGCAAAGCGACGCAGGAAAACGGCAGTACCGGCCTCAGCACCGTGCTTGGAGCAATGTGGCCGCGCACGCACAGCTTCATGTCGGGCGCCGACCGTATTCCCGAAATGGAAAAGGTAGCTAGAGAAAACGGCGTAACCATTTATACGGAGACACGCGGCACGGAGCTTTTGGCGGACGTCAACGGCAAGGTAGTGGGCGCGAAGGCCGAGCAGGCCGACGGGACCAAGATCACCATCAATACCGCGAAGGGCGTCGTGCTTGCCACGGGCGGCTATGCGGCGAATGCGGCCATGGTAAAGCAATACGACAAATATTGGGGTAAAAACCTTTCCGACCATACGCTTTCGACCAACCTTGGCACAAACGAGGGCGACGGCATTGTGATGGCCGGAGCCATAGGCGCCGATCTTACCGGGATGGAGATTGCGCAGATGATGCCTTCTTCCTCTCCCACGAAGGGTACGATGACGGACGGCATCTGGGGCGATGCGGCGGAGCAGATCTGGATTGACGGCCAAGGCAACCGCTTTGTCAACGAATATGCCGAGCGCGACGTGCTTGCAAAAGCTTCTCTTGCGCTGGAAGACGGAATTTTCTACATCATCTATGCGGGCCGCGGGGATCTCAACAATCCGTCCCAGTTCTTAAAGGGTACGGAGATTGACGAACGCATCCAGGGCATGGTGGACGGCGGTCATATTTGGGTGGGCAACACGCTTGCCGAGGTTGCGGAGGCTTCCAAGAATCCCGCCGCAGGCGTTGCTCCTGCCTTTACGGAGGAAGCGCTGCGCGCAACCATCGAAAAGTACAATGAGTATGTCAAAAACCAGCATGACGATGAGTTTGGCAAGGAAGTAATTGCAGGCGGCATTGACCTGGAAGCGATCGATGCGGACCCCAACACCTATATCTGCATCAGCCCCAGGAAGGCCTCGCTGCACCATACGATGGGCGGCATCGTGATTGATACCGAAGCACGCGTTCTGCGCGCAGATGGCAGCGCGATTGAAGGCCTGTGGGCAGCGGGCGAAGTCGCCGGGGGCATTCACGCAGGCAACCGCCTGGGCGGCAACGCGATTGCTGACATCTTTACGTTCGGGCAGATCGCGGGCCGAAATGCGGCAAAGTAACAAAGAGCGGCAGGGGCGTTCTTAACCCCTGTTCAAAAAAGGCGGCGGTTGGCGCATTGTGCGCTACCGCCGTCTTCTTTTGTTTGTCCGGCGCAGCGCGGGTTATATAGAAGACATAAGCCATTGAAAATGGGGCATGACTATGTGTACGGAAAACCAATACAGAAAGGGCGTGTACCATGATGAAGCGCACAGGAAAAGAAGAAATTTATGGCCTTTGGTCAAATGAGCAGCCATACTATCATGAATACGCGGACATTGAGGACGAAGCGCTTAACCGGCTTTTAGGGGGCGAAATGGAAGAAGGAAAGGCGGATGGCGGGGCATGACGGCATGTCTCTGATTTGAATTTACCGTAAGCGGGGGAATAATCCTTTTTCGCTTTATTTCGTTTTCCATAAAAGAAAGCATCCGCTAGCGGATGCTTTCTTTAAAAATGTCTGCAATGAACTTGCAACGCCGGAGGCAGCAGTTTCCTTACCGCTTGGTCCACCGGTTCAGTTCATCAGGCGTTGCGAGCACGTAGTGCTGTCCGCCAAGATGATGCTGGGCGCCCTTTTCGTACTCCACCCCTTGCTCCCTGTAGTCGTAGCCCTGCGCCACCCGGCTTTTTTCCACGCGCGGATTGGGGCGGGGGATGGCGCTCAATAGACTCTGGGTATAGGGATGCACCGGGTTTTCGAATATTTCGTCGGTGGTTCCGGTCTCCACCAAATGCCCCAGGTGCATCACGCCGATGCGGTCCGAAATATATTTGACCATGGACAGATCGTGGGCGATAAACAGGTATGTGGTGCCGGTCTCGGCCTGCAAATCCTTCATCAGGTTGACCACCTGGGCCTGTATGGATACGTCGAGTGCGCTGATGCATTCGTCAGCGATCACAAGCTTCGGGTTCATGATAAGCGCGCGCGCAATACCTACGCGCTGGCGCTGCCCGCCGCTGAACTGGTGCGGGTAGCGGTGGGCGTGCTCGGGGGCGAGGCCCACCTTTTTGAGCATGGCCGCCACTTTGGCCTCGCGCTCGGCCCGTGTCTTGCACAAGTGGTGGATGTCGAGTCCCTGGGCTATGATTTCGCCGACCTTCTTGCGGGGGTTCAGGCAGGCCATGGGGTCCTGGAA
>JAEYHP010000097.1 GCA_023409435.1 Bacillota bacterium | reverse complement strand
CCTGTACCGGGCCAAAGAGGCCGGGCGCAACCGGATAGAAAAATAGAGCGGATGCAAGACTCGCTGTATATTGAGCCATCCTATGGTTGACAGCGCGTCGCTTTCCGCGCTATACTTTACTTTAATTGCATAGTTGCGATGAAAAAGAGGAGTACGTTGTCCCGGCAGCAGAGAGGCGGCTTCACCGGCTGAAAGGGCCGCTGGCACAGGGAAAAACGGAAGGTCGCTTTGGAGCATTCGGGATGAACTGCAGTAGTTCCGGCGCGTGCGCGGCGTTATTGCGTAAGAGTGGAGTTTCTTGCATTGACGGGAAGCTCAACAAAGGTGGTACCGCGGGTGTTCTTCGTCCTTTGAGGGGAAGAACGCTTTTTTTATTGCAGAAAAACTTTGATGAGGAGGACAGCATATGGAAATGAACAAGACTTATGACCACAGCGCAGTGGAAAACCGTTTGTATGAGATATGGGAAAAGAACGGGTATTTCCACGCCGAACCCAATACCGGAAAACCGCCCTATACCATCGTGATTCCGCCGCCCAATATCACGGGGCAGCTTCATATGGGCCACGCGCTGGACGAAACCTATCAGGATGTGTTGACGCGCTACAAGCGCATGAGCGGCTTTGAAACGCTGTGGCTGCCCGGTACGGACCATGCCTCCATCGCGACAGAGGTCAAAATCGTGGAGCAGATGGCAAAGGAAGGCCTTACCAAAAAGGATATCGGGCGTGAAGCCTTTTTGGAGCGCGCCTGGGCGTGGCGGCGCGAATACGGCGGGCGCATCGTCAACCAGCTAAAGAAGCTCGGTTCTTCGTGCGATTGGGAGCGTGAGCGCTTCACCATGGACGAAGGCTGCAACAAGGCCGTAACCAAAGTGTTCGTGGACCTCTACAACAAGGGGCTCATCTACCGGGGCAACCGCATCATCAACTGGTGCCCGGATTGTAAGACGGCGCTTTCGGACGCGGAAGTGGAATACGAGGAGCAGAATAGTTTCCTCTGGCAGGTGCGTTACGACGCGCCGGACAAGAGCTACTCTATTACCGTCGCCACCACCCGCCCGGAAACCATATTGGGCGATACCGCCATTGCTGTGCATCCGGAGGATAAACGCTATGCCGCTATTGTCGGGAAAACCGTGCTCATCCCGGTGCTTGGGCGCGAAATTCCCATCGTGGCCGACGCGTACGTGGAAAAGGAGTTCGGCACCGGCGCCGTGAAGATCACGCCCGCGCATGACCCGAACGATTTTGAAGTCGGCGTACGCTGCAAGCTGCCCACCATGCGCGTGTTTACGGACGACGGCCACATCAACGAGCTTGGCGGCGCATATGAAGGCCTGACGCTTTTGGAATGCCGGAAAAAGTTCGTGGCGGATCTTGAAGCCGCGGGCGCATTGGTGAAGGTGGAGCCTTATGCCCACAATGTCGGCACCTGCTACCGCTGCCACAATACGGTGGAGCCGCTTGTAAGCAAACAGTGGTTTGTGGAGATGAAGCCGCTCGCCGCTCCCGCCATTGAGGCCGTGCGTTCGGGATCCATCAAGTTTGTGCCCGAACGGTTTGACAAGACATACTTCAACTGGATGGAAAACATACGCGACTGGTGCATTTCCCGCCAGCTCTGGTGGGGACATCGCATCCCCGCCTACTACTGTGACGCCTGCGGAGAGACTGTGGTGCAGGAAACCGCGCCCATGTCTTGCGCCAAATGCGGGCATAAGGCGTTCCACCAGGATGAGGATGTGCTGGATACCTGGTTCAGCAGCGGCATGTGGCCGTTTTCCACGCTCGGCTACCCGGAAGAGACGGAGGAACTGAAATATTTCTACCCAACCTCCACGCTGGTAACGGGTTACGATATCATATTCTTCTGGGTTGCCCGCATGATCGTGTTCGGCCTGCATGTGATGGGCGAAAAGCCGTTTGATACGGTGTACATCCATGGCATCGTGCGCGACAGCCAAGGCAGGAAAATGTCAAAATCCCTGGGCAACGGCATCGACCCATTGGAGATCATAGAAAAGAACGGCGCGGACTCGCTGCGCTTCAGCCTCTTAACCGGCAACTCCGCGGGCAACGACATGCGCTTCTACTGGGAAAAGGTGGAGGCCGCGCGCAACTTCTGCAACAAGGTGTACAACGCCGCTCGCTTTGTGCTGATGAACCTTGGCGACGAACCAGCGGGGGAAATCAGCCCGAAATTGCTCGACTTCTCTGACAAATGGATATTAAACCGCCTCAACGAAGTGGTGGGGGAGGTCACGAGCAATCTCGACGCGTTTGAGCTCGGCCTTGCCGCACAGAAGGTCTACGACTTTATCTGGACGGAGTTCTGCGATTGGTACATCGAAATCGCGAAAATCCGGCTCTACGGCGAAGATCAGGCGGCAAAGAGCCATGTGAAAGCCGTGCTCTTGCGTGTGCTTGGCGATTCGATGAAGCTTTTGCATCCCTTCATGCCGTTTATTACGGAAGAGCTGTATACGCATCTGCCCGCGGCGGATAAAACCGTGATGCTTTCCGACTGGCCCAAGGTGGAAGAAACACTTTCCTTCCCTAAGGATGCGCAGGATATGGAAGCTGTAATGGAACTCATCCGCTCCATAAGAAACATTCGCGCGGAAATGAACGTGCCGCCCGCCAAACGCATCAGCGCGGTGCTCCTACCAAAGCCGGAGCTGGTTTGTGTATTTGAGAACGCCAGTGTATACATGAACCGCCTTGCGGGGATCGAGCATGTCACAGTTCAGCAGAGCAAGGAAGGCATTCCCGCCGACGCTGTTTCGGTGGTATGCTCCGCCGTGGAGGCGTTTATCCCGCTTGCAGAGCTTGTGGATATTGAGAAGGAACGCGAGCGCGTGGCCAAAGAGATTGCCCGCATGCAAGGCGAAATTGATCGCGCAGCAGGTAAGCTCAACAACCCCGGTTTCGTCGCAAAAGCGCCGCAGCGCGTGATAGAGGAGGAGCAGGGGAAGCTTGCGACGGCGCAGGAGATGTTGGAGAAGCTCAAAAACAGGCTTCATGACCTTGGCTAATGTAACACAAACGATTGCATAAAAATAAATCGATATCGGCGCGGGATTAGGAACGATCCCGCGCTTTTTCGTGTTTTTATTCGCAGATTGGTTGCGCGTATCCAATCCCTTGGGTATAATGGGTAGCAAGCGCGGCACAATCGCCACGGCACAAACGCAATCTTGCCTGCATACAGCAATGACGCACCGCAGGCAGACGGATGAAAAGGAGAAAACACCCATGATACAGTTCGACCTCATTCGCGCAACAGACCCTGAAATTGCGGACGCCATGGCCTTGGAGCTTGGCCGCCAGAGGGACCATCTGGAGCTCATCGCATCCGAAAACTTTGTTTCAGAAGCCGTCATGGCAGCCCTGGGCAGCCATCTGACGAATAAATATGCAGAAGGATATCCCGGCAAGCGCTACTACGGCGGCTGCGAATTCGTGGATATCGCGGAAGACCTTGCCCGCAGCCGCGCCAAACAGCTCTTTGGTGCGGAGCACGCGAACGTGCAGCCCCATTCCGGCGCGCAGGCGAACCTTGCCGTATACTTCGCGCTTTTAAATCCCGGGGATACGATACTGGGTATGAACCTTTCCCACGGCGGGCATCTGACTCACGGCAGCCCCGTCAATATGAGCGGCAAGTATTTCAACATCGTTCCTTACGGCGTCAGCAAAGAAACCGAGCAGATCGATTATGAGGAGCTTGAGCGCCTCGCTTTGGAGCATAAGCCCAAAATGATCGTCGCGGGCGCGAGCGCATATCCGCGCGCAATCGATTTTGCCCGTATCTCCGAGGTCGCAAAGCGCATCGGCGCATACTTTATGGTGGATATGGCGCACATCGCGGGCCTAATCGCCGCGGGCCTGCACATGAACCCGGTGCCCTACGCAGACGTCGTAACCTCCACCACGCATAAGACCCTGCGCGGGCCGCGCGGCGGACTCATACTCTGCAGGGAAGCGCTTGCCAAGGATATCGATAAGGCCATATTCCCCGGCACGCAGGGAGGTCCCCTCATGCACACCATCGCGGCAAAAGCCGTCTGCTTCCAGGAGGCGCTGCAGCCTTCCTTCAAAACGTATCAGCAGCAGATCATTCTTAACGCAAAGACGCTGGGCGACACGCTGACTTCTGCGGGCGTCCGGCTGGTTTCCGGAGGTACGGACAACCACATGATGCTTGTGGACCTCACACCGAAAAACCGTACCGGCAAAGAGGTGGAAAAGCTTCTGGACTTGGCCCACATTACGATCAACAAAAATACCATTCCGTTTGAAACGCTCAGCCCATTTGTCACAAGCGGCATCCGCATCGGCACGCCCGCGGTCACAAGCCGCGGCATGAAGGAAGCGGAAATGAAAACAATCGGCGGACTTATCGCCTCCATAATAGACGGTGGGGAGGCGGCGGTGGAGTCCGTAAAGGCGGAAGTGCTTGCGCTTGCAAAGCAGTTCCCGTTATACGAATAATAAAGATCCATACTTTTTAGGACGGCTCATGCCGTCCTTTTTTTGTTGCAGGCGGCATACAAATTCCGAGCAAAATCATCAACATTTTATTTGACACCCTGCACAAACTATGCTACAGTTGTATCGAAATAAATCCGACTAATTTGGTTGGATATTTGAGGAATGGTGGATGTGAAGCTTTCCACACGCGGACGTTATGGCATCAAGGCCATGGTGGATTTGGCAGTGGAATATGGGAGCGGGCCTGTCAGCGCGACGACGCTTGCAAACCTCCAGGGCGTTTCGCTTGCGTATTTGGAGCAGCTGATCGCCTCGCTCAAAAAGGCGAAGCTGGTGGAATCCGTTCGCGGTGTGCAGGGCGGGTATACGCTTGCGCGAAAGCCGGAGGAGATTACCGTAAACGAAGTCTTAAAGGCGCTCGAAGGCAGCACGACGGTCGTTGACTGCGTCAGCCGTCAGGCGACCGGCTGCGAACATGCCTGCACCTGCTCTGCGCGCCCGCTATGGCTGAAGCTGCAAAACCGAATCGACGCGGTACTGGATGAAACCACCATCAAAGACATGGCGGAGGATTATATTTTACAGATGAGGCGAGTAACATATGAGAGTTTATCTTGACAACGCGGCAACCACCTCCGTAAAGCCGGAAGTGCTTGACGCCATGCTGCCGTATTTTACGAAGCATTTCGGCAACCCTTCGAGCCTGCATGGCTTTGCGCGCGAGGCATTGGCGGGTATTGACAACGCCAGATTGCAGGTTGCCCGCGCCCTCAACGCAAGCGTGGAGGAGATCATATTCACAGGCAGCGGCACGGAGAGCGACAATACGGTACTGCGCGGCGTAGCGCAGCGTTATGCAAAAAAGGGCAAACACATCATCACCACGGCCATCGAGCACCCTGCCATATTGCACACCGCCGAGGGGCTTGAGAAGGAGTATGGCTGCGAAGTGACATACCTTCCGGTGGACGAATACGGCAGGATAACCGCGCAGCAGGTTGAAGACGCCATCCGCCCGGATACGATACTCGTCAGCATCATGTTCGCCAACAACGAGGTCGGCACGATCATGCCCATAGCGGAAATCGGCGCTTTGTGCCGCTCGAAGAATGTGCTTTTCCATACGGACGCCGTACAGGCTGTGGGACATATTCCCATAGACGTGCGGGCTATGAATATCGATTTTCTTTCGCTTTCTGCGCACAAGTTCCACGGCCCCAAAGGCGTGGGCGTGCTGTATATCAAAAAGGGCTTGCGTTTGCCTTCCTTCCTAACAGGTGGCGGGCAGGAGAAGAACCGCCGCGCCAGCACGGAAAACGTGCCGGGTATCGTGGGCCTGGGCAAGGCCATTGAGCTTGCCACAAACGATCTCGAAGGCGTTAACCGCGAAATTCTCCGCCTGCGGGACAAACTGATTACGGGCATTAGGGAGCGCATCCCCGAAGTCAAGCTCAACGGCCACCCGACGGAGCGCCTGCCCAACAACGTGAATTTCAGCATACGCTATATCGAAGGGGAAGGCATGCTTCTGCTGCTTGACCTCAACGGCATTGCCGCTTCAAGCGGTTCGGCCTGCACCTCCGGTTCGCTGGACCCTTCCCATGTGCTTCTTGCCATGGGCCTTCCGCACGAGATTGCGCACGGCTCCTTGCGGCTGACGCTTTCAGATGAAACCACAGAAGAAGAGATTGATTACGTGCTTGACGTACTGCCCACTGTGGTACAACGGCTGCGCAACATGTCTCCCTTATACACTACCGTCCATTGAGGTGAAAACGATGTATACAGAAAAGGTTTTGGATCATTTTGAACATCCCCGCAACGTGGGCGAGCTGCCGGATTACAACGGCGTCGGCATGGTCGGCAACGCGAAGTGCGGCGATATCATGAAAATGTTCATTAAGGTAAACGACGAAGAAGTGATTGAAGACGTCAGCTTCAAGACGTTTGGCTGCGGCGCCGCGATTGCCACTTCCTCCATGGCCACTGAGATGATCAAGGGCAAAAAATTGGAGGACGCGCTCAAGCTTACCAATTCCGCCGTTGTGGAGGCGCTCGAAGGCCTTCCCCCGCAAAAGATCCATTGTTCGGTGCTGGCCGAAGAAGCCGTGAAAGCAGCAATCGAGGATTATCAAAAGAAAAAAACTGTAGGCGAATAACGAAACGTTAACGCCCTATGAATATCAAAAAAAAACAGAATTATGCCGGGCGCAAAAGCGTCCGGCATGATTCTGCTATAAAAGACTGTCAGCGCAGAGGCATTTCAAAACCTTCGAGCGCCCGATTGAGATACTGGTTAAAGGGCTGCATTTTTGTAAAAATATCCGCCGCAAAGCGGATGAAGGCCGGGCTTTGCAACTGCTCGTCCGATAAGGGGTATTCCAGATACCAACTCTTGTTTTTCAGAAATTCCGCCTGTGGATGCGCCGCGTCATACCCGCGCGGTAAATTTTTCAGTGCACTTCCGCGTACTGTAAAATTCGCGGTAAAATCGGGTGAGGAAATAATCTCCTGCCACTGTTCGCCGTAGCCTACGATATAATTCCGTACCATTGCAGTGGCATTTTGAAACATGTCCGCGAACAGCCCGCCGCCCAGAAACGAGCGGTTGCCTGGATGAAGCATGATGTAGTACCCCACGGGAATGGGCAGTTTCCCCTTTCCGGAAATATGTGTCCGGAAGCAAGGGTTGTAGGGCGACTTGTCATGGCTGAACCGGGTATCCCGCTGGAGCTTGAATGTCAGCTCTTTGGATGCGATAAGGGGAATGGTATCATCGGTTCTGCGCAATTCCAGCGTCAACTCATCAATCAACGCCTCGAATTCCCGGCTGGCGGCTTTATACTGCGCTTTATTGGCATGAAACCACGCTTGATTGTTATTTTGCGCCAGCAAAGACAGATAATCCAATATGGCGTCCATGTTCATATCGAGGCCCCCTGTCCATTCAGCACTGTTTGAAAATTTCCGGAGGTCATCATATCCCGAATCCAGTGGCTGACGTGTTCTGGGGAGCGGTAAGCCGGAAAAGCAGCAAAAATCTGTGAAAGGTCGTCAAGTTGCTGCATTGCATCGGTGCAGGACACAATATCGTCATAGCCGCATTCGTCCATCGCATGAAAGTCAAGCCGCGCCGGGTTTAGCCGGCGGGTCATGATGGCGTAATTTACCCGCCTTTTGCAGGAACAGATGCCCATACCGGAAAGCCCACAGTATTCGCCTAAAAATGCGCCAATCCTTTTGCGAATACGGGAAAGCCTCTGGCGGTAGGCTTCGGCGGTTGTCTCAAAAATCTCCGCCGCAATGCGGCTATCCAGCCGAAACATGGTTCCGAGAATATAGATGGCACGGCTTTCCGCATCGAGGCATTGAAGCATAACGTTGGAGCAGGAGAGTTTGAGTTCCCGTTCCAGTAGCACTCTATCCACCCCGCCGCTCATTTCCGGCACATCGGCTTCCCGGCCGGAAGAGATGTCCTCGCCATAAATCTCAAAGCTCAAAGGGCGCTGGGAGAACATCCCCTTTTTGTAGCTTTTGAGATGGTTCACAGCAATACGGAAAACCCAAGTGGAAAGATTGCTTTCCTGCCGGAAAGAACCCAAATGCGTCATTACCTTGATTAAAATTTCCTGCGTCGCGTCCTCTGCGTCGGGAACAAGGCCCAACATCCGCAGGGACAGGTTGAACACCATGTCCTGCACGTGACACAAAATGGTTTCTAAGGCCGCCTTATCCCCACCGACTGCTTGTTCAATAAATTGCGTCTGGTTTTCAAAATTCATTTGTTTATACCTCCTGATTGAATAGACAGTAAAGACGAGCGCGTGTGACAGCGATTTTTATTTTTTGTGCGATACGCATTGGACGTAAGCAAGCTAAAACACACTATTACACATACTTTCTTTGTGTCCGCCTTTTAGTGTAACACAACATTGGGAAGGTTTTTGATGCGCTTGATAATTTTATACAGTTTTAAATGTATCCGCCAATGGTGACAACAGTTTCTATCATAGCTTCACATATGCTTCGGCATACTAATTCCATACGGCTCTGTGCATCGCACCAGCCTTAACATAGAGTCCAATCCGGCGGAAAGGAGAAAACCATATGCGGACACTGACACTGGGCCTTGGCGTCGGCATGATCGCAGGGGTAGCGATGGCAACGGTTGCGATCAACTCGATGTACCCCGATATACCCAAGCGGATGATGCGGGACGGCAGGCGGCTTGTGCGCAGCACGAGGCGCACGATCGGCAACATCATGGGATAGGATGGAGACGGCCCGTAAGCTAGCGGGCCGTTTCTTTATTTGAAAAAACGTTTATTTTCATGTTATAATACGAAAGGTACTTGATAGGGGGTAATTGGTATGACCGATCAGACACATGGAACCATGCAGTTTCAGCTCCCGAAGGACAGGCGCGCCGCCAATGAGGTGCTCATGACGGTGTATTCCGCCATGAAGGAAAAAGGGTATGATCCGGTCAATCAGATCGTCGGTTACTTGCTTTCCGGAGACCCTACCTACATCACCAGCCACAACAACGCGCGCTACTTGATCAGCCGCCTGGAGCGGGACGAGCTTATTGAGGAACTTGTCCGTTTCTACGTGGAAGTCAACTCGGCGGAGGCGGAGCAGAATAATTGAACCATGCGGTTTTGGGCGGCACGGGCATTCAGGTCTCCCGCCTGTGCTTTGGTACGCTCACCATGGGGCCTTTGCAGCGAAACCTGCCTCTTTCTACGGGGGCAGGTCTTTTGGATTTTGCGTTCTCTTTGGGCGTGAACTTTCTGGATACCGCCGAGCTGTACGGAACCTATCCGTATATCAAAGAGGCGCTTAAATCTAAGCCGGACGCCGTGGTGTGCACCAAATCCTATTCCTACGATACGAAAACGGCGGAATCAAGCTTCCGCGCTGCGGTGGAAGGAATAGGCCGCGAGTATATCGATATCTTCCTTCTGCATGAGCAGGAGAGTGAACATACCATCCGCGGGCATTGGGAAGCGGTGGAATACTTTTTAAAAAAGAAACGAGAAGGGCAAATAGGCGCGGTCGGCCTTTCTACCCATCACATTGCGGCGGTGCGCGCCGCCAACCGTTATCCAGAGCTTGAAATCGTGTTTCCGCTGTATAATAAGACGGGTATCGGCATTGCGGACGGAACGGCCGAAGAAATGCTTGCAGAAATCTGCAACGCTCATACACAGAACAAAGGCGTATTCAGCATGAAGCCTTTGGGGGGCGGCCATTTGATTGGGGATCGCGAAGAGGCGCTGCGCTTTGTATTAGACGAGCCCAGCATCGCGTCCATCGCGGTCGGCATGCAGACAAAGGACGAGGTCGCCTATAACTGCACCGTGTTTTCTGGAGAAACGCCCGATGCCGCGCTGTCTTCTCGAATCGGCGCGCAGCCGCGCAATCTCATCATACAGGATTGGTGCGAAGGCTGCGGTGCGTGCATAAAGCGGTGTAAAAACCGCGCGATGCGCCTGGTGGACGGAAAAGCGAAAGTAAACGGGGACTTATGCGCCCGCTGCGGCTATTGTGCCGCAACTTGCCCGCAATTTTGTATAAAAGTAATTTAGGAGGTCCTATGCAGCGTATACTTGCCCTTGATGTTGGGGACAAACGAATTGGGGTTGCGGTGAGCGATCCTTTGGGGTATACTGCCCAAGGGCTGGAAACGTATACGCGCAAGGAAACCCTGGAGCAGGATGTAGCATATATTCTGAATCTTGCTGAGCGTTACCGCCCGGTGCGGCTGCTGTTTGGCATGCCGCGCAACATGGACGGCAGCTATGGCTTCCAGAGCGAGAAGGTACGGGCGTTTGCAGACGCGGTGCTTCAAAATTGGGACGGCGAGCACGATTTTTACGATGAACGCCTCACCACCGCCGCTGCTGAGCGCGTGCTATTAGACGCCGACGTCAGCCGAAAAAAACGCAGGCAGGTCATAGACAAAATGGCGGCCGTCGTCATTTTACAGGGATATATGGAAACACGGCACAGATAAAATAGGAGGATTGCGCCATGGATGAGCGTATCGTTGCCCAGGCGGGAGAAGAACAGGACGAAGTCACGCTGCTTGACGAAAACGGCAAAGAGGTTCGCTTTGACCATTTGATGACGTTTTTCCATGAAGGGGAGAAATACATCGCCCTTCTGCCTCTTGAGGATGTGGAAAACGTGGACGAGGACGAAGTGGTTCTGCTGCATGTCGTCACCAAAAACGGCGAGGACGTATACGAAACCATAGAAAACGAAGTGCTTCTGGACGAGGTGTTTGACACGTTCATGGAGCTGTTTGAAGAAATGGTGGAGCAGGAGGACTAATTGCAGCGCATTA
>JAEYHP010000025.1 GCA_023409435.1 Bacillota bacterium | reverse complement strand
TCACGATTGACGGCGTTGTCCACACCTTCCCCGCAGGGTACGAATTAAAGCTGCTGCCGGGCCAGGGCATCACGCTCACGCAGGGCCTTTACCACCGCTTCTGGGGTGAAGAGGGCCACGGCACCGTGTTGGTAACGGAGGTCTCCATGTGCAACGACGACACGTACGACAACAAATTCTACGATCAGGTGGGCCGTTTCCCCGAAATTGAAGAGGACGAAGCGCCGCTCTACCTGCTGTGCAATGAATATCCTCCCGCAAAATGACAGCTAAAGGATGGGCTTAAAGCATGAAGAAAGGAATCTGCGTTGCCGGAAACATGATTGTGGATAACCTGTACCCCATTGAAGGGTATCCCAAGGCCGGTGAGCTTGCGGCCATACAGGAAGGCATTTCAAAAAGCACCGGCGGCGCGCTGTGCAATGTGATATTCGATCTCGCGCGGCTGGATGCAACGCTGCCGCTGACCGCGCTCGGCATAGTGGGCGCGGATGAAGACGGCGACCTGATTCTCTCTTTAATGGAAGCGTTCCCGAATATTGACCGTACCCGCATCGGCAGGAAAGGAAAGACATCGTTTACCGTCGTCATCAACGATCTTCTGTCCAAGCAGCGCACGTTTTTCACCTACTATGGCGCAAGCGCGCTGTTTGACGAAAGCTGCATCGATTGGGACAGCCTTGACTGCGAATTCCTGCACATCGGCTACATCATGCTGCTCAATGCTTTGGATCAGGAGGATGCGGAATACGGTACCAAAATGGCGCGGCTGCTGAGAAACGCCAAACAGCACGGCATCAAGACCTCCATCGATATCGTCAGCGAGGCAAGCGAGCGGCCGAAAAAGCTGGTTCCGCCCGCGCTCAAGTATACGGATTACTGCATCATCAACGAGCTTGAAGCAAGCGCCGCGACCGGTGTGCCGCTGCGCAGCGGGACGGATGCGCTCCTCCAGGAAAACCTTGAGGCGGCGCTTTTGAAGCTCAAGGAAATGGGTGTTTCCACCTGGGCGGTCATCCACTGCCCCGAAGGCGGCTATGGCCTTGATGAACACAACGCCTATGTGGAGGTTCCCGGCCTGCGCCTGCCCGCAGGTTATATCAAAGGCAGTGTGGGCGCGGGGGACGCGTTCTGCTCCGGCGTATTGTACGGCGCTTATCAGGGCTATGCGCTGTGCGAAGCGATCGAGCTTGGAACGGCTGCGGCTGCGTGCTCGCTCTCTGAGGCGGACTCCACAAGCGGGTTACGGCCCATGGAGGAAGCGATGGCGTTGTACCGTAGGTTGCGGTAAGCGCCCGGTAATACTGCCGCCATAACGAACAACGGGCTGTATCATCCAAGACAGCCCGTTATTTTGTGATTTCGCCGCGGCAGGAACGCGGAGGGCTTATACCCGTTGTTTGTACTTTTGGTTTGTAAAATGAAAATCGCACTTAGCCTGTCCTCTGCCAATCGTCCCGCTGCGTTCAAACATAATATTGGGACTGTATCCCGCCAAAGTTATCTCATCATTCGCGCAAAACAAAGGGCACAGTTCAGGGCAATGATATTTTTTCGTAGTTTCTAAATAGATACAACTTGTAATATCCAAATGGATTTCCTCATTATCATATTTGATCCATTGCGTGTCCCATCCTTCTCTGGGGTATTGCTTTTCGAAAAACGATCTGCAAAACAGTTGAAACAGGCGATAGCCAAACGGCATTTTCCCGATAAAACGATTTCTCTCTTGTACTTTTTTACATGCGATCTGCAGCACCTCCGCCGTATGATCATAGGCACTTTCACACGTAATTTCAAATTGCCGAAATGCAGCATACATGGCTATGGTGGGCAGCATGTTTTTGCGCATGTGCCATTCTATCGCTTTGCTGTCCTTATAGTCGGCTTCATTGATCATTTCGGCCAATGCATGTTCAGCCGCTTCATAAATTCTGCTTCCTGTGTCTTCCCCGAATGTATCGATACAATGTTTATAAAAAAACTTAAAAAGCGTTTTACGAAATCCCATCTATCGTCCCCACACCCTCCTGTTGTTCCATTTTTTACATATAATACCATAATTATGGGCATGCCGCAACAGTTCCCTGTAATGCGCGCCTTTCAGGCGGCACGCCTGTGTTTTTGTTTCTGATGTCCGAAACGCAATTGAGTATGTCCTCCCCGCGCCGGACGGGAGCGCGGCGCGTACCGTTTCGCAAACCATGCTGGTCAAGAAGGACCCGGACAGCAGCACGTGGGCATTTGCCGTACTCACCTTGGAATCCATCCACCCGCCAGCCTTATTTCGCAAACTGGCTATTATAGAGCCTAAAATAGAACCCTTCTTTTTTCAATAGCTCGTTATGGGTGCCCATCTCCACGATTTTGCCCTGATCCATCGCCAAAATGACGTCCGCACCCTGTATGGTAGAGAGCCGGTGCGCAATCACAAAGCTGGTGCGGCCCTGCATCAGCGCTAAAAACGCGCGCTGGATGCGCTGCTCGGTGCGGGTATCGACAGAGCTTGTGGCTTCATCGAGTATCAGCATGGGCGGATCGGAAAGCATGGCGCGCGCAATGGTCAAAAGCTGCTTCTGCCCTTCGGACAGGTTGCCGCCGTCCTCCGCGATCACGGTATCATACCCCTGCGGCAAACGCCTGATAAAGCCGTGCGCGTGCGCCGCGCGGGCGGCCTCCTCCACATCCTCCGCCGTCGCCTCCGGCTTTCCATAGGCGATGTTTTCCCGCACAGTGCCGGAAAACAGCCAGCTGTCCTGGAGCACCATGCCGAATGAGCGCCGGAGCGCATCCCTGCCGATGTTCCGGATGTCTACGCCGTCAAGCAATATTGCGCCCGCATCGATCTCGTAAAAGCGCATCAGCAGGTTGACGATCGTCGTCTTCCCCGCCCCTGTCGGACCCACAATCGCCACCGTCTTTCCGGTGGACACCCGCAGCGAAAAATGCTCGATCAATGGAACCTCCGGCTGATAAGAGAACCCCACGTCGCGGAACTCCACATTGCCGCGCGCGTGTACGTCATGCGCCGCATCGGCTGCATCCGGCTCCTGCGGCGGCGTATCGAGCAGCGCGAATACGCGCTCCAATGAGGCCGCGGCGTTCTGCAGTTGTGTGGTGATGCCAGTGATTTCATTGATGGGACGCGCAAACTGCACCGCATAGGTTAAAAAGCTTGCGATTGCGCCCACGGAAAGCTGCTGCCCCACCGCAAGCAGCGCGCCGATGACGCCTACCAGCAGGTATACCGTATGGTTGATGAGCCTTGTGGACGGGTTTGCAAGGGAAGAATAGAACTGGGACAGCTGCCCCACCTTATAGAGCCTTGCGTTGATCTCCTCAAACCGCTTCTGGGACGCCTCTTCCTGCCCAAAGGCCTTTATGACGCGCCCGCCGCCGACCATTTCCTCCACATAACCGTTGAGCTCACCAAGCGTCCGGCTCTGCTCGCGAAACATGCGCGCCGAGCTTTTTACGATTTTTCCCGCCACCCAGATGGACAGCGGCGTCACCACCACGACCACCATTGTGATGGGCACGGAAAGCGAAAGCATGAACCCAAGCGTACCCAAAAGGGTCACTGTGCCCGCAAACAATTGCGTGATGACCTGCGTGAGGCCCTCCGACACCGCTTCCAAATCGTTTGTAAAGCGGCTGATGGTATCGCCGTGGGCACGGCTGTCAAAATACTTGAGCGGCAATATGGAAAGGCGGGAAAACCCGTCCTTGCGGATATCGGCGGACGTGCGCGCCGCAATGGCGGCAGAAAGCGTCTGCATGAACCACTGCGCGACGCTGCTGACGACATACAGTAGCGCCATCGTGCCGAGGATGCGCAAAATCGGCGCAAGCTCCACCTGCCCCGGCCCTATGATATGGTCGATCGCACGGCCCATCAGCAGCGGCCCTGCGAGCGAGAGCACGCTGCCCACAAACGCCGTCAATATGGCGAATGCAAGCAGCAGCCTGTAGTGCTTGACATATGGAAGCAAGCGCCT
>JAEYHP010000170.1 GCA_023409435.1 Bacillota bacterium | reverse complement strand
CTCAAACAGCCCGTTCTGCCTGCGCGCAATGAGCACGACCACGACGCCGATCAGAGTACTTAACGATTCCACAGACAAATACCTGACCGTAAGCGCGGCAAACGGCATCCCTTCCAATGTGGCGGCGAATGCCGCCCGGCCGATATTCATGGCGACATATCCGCTTAATGCGAACAGCACCGTATAGAGAATGCTTTGCCGCACTGCTTCCTTGCCGATTTTTTTGAACCAGATCAGGTTCAAAGCGATGCAGGCGTTGCCCAGAGTATATATCACATACGCGCTCAATCCGCCCTGATTGAATATGCAGTAAACAAGACCGCCCACAACCGCATGGAGCACGCCGTACGCGCCCCAGCGCATCATCACGATTAAAGTTATGGGCAGCACGACGGAAAGCGTGAACACTTCGCCCGGGAAGTACGTAAGCGCCAGGCTGTTTAAAAACTCCAGCCCGCACAGGATCGCGCCCAGTATGAAGAGATCGATGCACATGTACCGTTTGAGGCTCATACGTTACCCCCGCCTTGACAATCCGGCATACGCCGTACTACACTCACCCTAAACAAAAACCCGGAGGCGCTTATGTACACCATCCGCCTGAACCCTTCCCAATCCATCCAGCAGGCCATCGACTCGGTAGCCCCCGGCACTGCGGCAGAGCTTCTGTTGAGCCCCGGCGTCTACCGCGAAAAGCTGATCATCAACAAGACCGGCCTCACGCTCATTGGGGAAGGGAACTCTTCCCGGGACGTCGTCATTGTAAACGACGATTACGCCAACAAGCTCCATCCCGCCGACGGGAAAGAATACAACACGTTCCGTACCTATACCATGAATATCATTGCGCCCAACGTGACGCTCAAAAGGCTTTGTATCGAAAACGCCGCGGGCGATCCTGTCCATAAGGGGCAAAGCGTTGCGTTGAGCGTTTACGGTGACGGCGTACTGGTTGAAGATTGCGTGCTGATATCCACGCAGGATACGCTGTTTTGCGGGCCTCTGCCCGACGACCTGATCGTACGGTATGATGCCTTCCTCAAAGACGAGGAACGATACTTTGAAGGGGAAATGCTCCAGCTGTTTTATGGGTGCCAAATCGAAGGAAGCGTGGACTTTATATTCGGATGCGCGAACGCGTGGTTCTATCAATGCGATATCGTTTCCGTGAACGATACTAGGGAAATTGGTTTTGTGGCCGCTCCCGCCCATTCGCTCAAGCAGCGCGCGGGCTTTCAGTTTGTAGATTGCGCCTTCCACCATATGGGCTGCGGGGAGCACAGTGTTTTTCTTGCCCGACCCTGGCGGGACTTTGGAAAAGCGATGTTTCTAGACTGCGCGCTTTCCTCGCACATCCGGCCCGAAGGCTTTGACAAATGGAACGATACCGCCAGAGACCGCACCGCCCGGTTTCTATACGGCGGGTCAACGCATTTACCCAACGCCGTTCCCTGGGCCAAACGGCTTTCCTGCTCTGACGCGCAGGCGTTGCGGGAAGACTGTGAACGCTACTTTTCTTCCCGCAACGTTTGCGCCGTTTCCCCGTCGAACAGATAAAGGCTTTCATAGGGAACATGGAAGCGGCAGACGTCGCCGGGCCTTGGCTCCTCATACGGGGAAACCTTCATAATCAGCCTGTGTTCCCCGATGCTTGTGTAGACGTTCACATTGTCCCCCAAAAGTTCCGTAAGGGAAACGGTTGTTTCCACGGTGATGCCGGTCTGAGCGTTCATGCCCGGTTTCAGGAAGGACACCGCCTCCGGCCGGAAACCGACAACAAGCTTTTTGCCATTAAAGGCGCGGCAGATACTAGGAAACGCGCGGCAGAGATCAAACGATACGTCCGTTCCCGTGCAGTCGAATATGCCGCCCGTTGTGTCGCATTCTATGAAATTCATGGGCGGCTCCCCGATGAACCCGGCCACAAACTGGTTGACGGGACTGAAGTACAGCTCATGCGGGGTTCCGACCTGCTGGATGTAGCCGTCCTTCATCACAACGATTTTATCCGCCATTGTCATGGCTTCGGTCTGATCGTGCGTGACGTATATGGTGGTCGCTCCCACCCTGCGGTGGATGTGGATGAGTTCCGAGCGCATGGTCACGCGCTGCTTGGCGTCCAGGTTACTTAGCGGTTCGTCCATCAAAAACACTTCCACATGGCGGATGATGGCGCGGCCCACCGCCACGCGCTGCCGCTGCCCGCCTGAAAGCTCCCTTGGCTTGCGGTCCAGATACTCGCTCAGGCCCAATATTTTTGCGGTGCGCTTCACGCGCCCCTCGATGATGTCTTCGTTGATGCCCTTGAGCGTGAGGCCGAACGCCATATTCTCATACACGGTCATATGTGGATAGAGGGCATAGGACTGGAATACCATGGCGACGCCCCGCTCGCGCGGGCTTTTGCTGTTAGATGGCACGCCGTTAAGGAAAAGCGTGCCGTCCGTGATTTCCTCCAAGCCCGCGATCATGCGCAGCGTGGTGGATTTGCCGCAACCGGAAGGACCTACAAACACCACAAACTCGCCTTTCTCGATGTCGATAGAAAAATCGTGCACCGCGTGAAAGCCGTTGTCGTATACTTTGTTGATGTTCTCTAGCTTCAAGTGCGTCATTTGATCGCCCTTCCGCATGTATTGTCGGTATTTAGAGCAACTGCTCCATGGGGATATGGTCCATATCCGTAAATGTCTTGTTTTCCCCGCACATGCCCCAGATGAACGTATAGTTGCTTGTGCCCACGCCCGCGTGCAGCGACCAGCTCGGGGAAAGCACCGCCTGTTCGTTGCGCATGACGATGTGCCGGGTCTCGTCCTTGGTGCCCATCATGTGGAACACAATGTTATCGCTCTCCAAATCGAAATACAGGTAGACCTCCATGCGCCGTTCATGTGTGTGGCAGGGCATTGTGTTCCATACGCTGCCGGGTTCCAATACCGTCATGCCCATGACGAGCTGGCAGGATGAGCAGACATCCGGATGCACGTACTGGTAGATGACGCGCTTATTGACGTTGACGTCCTCGCCCGTGGGCACGGCGTTCGCGTCCTTTTGCCCGATGATGACGGTAGGATACGTTTGATGTGCGGGACAGGAGTTGATATAGAACTTCGCGGGGTTTTCTGCACTTACCGAGCGGAATTCCACCATTTTTGTACCCATTCCGATATAGAGCCCGCCGCGGCTGTCGATGCGGTAAACTTCCCCGTCCAGCACGGCTTCGCCTTCGCCACCGATGTTGATGACGCCCATTTCGCGCCGTTCCAGGAAAAACTCGCTGCCCAGCTCCTTTGAGGTCTCCAAGATCAGGGGCTTGTGTGCCGGCATGGCGCCGCCCGCTATGATACGGTCCTGGTGGGAGTATGTCAATACGATTTCATCCGCTTCAAATATGGAGGAAATCAGGTAATGTTCGCGCAGCAGAGCGGTATCGTACCTGCGCGAATCCGATGGATGGTTGCTGTAGCGGATGTCGAATTTCATAGTTGCGTCCCTTCCCATTTTTCGTTGATAAACTGTATGCTTCCGGGGACATCCGCCCCCGTTGTGCCTTCGAGTATAAGAACGGCGTCCGGATTGTGGCGTTTGATCGCGCTGAATATGGCCTGAAAGTTCAGTTCTCCCTCGCCTGCCGCGCATTGTACCGGACCGTCTTTTGTAAATTTGCAATCCTTGATGTGGAAGCAGCGAATCCTGTCCCCGAATGTCTCGATGCCTTCATCTAAAATATCCAGATAGTTTTTTGCGTTCGTTTCGTCTAAAAAATTATAAAGATCGAATATGACGCGGAGGTTTTCCGCCGAAATTTCGTCCACCGCGCGCTTTAACGTCTTTACGTCGTAGCACACATGTCCGCTTGCGCCCTCAATGCCCACGTTGACTTTAAAACGCCCCGCTTCCCGGCACAGTTCCCGGAACGTTGCAACCACCGCCCGCAGCGCTTCTTCCGCTCGGTTTTTGGGGTGGTAGGTCCACTTGTCGTCGTTATAGGAGCCGGTTTCGGAACCTACGATATCGCATTTAAGCGCCTTGGCATGCCCGATATAGTCCTTGAATACGGCAATGCCGGTCTCACGCTTTTGTAAATTGCTGTGTACGGGGTTGAAATACGCGCCGATGAGTTCCACGCGTTTTCCGGCCTTTGAAAATGCCCCGCCGATTTCCGCCGCGCGTTTTTCCGTAATGCCGCCCGGCGCATAGGGTATATCCGCAAACGATTTGTAGCAGACCAACTGCAGCCCGCCTATTTCATAAGCGCTAAGCCGGTCCAAAATATCCGTTGTACCTTTTACGCCAAGGTCGTGCGCGCGTATTGCCAGATTCATAAAATTACCCGGTTGCAGCAGGATGGTTCGAATGAAAATAGTAGAAAGAAGGACTGGCCCCAATTGGCCTCAAGGATCAAAATTCAATGTGCGCTTCATTGCTTGTATGATTTTTACTGTCTGGTATCATTATATTCGATTTTCCCAGAAAATCCATTCAAAAAAACACATTCCTTATGGACGATACGGATACGCTTCACGGTCAATACGGATAATTCGGACATCCTGCCGGAAAAACCCATGCCGAAATCATCCCTTTTCCCCGCAAGTCCGTTCCAATAAAAAAAGCGCGCCGAAGCGTACTTTTGGGCTTTTCGAAAAAGTGTCTTGCGACACTTTTTCGAGGATTGCAGGAACAACCTGTGCCTATGGCACAGGTTGTTCCTGCAAGGAGAGCCTTGCACCGCAAGGCTCTCCGCCGCCACCTCGCATGTCGCTCTTCGGCGGTTGGAAGCCTTCCGGAATCCGGTGCCGAGCGCTGCCAGCCTATCTCCCCAGCCAGCCGCCATCCACCGCAAGCGTGAAGCCGTTGACATAATCGGCGGCCGCGGAAGCAAGGAACACGCCCGCCCCCATGATATCCTCCTGCGTGCCCCAGCGCCCCGCGGGGATGCGTTCCAATATAGCCTCGTTTCGCGCCTTGTCCGCGCGAAGCTGCCGCGTGTTGTTGGTGGCCATGTAGCCGGGCGCTATGGCGTTGACGTTGACGTTATACTTCGCCCACTCGTTTGCGAGCGCCATGGTGAGGCCTTTGATGGCGCTTTTCGAGGAGGTGTAACTGGGTACGCGGATTCCGCCCTGGTAGGAAAGCATGCTGGCAACATTAATGATCTTGCCGCCCGTGCCCTGCGCGATAAACCGACGGGCTACCGCCTGGGAAAAGAAGAATACCGTCTTGAGGTTCACATTTAATACATCGTCCCAGTCCTGCTCGGTAAACGCAACCGCGTCCTCCCGGCGGATAATGCCCGCGTTGTTGACGAGGATGTCGACCCGTTTGTAGCGCTCCACCGCCGCGTCGAGTATGCGTTCAATGGGTTCTATGGAGGTCAGATCCGCCATGACGTAGGCAAACTGCTCCGGCCCGATTTTTTCCAGCGTTTCGTCGCTAGAAGACCGGCTCACGCCCATCACGTTTGCACCGGCCTCCGCCATAGCCACGCAAAAGCCCTGCCCAAGCCCCGTATTGCTGCCGGTTACGATTGCCACTTTGCCCTTTAAGCTAAATCGGTCCAGTATCATGGTAGCATCCCCCATCTATTGATTTTGCGGCAAAAGAAAAAGAGAGATGTGAAATACGCGCCGTTTTTTCATTATATCCGCCCTATAAACGGCGGTAATAGCACAAAATGGACAATACATGCACAAAACGGATGAGGGATATGGCAGAAAGGGATGGATCGCGGTTATTTTCCTTTCGAGTTGGCAAATGCGCTCGGAGAATTGTGAAAGTGCTTTTTAAACACGCGGGAAAAATAAAGTGGCTCGTCAAACCCGCACATATCGGCGACTTCCGCGATGCTGTACTCGTTGGCGCGCATGGCCTTTAGCAGCATCTCCGCCTTTTTCATGCGCATGCCGGTCAGATACCCCTGCGGGGTGACGTTCATTTCTTTTTTGAATAGCTTTCTAAGGTAATCGTAGTTGAACGGCAGGGACTTGATAAAATCGTCCAGGCGGTAGGCGGAGTCGGAGTAATTCTTCAGGATATCGTTGCGAATAAGTTCTACGGTTTCCGAAAACGAGGTCTGGCTCTGGAACAGTATGATGT
>JAEYHP010000071.1 GCA_023409435.1 Bacillota bacterium | reverse complement strand
CGCAAAGCCCAGCATGACGCCGGAAAGCGGGAGCGGGATTGCCTGAAGCAGTTTTTTCATATGGTTCCCCCTTACGCCGCGTCGAGATTGGTTAAGGAAAGCTCGCGGATGATGATTTCTGCCACCTTGCGCGCAACCATGCCGGTAAGCGCGATACACTGTTCCTTGTGCTCGCCCTTGCTCATATCGAATTCGCGGGTGAGCACACGGCAGCACAGCGAGTTTTTGCCGTTCGCTTCCTTAAAATAATCATGCAGTTCCTTGGCGACAGAGAGATTCTTTTCCACCTTCGGGTCGCCCTGCACGGTACGTCCAAAAAACAGCCCCAGTGCCATGACCCCACCGGATACCGCGCCGCACAGGCATTTACTCCTCCCGATCCCTATCGGGAAACCGGATGCCATGGAAATGACCGCTTCTGGAACATCCAGCTCGAAATTGGAACGTATGGAACTCATCAGCGCCTCCGAGCAGAAAAAGCCGCCGCGGAACAAATCCTCCGCGTCCTTCCCGATTTTGCTGACACTGACTTCCTGTTTGATATGCATCTGTACTCCCCTCGCCTTTTAGAAATGACAGCCGTTATGTTTATATAAGTATAACGTTTGAAAAGACATCTGGCAACGGAAGCACGCAGGATATATGATTCCCAATCAGACGTGCGATTTTGCCGCATAAACGCCCCTTTTCGCGCAGAACATAACGAAAAACGCGGAGGTATCCCATGCAGGACAAACCATCCACTTACCAAAATTCATCCCCGGAGACGCCGTCCGGCTTCCCGCCGCAGCACCAGAACAAGCAGCCCGGCGACCAGAACGAAATGACGCCGGAACCCGTAGCCGACAACCCAACCTATGACGGCTCCAGCAAGCTAAAGGGCAAGGTCGCCATCATCACAGGCGGGGACAGCGGCATCGGTCAGGCCGCGGCGGTCGCGTTCGCGAAAGAGGGCGCGGATATCGTGATCGTACATTTAAGCAATAACGCGGACGCCGAAGAAACCAAGAAGCAGGTGGAGCAGACGGGAAGACGCTGCCTTGTGATCGCGGGCGACCTCAAGCAGGAGCAGACGGCGACAGACGCGATAGCAAAAACCATGCAGACATTTTCGCGCATCGACATACTGGTTAACAACGCCGCCGTGCAGTACCCGCAGCAGCGGCTGGAAGATATTACGGCCGAACAGCTGCAAACAACGTTTGCGACCAACATTTTCAGCTATTTCTATATGGCGAAGGCGGCGCTCCCCCATATGAATAAGGGCGCGTGTATCATCAACACCACCTCTGTCACGGCGTATGGCGGGCACGATACGCTTTTAGACTATTCCTCCACCAAGGGCGCGATCGTGACGTTTACGCGCTCGCTGGCGCTGTCCTTAGCCAAGCGCGGTATAAGAGTAAACGCCGTAGCCCCCGGCCCCGTATGGACGCCGCTGATCCCCGCAAGTTTTGACGAGCAGAATGTGGCGAATTTTGGCCAGGATACCCCGCTCGGACGCGCGGCGCAGCCGTTTGAGCTTGGGCCGACCTATGTTTATTTGGCGACGGACGATTCCGCCTATGTGACCGGCCAGACGCTGCATGTGAACGGCGGGAAATTTGTTTGTTCCTGATACATATATTTCATCAAAATCCATTTTGCGGCGCAAAGCATATGCTTTGCGCCGCATATTTGCGTAACCTTTTACAACAAAAAAGTATATGATAAAAAACAGTTGCAAAAACTACTTATATCCGCTATAATTCACACTGCGAAAGAGGAATTAGAGCCTACTTAGCAAGAATTTTTTGACCATCCTCCGTGCAGCGTAAAGGTGGATTTTAGGCCAGACGGACAGCCGGGTCAAAAGCCGAAATTGGCAACTTTGTTGCCTTATTGATCGAGCCAGCGGGTTCGGAATTTATGGGTTAAGGCTGAGGTTCAGCCATGTGCAAGCATTTGCGCAAACACTTGTGAACGATCAATAAGAGTAGTAAAAGTAATTCCTTGCTATATAGACTCTGATCAACCAAAAGCTGAATACCGCGCAGAATGGGTCTGCCATGGGGCAAACTGCGCAAAAACGGTTTTTGAAGAAAGATTGTATCGCCTGTGTACTGTGGGTGTATCATGCACAAAAGTACCGGGCGTTTTTTATTGCCCGCAACTACAAGAAGGAGAGGCGGCTTCAATATGGATAAGCTCAAACTCTACGGGTTCAACAACCTGACCAAAGCCCTAAGCTTCAACATCTACGACGTCTGCTATGCGAAGACGGAGCGGGAGCAGCGGGATTATATCGCCTATATAGACGAGCAGTACAACTCCGAACGGCTCACCGGAATCATGCACAAGCTTTCAGAAATGATCGGCGCGCAGGTATTGAATGTCAGCAAGCAGGATTACGAGCCGCAGGGCGCCAGCGTCACGTTCCTTCTCGCGGAAGAAAACGTGCGCTGTCTGCCGGGCGACGTAATGTTGGCGCATCTGGATAAAAGCCATATTACCGTGCACACTTACCCCGAATACCACCCGGAGACGAGCATCGCGACGTTCCGCGTGGATATCGACGTTGCCACCTGCGGGGAGATCACGCCGCTTCGGACGCTGGATTTTTTGATCGGCAGCTTTGATTCGGACATCATCACCATGGATTACCGGGTGCGCGGCTTCACGCGGAACCTGGACGGCAAAAAGGTGTTCATGGACCACAAGATCACGTCCATACAGGATTATATAGACCCCGACATCCTGTTAAAGTACGACGTGATCGACGTGAACGTCTACCAGGCCAACCTCTTCCACAGCAGGATGATGCTAAAAGAGGTCAACCTGCAGAACTACCTGTTCAATACGGACATCTACGAGCTTTCCCCCCGTGTGCGCCTCTCCATCATGGAGAACCTGCGCCGCGAAATGATAGAGATTTATTCCGGCCGGAACGTGTATGAATAAACCCGGCAATGTTTATTAAATAGGAAAGGAGGTCGAATAGCTATGCTTAACCAGCACCGCGCCCCGCTGATGGAGGCTCTGGAAGAATTCCGCGCCATGCGCGTGGTTCCCTTTGATGTGCCCGGCCATAAGCGCGGCAAGGGCAACCCGGAATTGATGGCGTTTTTAGGGCGGGACTGCCTTTCTGTTGCCGTCAACAGCATGAAGCCGCTCGACAACCTCTGCCACCCCATAGGGGTCATCGCGGAAGCGGAGGCGCTTGCATCTGAGGCGTTCCATGCGTCCCACGCTTTTTTTATGGTTGGCGGCACGACCTCCAGCGTTCAGAGCATGATACTTTCCGTCTGCAAACGGGGAGATAAGCTGATATTGCCGCGCAACGTGCATAGAAGCGTTATCAACGCAATGATATTATGCGGGGCCGTCCCCATCTACGTAAACCCGGAAACGGATGAGCGGCTTGGCATTTCGCTGGGAATGCGGCTTCTTAGCGTAAAAGCCGCCATGGATGCGCACCCGGACGCAAAGGCCGTGTTTGTGAACAACCCCACCTACTACGGCATTTGCTCCAATATCGAGGCGATCACCAAGCTTGCTCACGAACGGGGCATGAAGGTGTTGGCGGATGAAGCGCACGGCACTCATTTTTCATTCGGGGAAGACATGCCGCCCGCCGCTATGGCGGCGGGCGCTGACATGGCAGCCGTGAGCATGCACAAATCCGGCGGATCGCTGACGCAAAGCAGCCTCTTATTGACAGGCCCTGATGTGAACGACGACTATGTCCGCCAGGTGATCAACCTCACGCAGACCACCAGCGGCAACTATCTGCTGATGGTCAGCCTGGATATTTCCAGAAAGAACCTCGCCCTGCGCGGCCGTGAAATATTTGCCCGCGTACAGGAACTGACCTCCTATGCCCGGGAGGAAATCAATGAGATCGGTGATTACTACGCCTACGGCAGGGAGCTTGTAAACGGCGATACGGTGTTCGATTTTGACGTTACCAAACTTTCCGTAAACACGCTGGGTACCGGCCTCGCGGGCATTGAGGTGCACGATATCCTACGGGACGAATATGACATCCAGGTCGAGTTTGGAGATTTGGGCAACATACTCGCCTATGTGTCCGTAGGCGACCGCGAACGGGATATCGAGCGGCTGGTCAGCGCTTTAGCTGACATCCGCAGGCGCTATAAGCGGGACAAAGCCAACCTGATGCGGCACGAATACATTTCCCCGCAGGTGGTTGTTTCCCCGCAGGAGGCATTCTACGCAAAGAAAACGAGCCTGCCCATTAGTGAGACGCACGGGCACATCTGCAGCGAGTTCGTCATGTGCTACCCGCCCGGCATCCCAATACTGGCCCCCGGAGAACGCATTACATCGGACATTATCGGCTACATCCGCTATGCCAAGGAAAAGGGCTGCTCCATGACAGGTCCCGAGGATCTTGCGATTGAGCGGCTCAACGTGCTGGAAGGAGACTAGGTATGGGCCTGACATTTACCGAAATGCATACGCCCCGCGTGGGGCTTTCCATACAGGTGGAAAGGCAGCTTTGTTCCGAACAGAGTGTCTACCAGCTCATTGAAATATTTGAAAGCCGGGAGTTTGGACGTTTCCTCGCTTTGGACGGCTTTATGATGTGCACAGAAAAGGATGAGTTCATCTACCACGAAATGATGGTGCATGTGCCTATGGGCGTAAACCCGGAAGCAAAGCGCGTGCTTGTCATAGGCGGCGGGGACGGCGGCGCCGTGCGCGAACTGTGCCTGTATGATAGCATTGAACACATCGATCTGGTGGAGATCGACGGGCGCGTGATCGACCTGTGCGAACAATACCTCCCATCCATTTCCTGCAGCTTGAGGGACCCGCGCGTGAAAATCCATGTGCAGGACGGATTAAAGTTTATTCGCAGCCGCGAGGACGCGTACGACCTCATTTTGGTTGACTCCACCGACCCGTTCGGGCCCGGGGAAGGCCTGTTTACGCGGGAATTCTACGGCCACTGCTACAAGGCGCTCCGTGAGGACGGAATATTGGTCAACCAGAACGAAAGCCCCTTCTATGAGGAAGATGCGAAGGCGATGCAGCGCGCGCACCAGCGGATCGCCGCGACATTCCCCGTGTGCAAGCTGTACCAGGCGCATATTCCTTCCTATCCTTCCGGCCACTGGATGTTCGGGTTTGCCTCGAAAGGGCTGCACCCCATCAAGAATCTCCAGTCCCCGGCATGGAAAGCGCTGAATCTAAAAACGCGATATTACAACATCAACCTGCACCGCGCGTCCTTCGCGCTACCATCTTTTGTACAGGAGCTTGCAGAGCATGTGGAAATCGAACATTGAAACATACCTCGGCTGCGACGCAGCCTATGAGGACGCGAACATCGTCGTCTACGGCGCGCCGTTTGACTCCACCACCAGCAACAGGCCCGGCGCGCGCTTTGCAAGCCGCGCCATGCGGCCTGAATCCTATGGGTTGGAAACCTACAGCCCGTATCTCGACGCGGATCTGACGGATTATTCCGTGTTCGACGCGGGGGATTTGACGCTGTGCATCGGCGACGCTTCGCTTGCGTTACAGGAAATAGAGCGCGCGGCGGATACGTTTTTTACGGACGGAAAGCTGCCGCTGATGATCGGCGGGGAGCATCTTGTCACATTGGGCGCGGTGCGCGCCGCCATACGGAAATATCCGGACCTTTGCATCATCCATTTTGATGCGCACGCCGACCTTCGGGAAGACTACCTGGGGGCCAGGCTTTCCCATGCCACCGTCATGCGGCGCTGCGCGGAGTTAACGGGCGACGGGCGCGTATACCAGTTCGGCATACGCTCCGGTGAACGTGCGGAATTCCTGTGGGGAAAAGAGCATGTCACGACCCAGAAATTCGGCTTCTTCGGTTTGGAGGAAACGCTGAAGAAGCTCTCCGGCAAGCCCGTATACTTTTCGATAGATCTTGATGTAATGGACCCTTCCGTATTCCCCGGCACCGGCACGCCGGAGCCCGGCGGCGTCAGCTTTTTGGAGCTGCTGCGCGCGATGGGCACGGTGGCGGACCATGCGAACATCGTAGGCTGCGACCTTGTGGAGCTTTCCCCGATGCTTGACGCGAGCGGCGCTTCCACCGCCACCGCCTGTAAGCTGCTGCGGGAGCTTCTGTTGCACCTTTTAATCAAACAAACGAAATCAGTTTAGGAGGACATACCATGGGAAAAGCGTTAATCATCGGCTGCGGAGGCGTCGCGGGCGTTGCCATACACAAATGTGTTCAGAATGCCGAGGTGTTTTCCGAGCTTGTCATCGCCAGCCGGACAAAGAGTAAGTGCGACGCAATCGCGGAAAAGCTCAAGGGCCGGGGCACGAAAATTACCACCGCGCAGGTAGATGCGGATAATGTGGACGAGCTTGTCGCGCTCATCAATCGCGAAAAGCCGGACGTAGTATTGAACCTTGCCCTCCCCTACCAGGACCTCACCATCATGGACGCGTGTTTGGCCACTAAGACCAACTATGTGGATACCGCAAACTATGAGCCGGAGGACACCGCGAAGTTTGAATACAAGTGGCAGTGGGCGTACCGGGAAAAATTCAAGGAGGCTGGCATTACAGCGCTTCTTGGCTCCGGCTTCGACCCGGGCGTGACGAGCGTATTTTCCGCATACGCGCTGAAACACCATTTTGACGAGATTTACGAGATCGATATTTTGGACTGCAACGGCGGCGATCACGGTTACCCGTTCGCTACCAACTTTAACCCGGAAATCAACATTCGCGAGGTCACGGCAAAGGGCAGCTATTGGGAAAACGGCGATTGGGTGGAGACCGAGCCCATGGAGATCAAGCGCGAATATGATTTTAAAGGCGTGGGCAAAAAGGACATGTATCTGCTGCACCATGAGGAAATCGAGAGCCTTGCGCTCAATATTCCCGGCATCCGCCGCATCCGCTTCTTTATGACGTTCGGGCAAAGCTACCTGACGCATCTGAAGTGTCTGGAGAACGTGGGTATGACGAGCATTGAGCCTATCATGTACAACGGCGTTGAAATCGTGCCCTTGCAGTTTTTGAAAGCCGTGCTGCCCGACCCCGCCTCCCTGGGACCGCGCACGGTGGGCAAGACCAACATCGGCTGCATATTCAGGGGCGTGAAGAACGGCAAGGAAAAGACCTACTACATTTACAACATCTGCGACCACCAGGAATGCTACCGCGAGGTGGGCAGCCAGGCCATCAGCTACACCACCGGCGTACCCGCGATGATCGGCACAATGCTGGTGATGAACGGTACCTGGCAAAAGCCCGGCGTATATAACATGGAGGAGTTCGATCCCGACCCGTTCATGGACGCATTGAACAAGTGGGGTCTCCCCTGGGAAGAGGACTTTGCCCCCGTGCTGGTGCCGTAATGCAGGCGGAATTTTTAGCGCTCCCCACCCCCTGCTATGTGGTGGACGAGGCGCTGTTGCTTAAAAATCTGAAGATACTTGGGGATGTGCGGCAAAGAAGCGGCGCTAAAGTGTTGCTTGCGCAAAAGGCGTTTTCGATGTTCCGCGTGTATCCGCTGCTCTCAGAATACCTTTCGGGTACTGCGGCAAGCGGATTATTTGAAGCAACGCTGGGGCGCGAGCATTTTCCCGGCGAGGTGCACACTTACTCCCCCGCCTACCGCGAGGACGAGTTTGCGGAAATTCTCGAAGTCTCCGACCATATCATATTCAACAGCTTTGCGCAGTGGAAGAAATATAAAACTCACGCGTTGGCTGCAGACAAATCCTGCGGCCTTCGCGTAAACCCCGAATGCTCCACGCAAGGTACGCATGAAATTTACGACCCCTGCGCCCCCTGCTCACGCCTTGGCATCACGAAGGAACAATTTGAGCCGGACGCGCTCGAAGGAATTGACGGCCTCCACTTCCACACGCTGTGCGAGCAGAACGCGGATGCGCTTGTGACCACACTTGTTGCGTTTGAACGGGACTTTGGGCAAAACCTTCACGGAATGAAATGGCTCAACCTTGGCGGCGGGCACCACATCACGCGGGAAGACTATGACGTGGAATTGCTTATAAGCACAGTCCTCCGCTTACGAGAGACTTACGGGGTAGAAGTCTACCTGGAGCCTGGCGAAGCGATCGCGTTGAACGCCGGTTTCCTTGTTTCCACGGTGCTGGATACGCTGTATAACGGCATGGATATCGCGATTCTCGATACCTCCGCATCCTGCCACATGCCGGACGTAATCGAAATGCCTTACCGCCCCAACATCATAGGCGCGGGCAAGGCAAATGAAAAGGCATACATCTTCCGTCTGGGTGGGCCGACCTGCCTCGCCGGCGACGTCATAGGCGATTATTCGTTTGACGCACCATTGAAACCGGGCGACAAGCTGGTGTTCTGCGACATGGCGATCTACTCCATGGTGAAGAACAACACGTTCAACGGCATGCGGCTGCCCGATATTGTGCTAAAAAAACAGGACGGCTCGTTTGAGACCGTCCGGCGGATCGGATATGAGGATTTTAAAAACAGGTTATCCTAAAGCGGTTTTAAGCCGCTTTTTCGTTGATGTGGTTTAATTCATATAATCCTTGAACATCACCAAAAGCTCGGTGCGGCTGTTGATGCTGAGCTTCCGGTACACAGACGTACAATAAGTATTGATCGTCGGGTACGCCAAAGACAAAATGCCGGAAATTTGCCGCATGGTATAGCCTTGGAGCAACAGCTTGCACACATCTGTTTCGCGTTTGCTCAGCCTATATTTTTTAAAGAGGAACAGCTGCTCGTTGTCGATTTCCGCTTTTTCGGCGTCTTGCGTCCAGCTTTTGAAATGATCGTTGAG
This sequence comes from Bacillota bacterium, assembly GCA_023409435.1. GTDB lineage: Bacteria > Bacillota > Clostridia > Christensenellales > CAG-138 > JAEYLA01. Next base: position 8,666 of record JAEYHP010000071.1, on the reverse strand, counting down.
CATCAGCGGATAGAACGTAACAAGCAGCATCATGACGGTGGAAACGATGACCGAGGCCGCGATTGTCGCTTCCCGCATGCTGACGATCAAGTTCCCGGCAATTACCCCCGCGACCCCGCCGCAGATGCCCACGAAAACGATTGTCCTCTGGATGTACTTGACGGAATGGAACTTCTTGCCGATAACGCCCAGCATGTAGTACATGGTAACGACGCCCATGCTGTTGCCCGCGCCTAAAAACAGCGCAAATATAATCTGTAAAAACGGCTGATGCTCCGCGAGCGCGTTGCACAGGAGGCCGAGTGAAAGCAGGCAGAACGAAAAATTAATCACGACATGCATGCTTTTTTTTACCCTGGCGAACACCAGCAGGTATATGCCCACGCCAATTAGCCCGCCAACGTGATACCAAACGGAGATGGGATACAACGTATCCTTCATGGGAAGGTTGAATATCCCCTTGCCCACACCTTTAAAGAGTATGGCAAACACGCAGCTAATAAATATCATAATATAAAGCTTGGGGTGAAACATGGCAGCGCCCGTCGCGTTTTCCTCCATCCTCTCCGTTATGTCTTGCTGGCGGAAAAACAGGATGCCAATGAGCCCTGTCAGCAATATCGCGAAAGATACGATCAGCCCCTGCGTTTGGGAAAGCGCCTGAAAAAAAGGGCTTTCCAGCAGCAGGCCGACTCCGCAGATGAGCACATTGCTTCCCAGCATGGCGTACAGCTTTTCAGTATTGTTGAGGACGAAGATATAGGGAGATAAGATGCTGATATTCACGACACCCAAGCACACGGCAATCAATATGGTGCAGCCAAGCTGTATCGAGGGCGATTTAAAAAAAAGCATCCCGAACATGCCCAAAACCAACAGGGCGGCGCCGATACGCCCGGTGCTCGCTGCCTTTTCTTTTTGAATAAGGAATACACAGACCGCAGAGGAAATCAGGTTGATGATATGCATCATGCTGCGGATCTGTTCCCCGAACACGCTTTCGGTAGCGGGCGTAGCCGTCCACCAGGTGGAAAACGCCACCACCCACGCATAATAGAACATCCAGACCCAAAGATATGGAAAGCTGCTTTTTCGGAACGCTTTGAGATTGGCAGCCCGGCTGCCTTCCTGCTCAATGCTGGCCGCTTTTCTTTCAAGTCCTTTGTTTCCATTGCGCATCATCCTTCTGCTTCAGGCAGCCCGTTTTATATGGATAGGTTGTATCGTAAGAATTAATGAGACGGATATTTTTCATTATACTTGTTAGCCTATGCAAATTCAATTGCCCCTGCATGGGATAATAAAAGCTTACAGCGGTATTGCACATAATAATGATCCCCCGGCGAAGCCGGGGGTATTTCATATGCGGGTATAACCCTGGAATGCCAGCCACGCCTCACGTGGCGTTGGTACGGCCTGACACATGCATAGGCTTGTTGCCTGCAACCCGTAAACGGGTTATTAGGTCATAGTTAGTTGTTCACCCATTTTGTCTTCTTCTAGCTGCTTCTTGATGTACTCTTGTATCTTTTTCGCATTCTTTCCCGCTGTGTCCACATAATACCCTCGGCACCAAAATTCTCGATTGCGGTATTTGTATTTTAACTCCGGATATTGCTCATATATCATTAAGCTGCTTTTCCCCTTCAGATATCCCATAAAACTTGATACTGCCACTTTAGGCGGTATTTCCAGCAGCATATGCACATGGTCGGGACAAATTTCTGCCTCTATTATCGTTATCCCTTTCCACTCACACAGTTTCCTTAATATTTTCCCTATCTCCACTCGTTTTTCGCCGAAAAATACCTTCCGTCTGTATTTCGCTGCAAACACTATATGATATTTGCAATTCCATTTCGTGTGAGATAGACTCTTAGTGTCATTCCCCATTTGAATGACCTCCTTTTGCTTTTTTCTGGTGCAGTTGTCAGGCCGCACTCCGATTATAAAGCAAAAGGAGTTTTTCTGTCCGCATTATCGGCAGAAGCCTTCTTTTGAACCACTGGCCCAGCCAGTGGTTTTCGATAGACAAAAAGAACCTGAACCGCAAGCGTTCAGGTTCTTACATATCCTGTATGCCGTTCTGCCGGTGGCACGCTTTATTCACCCAAATGCTTATTCAGCGCCTGCTGATACGGCGCGTCGGTCGTATATTTTGCAACATCGTCCGGGTATCCGGAAAGCCGCGTAAGCGTACCTTCCAGCACGCTCGAAAAGCCCTGGCCGAAAAGATGGATTTTTACATTGCGTACGGCACCCTGTTCCATGGAATCCGGTTCTACATGGATCACATAATTGACGTCCACTTCATCCCCTGAGGCCGTATCCGAATAGTCCACTTTTTCGCCCTGCGCGCCCCGCGCCTTTGCTTCCAGATAAACATTCTTTGATACCGCTACAAAGCTGCCCTTCGCTACCGGTGTGTCCCGCGTAAGCGGCAGCGGGTTTCCGTCTTCATCCAATATCGTGTAGTCCACCCACGCCTTATCGTCCTCTGCACTTAAATAAATGCCGAGGTTATCGCAAATCGCTTCCCCGCCCGCATCGAATGTCACCTCGAGAGGGACGTCTTTGAGCATATCCTGAATAAATTCCGTGGTATCCAGCGTAACATTGATCCAGCAAAAGCCAGTGTAGCTGCCCGCAACAACGCGGTTGTTGTTGGAATCGATCTTGTGGAGATAAATCTCAGATTCGTAATTCGCATAATACCCCGCTTCAAGTTCCTGTTGCCAGGAGCCGGACGCTTCGATTACATATATGCTCGGGTCATAAAGGCTGCTTTTCTGCGCCTCTTCTGTCGCCTCGGGTGGAACCGTTTCCGTAGGAGGGACCGTATTCTGCCCGCCATTTCCCGAAAGAGACGGCTCTGCTGTTTTGTCAGCAACAGCAAGCACGGGCGTGGGGGTAGGCGTAGCTCCCGGAGCGGCGGTATCTTTGCCGCAGGCAGTAAAAATGAATAGTGCCGTAAACAGGAACAATAGCAACGCTCTTCTCATTTCGTTTCCTTCCCTGCATTCCATTTTATTATATGGTAACATTTCCCTCGACAACCGTGCATTCATTAATACGCAGTATACAAGCCCGCCGGTCTCCCATTAGAACAAATGAATTCTGCGAAACGAATAAAAAACAGCGCCTCATGAGAAGAAAATGAGACGCTGTTTGACTGCCCTGTGGCATTACCCCAAAGGTCAGCCATTCCGTTCGCCATTGAGCGGAACAGTTATCTTTGTTATTTGGTTATCAGTATATCGCGCCACCGTAGGCCGGACAAGCGCGAATTCTGCCTAAACCCAGAATTATTGGGCTATCGTCTGAAATAATCCACGGCCCCGCGGAACAGCGGCATATCGTAATTGCCCGGCACGTTTTGATACAGGTACGACCCCGTCCGCTCGCTATGCGCCATTTTACCCAATACGCGGCCGTCCGGCGAAATAATTCCTTCCACCGCACCCATGGAGCCGTTGGGATTGAAGGCGATATCCATAGTGGGTGTCCCTGCATCATCCACATATTGCGTAATCAGCTGCCCGTTTTCCGCAAGCGTATCAAACAGCGGCTGCGGGCACAAGAACCGCCCTTCCCCGTGGGAAACGGGGGCGGAGTAGACTTCCCCAACCTCAGTATACATCAGCCAGGGAGAGCCGTTTGCAGCAATCCGCGTATGGACGATACGGGATTGATGGCGGCCGATTTCGTTGAATGTCAGCGTAGGGCAGGCTTCGTCCATATCCCGAATTTCGCCAAACGGGACAAGCCCAAGCTTGATAAGCGCCTGAAAGCCGTTGCAGGCGCCGCCGATTAAACCGTCCCGCGTTTCTAGCAGATGGGAGATTTCTTCGCGGATGCGCGGGCTGCGTAAAAATGCGGTAATGAATTTGCCGGAGCCGTCCGGTTCGTCCCCGCCGGAAAATCCGCCGGGCAGGAACAATATCTGGCTGCTAGAAAGCGCTTCCGCAAACGCGCATACAGATTGTTCCACCTGATGCGGCGTAAGGTTCTTGATGAGGAACAGCTCCGGCTTTGCGCCTGCGCGCAGGAACGCCGCCTCGGTATCGTATTCGCAGTTCGTACCCGGGAATACAGGGATAAGAACGCGGGGCTTCGCGATGGAAGGACCGGCATGTTTTATTGGCGTTTCGGGGCGGGAATACGCGGGAATAGAATCCTTATTTTCTATGTGCCTAGACTGCATGGGGTATACGGGGGCGAGCTTGCTTTCATAGATCTGCTCTATGTCTTCAAGCATAATCGTTTCTCCGGCAAACGTCCACGCATATTCCTCCTGCGTGATACCAATCGGAGTTCCAATCATGACATTTTCTTTCAGCTCCACTACAAACGCGCCGAAACGCGGGGAAAACAGCGTATCCGGCGTGACCATATCAGCAAAATGTACGCCGATTCGGTTTCCTAAACCCATTTTGAATGCCGCTTCCGCAATGCCGCCGCGTCCCAGCGCGTATACCGCCAACGCTTGTCCGCTTTGTATGAGCGAATGAACCTGCCCGAACACTTTTTTCATGCTCTCCGCTTTTGGCAGGCCTTTTTCCTTATAGTCTGGCGCAAGCAGCGCGACCCGCGCGCCGGCTCGTTTCAACTCCGGCGAAACGAGCGTTTTTGCGTCCCCGGTGGCGACCGCGAACGAAACGAGCGTGGGCGGAACGTCCAAGGTTTCAAAGCTGCCGCTCATAGAGTCCTTGCCGCCGATGGCGGCGCACCCAAAATCGAGCTGCGCGTCCACCGCACCCAATAGCGCCGCAAGCGGCAGGCCCCAGCGGCTTACATCGTTCCCCAAACGTGGAAAGTATTCCTGCAGCGTCAGGTACGCGTCCTCCGCGTTGGCGCCCGTCGCCGCAATCTTTGCAAGCGAATGAACGACGGCAAGGTATGCGCCGCGATACGGATCGGACTCGCTGATATACGGGTCGTACCCGTAAGCCATTGCGGAACAGGCGCGGGTGCTGCCATGCAGTACGGGCAGCAGCGCCACCATGGCCTGCGCGGGCGTCTTCTGCCGCGCGCCGCCAAAGGGCATCAATACCGTGCCCGCGCCTATCGTGGAATCGAACCGTTCCGCAAGCCCCTGGCGGGAGCAGAAATTGAGGTCGCCGACAAGCGCGGATAACCGCTCTTCTGCGCTCCCCTGTTCCCAGGGAAAGCGCTTAGGCGCTTTTGCGGGAGAAACATGCGCACTTGCGGATTTGGGCGCGCCGTTTGAATTCAGGAATGCGCGGGAGATGTTGACCACCGTCTGCCCGCGGTGCCGCATGACAAGCCGCTTTTCTCCGGTCACAACGGCAATCTGCGTGGCCTCCAGGTTTTCCTCCGCGGCAAGGCGCATAAACGCCGCCACATCGTCTGGAGCGAGCACCACGGCCATGCGCTCCTGAGATTCGCTGATGGCAAGTTCCGTTGCGGACAAACCTTCATATTTTTCCGGTACGGCGTCTAAGGTTATGATAAGCCCGTCCGCCAGTTCACCCACCGCTACGGATACCCCGCCCGCGCCGAAATCGTTGCAGCGCTTGATGAGCCGCGCCGCCTCCGGGTTGCGAAATAAGCGCTGGAGCTTCCGCTCCTCCGGCGCGTTGCCCTTCTGCACCTCCGCGCCGCACAGCTCCAGGGACTGCGCGTTATGGGCCTTGGAGGAGCCTGTCGCCCCGCCGCAGCCGTCCCGGCCCGTGCGCCCACCCAGCAGCAGGACAACGTCGCCCGGCTCGGGCGTTTCCCGCCGGATGTTTTTTGCGGGAGCAGCGCCGATAACCGCACCCAGTTCCATATGCTTTGCGGCATAGCCGGGGTGGTATAGTTCCTCTACAATGCCTGTCGCAAGGCCGATCTGGTTGCCGTAGGAGCTATATCCCGCAGCAGCCGTCGTCACAAGCTTGCGCTGAGGCAGTTTGCCAGATATGGTCTCTTCCACAGGAGCCAGCGGATCGGCGGCGCCGGTAATGCGCATGGCCTGGTAGACATATGCCCGGCCGGAAAGCGGGTCCCGTATTGCGCCGCCGATACAAGTGGCGGCTCCGCCGAACGGCTCTATTTCCGTGGGGTGGTTGTGGGTCTCGTTTTTAAATAAAAGCAGCCAGTCTTCCTCAATGCCCTCCACCTCCGCCTTGACCTTGACAGTGCAGGCGTTGATTTCTTCCGATTCGTCGAGGTTCCCTAGTTTCCCTTCCGCTTTCAATGCTTTCTGCGCAATTGTAGCGATATCCATCAGCGTGACAGGCTTTTGAATTTGCAGCGTTTCGCGCAATTTGAGATAACGCTCATATGCTCTCTGCGCATCCGCATGCGCGAACGTCACATCGCCTAGCTCCGTCAGAAACGTCGTATGCCTGCAATGATCGGACCAATAGGTATCGATGGCGCGAAGCTCCGTCAGCGTGGGGTCGCGTTGCTCTTCTTTGAAATAGCCCTGACAGAAGCGAAGATCGTCCGCATCCATCGCAAGGCCGTATTCCTTGATGAACCGGCCGATTTCCTCGCCCTCAAGCGCGCAAAAGCCGGAAAGAACCGGCGGCGCTTCGGGTTCCAAAGCGCTTACCAGAAACGTATCCGCTTTGTTTAAAAACGCTTCCCTGCTTTCCACGGGGTTGATCACATGTTTTTTGATTGCGGCAAGCTCCGCTTCCGTAATATCCCCATAAAGCAGGTAGACCTTCGCGGTGCGAACCAGCGGACGTTCCCTCATAGAAACAAGCTGGATGCATTGCGCGGCGGAATCCGCCCTTTGATCGAACTGCCCCGGCAGGTATTCCACCGCAAACGCGGTACAGCCGTTGAAAAGCGCGTCTTCCGGCAGCTCGTTCAGGCAGTCGTCCGTCTGCGGTTCCGAAAACACGTTGGTTTTACACTGCAAGAACAGTTCTTCGGAAATACCTTCCACATCGTACCGGTTCAGCAAACGAAGGTGTGTAAGCCCTTCTATACGCAAGAACGAGCGGATATCTATAAGCAGCACTTCCGCTTCCGCGGCAAACGCGCGCTTTTTTTCCACATAAACGCGGCAGACCATGTTACTCCCCCTGGCTGGCGCGAAGCGCCGTTTTCCCGATGTCCCTTCGATAGTGCATACCTTCAAAATCAATGTGCCGTAGTGCGCCGTACGCCCGGCTGATGGCGGAAGCAAGCGTATCCCCCACGGCGGAAACGCCCAGCACGCGCCCGCCAGCGGTAACGATCCTTTCACCCTGCAATTTTGTTCCAGCGTGGAAAACTGCGGCATCTTCCCCAAGTTCTCCGGTTTGGATGGCGATAGGCTTCTCGGCTTCATACTTTCCCGGATACCCCGCGCTTGCAAGCGCCACACAGCAGCACGCTCCGCGCTTGACCTTTAGTTCCACTTCCGTAAGCCGTTCTTCCTCCACCGCCAGCATGGCCTCGAAGAGACCCGATTCAATGAGCGGCAGTACAGCCTGGGTTTCCGGGTCCCCAAAGCGGCAGTTGTATTCAATGACCTTGGGGCCAAACTCCGTCAACATCAGCCCGAAATACAGGCAACCTTTGAACGTGCGCCCGGCAGAATTGAGCGCGCGGACGGTGGGCAAATATATGCGCTCCATGCAGAGTTCCGCCGTTTCCTCCGTGTAGTACGGGTTGGGAGAAATCGCGCCCATGCCGCCGGTGTTGGGGCCATGATCCCCGTCGAATACGCGCTTGTGGTCCATAGAGGAGGGCAGCGGAAGTATGGTTTTGCCATCCGTCAGCGCCAGTACGGAAACCTCGGGACCGGTCAGGTATTCTTCTATCACCACGCGCTCGCCGCTCGCGCCGAAGCGCTTTTCCGCCATCATGGTATATACGGCGGCTTTGGCTTCCTCAAAGTCTTGGGCGATCACGACGCCCTTCCCAAGCGCAAGCCCGTCCGCTTTCACTACAATGGGATACGCGCAGGAAGCAAGATAGCCTACCGCCTCCCGTTCATCCGTAAACACGGCGTATTCCGCGGTGGGGATATTCGCCTTTTGCATCAGCTCTTTTGCGAACGCCTTGCTGCCTTCGATGACCGCGGCCTTCTTTTCCGGCCCGAAGCAGAGAATGTCTACAGCATGCAGTTCGTCCACCAGGCCCATCACCAGCGGATCGTCCGGGGCGACGATGGCAAATTCAATATGCTGTTCCACCGCAAACGCCACGATGCGGCCAAGTTCCTTCGCCCCAATCGGCACGCATGTGGCGATTTCCGCGATACCGGCGTTGCCGGGAAGAACAAAGAGATCGCTTACCAGAGGACTTTTTCTGACGCTTAAGGCAAGCGCGTGTTCGCGCCCGCCGCCGCCTATGATCATGACGCGCATTCGAGTTTCTCCTTTACGATTGCGGATGACACAAGTTCCACGGCCTGTGGGAGCAGCACCCATTCCGCCTGCTCCATCACGCGCCGCTGCAAAAGTTGCGGCGTATCTCCTTCGTGCACTTCGACCGCCTTTTGCAGCAGGATATCCCCGCCGTCTACTTCTTCATTTACAAAATGCACCGTCGCCCCCGTCAGCTTCACGCCCTTTTGCAGCGCCGCCTCATGGACTTTCAAGCCATAATACCCTTTGCCACAGAACGAAGGAATGAGCGACGGATGGACGTTCAATATCCGCATGGGATAATGCCGCACGAATTCCGCGCTCAACAGCGGCAAAAATCCAGCGAGTATAATG
>JAEYHP010000082.1 GCA_023409435.1 Bacillota bacterium | reverse complement strand
GGAATTTTTCAGGCGGATATAGTCCGTCCGTTCGCCGTAGTTGCCGCTCAAAAGCGTAAGCGAGGAGGCGGTGACGGTTTTGCCGCCGATTTGCATGGAAACGCGCCCACCTACGGCAGAGACCTGCAATTCGTCGTTGCCCACGGCAAGGCTAGGTTCTTCTTTTAGAGTAAATTCGCCCACCGGCGTGAAGGAAATATCCTGCTGCTTTCCAATTGAGATGCGCACGCGCACATCCGTAGAAAACACCGCCGCCCGCGCGGGCACGGCCGCGGCCACAAGCAGCAACGCAAGGCATAGAGCCGCAATGTACCTGTTTTTGCGCATAGTTCGCCTCATAAAAACTGAATGATTTTCGACATATATTCCAACATTAATATATTTTATGATAGCCTTTGCAAAACAAGCGGTCAATGGCGGCACCGCCAAAACAGGGCGTTTGAGCGTCCCGATTGTGTTAACATTCAGTAAATTTCATATGGGAGGCGGTTGGGGCGAAAAAGAAGAAAGCCGTATGAACGGTGAGTGCTGAGGGCAGGCGGGGCGGCAAGCCGCTCCGCCTTCATATGGAACGGCGTCATCGCATATAAAAATGGGAAGCCATGAGGCAACGCTCAGGGCTTCCCAATTGGTGATCATTTCTGATTTTTCTTGCCTTAGGACACCTGCGTGCGGAACAGCTTGTCGCGGTTGAAGCTTTTGACAGCGAAGCGAATAAGCACCGCGTCCAGCACAAACACGCCGACGCCGCAGAAGAGCAACAGCGGCGTGCTCAGGAATACGATGCCGCCTATCTGGCCGTAGAGCAGGAACAGAATGGGCAATATCACAAGAACGCTGACCTGCTGCGCCTCCTGATAGCCCTTGACCTTGGCGCTGACCAGCACGTTAAGGAATATCATGAGCAGCGAGAGCGCCGGTACCAGGCACAGTATGATAGCCATCCAGTGGGGCGCAAGCAGCACCGGCTGCCCGAACAACGGCGCGCCTAATAGTATGAACTCCGCCGTGAAAATCAGGAACCCGCCCCAGGAAACGACCAGCGCCGGTATAAAGGCTGCAAGTATCTTACCCAGGAACAGCTCCATTTCGCTCAAGGGGGTAAAGAGCAGCGTTTCCAGCGTGCGCTTTTCCTTTTCACCCACGAAGGCTGCCGCAGACATGATGCTGGACGTCATGACCGGCACCATGAGGAACAGCGGCGCAAAGAGATAATTGATCATAAGATATACGAGCTGGGCGTCCAACGAACCAAAGCCCTCAATCTGCGCGCGCAGCGCCCCCTGAGGGATGCCGCCAAGGAACTGCTGGACGAACCGAATGTCCTCCTGATCGCCCGTCATATTTATGGTGCGCCCCAATATTAAAAACACGCCGGGCAGTAGCACGACAAATATCAGCGGCACGATGAGCATGGGCAGCCACATCTGCGTGCTGGCCGTGATGGCGCGGATATCCTTGCGCATGAGTGCGGTAATCGACCGGCCGTTCATGGCTTGACCCTCCTGATCTCGAAATAGAGCGCCTCGAGGTTGCTGTTCTCGATGGTGGCGCTGTAGATATCCTGCCGGGCACAAATCTGCCGCAAGAAGGCCGGAATGGATGCCTTGCCCGGCAGTTTCACCGTGAAGCCGCCGTGGACCGCCTCACCCGGTACGCCTGCAGGGAGTTCCGGTACTGCGGATGCGGGCGTCTCCAGCCGCAGCACGATCTCGGCCACGTATTTGCGCTCCAATTCTTCCAGTGTACCGGCCTCCAGAATACGCCCGCGGTCCAGAAATACGAAGCGTGTGCAAAATTGTTCGGCCTCCGCCAAATTGTGGGTGCACACAAACACGGTGACTCCGGAAGCGTTCAGGGTGCGGATACGCGCGATCATCTCGCGGGCGGCTTCCGGGTCCAGCCCGGAGGTGGGCTCGTCCAGAAACAGCAGATCGGGGTTGTGTATGAGCGCCTTGGCCACAGCGGCGCGCTTTTTCAGGCCCGTGCTCAGGGCGCCCACCTTCGCTTTTCTCTTTTCCGTCAGGCTGAACTGTTGCAGCAGGGTATCGATGCGGCCGGGGATGTCACCTTCGGGCACGCCATAGAGCCGGGCGAAGAATCTCAGGTTGTCGGTCACGGTCAGGGTTTCGTAGAGGTTGGCCGTCTCGGTAAGCACGCCCGAGCGCGCGCGGACCAGGTTGCCTTGGCGCGTCGGGTCCATTCCAAATACACAAATGCTGCCGCTGTCTGGCGAGAGAACGCCATTCATCAGGCGTATGGACGTGGTTTTGCCTGAACCGTTGGGGCCTAGCAGGCCCAGTATCTCGCCGCGCTGCACCTCAAAGGACATGCCGTCTACGGCAAGCACGGATCCATAGCGCTTGGAAACATCCTGGAAACGAATGAGGGGCTCGTTCATGGGTTCCTCCTCCGGCAATTCGTGTTGGAAAGTATGGGCCGACAGCCCGCGAGAACCTATTTATAGTAAATCCCCGCGAGGTTCATATCGGCATCGAATGAAATGGTATACGTGAAACTTTTCTTTTCGTACTTCGCCAGCGCTACAACAACAGCGTATTCCTCGCCGGTGTTCTTGTCTGTGGAACCGTAGGCCGTTATGTCCGTAACTTCCACAAACGCGCCGCCCTCCCCGAGCGCGGCGTAAATCTGCGCGAATGTGTCGTCCGTGAGAGCGTCTTTGAGGACCTGCACGGAGAGTTCCCGTATGCCCTCGGAATCCTGGGCGTTGAGCAGGGCAATCACATCCTGTGCCTTCTGTTTTACGGCTTCCTCATCGAACTTGGCGGAAAGCTTTGGAGCGCCGCAGCCCGTTGCGAATGCGACCATCAGAATGGCCGTAAAAAGCGGCAAAGCCCGCTTGACGAGTTTTTTCAAATGAAGCATCTTGTATCCTCCGAGAAATATTTTTAGGAAACGCAAAGGGAATGCGTGTGGGGGTTGGGCAACAGCAGGACCCACACACGTTTTTTGAATAAATCATATCCATTTTATCCCTAAGAAAGGCGTTTGGAAATACCTTATTTTAAGCTGAAGCCTTGTCAGGCTTACTTGGAGTAGTCCTACGTTGGTTGAAGAATTGCGATTATGCAGACTCCTTAAAAAATCGAACCAATATCAGAAAAAAACCTATTGGTTATTATCGTAAAATGATACAAAATATATGGGGAAGATTACCTATTTTCAATAGAGAAACAGACACGTCTATTATCAATAGGAGAGGAAGATCGGATGTTCAAGATCTTTCTTGTCGAGGATGAAGTTGTGGTGCGCGAAGGCATACGCAATAACATTCTTTGGGAGCAGTATGGCTTTTATTATGCCGGCGACGCTTCGGATGGCGAACTTGCGCTGCCCATGATTCGTCAGATTCAGCCTGACCTTTTAATTACGGATATCAAAATGCCGTTCATGGACGGGCTCGCGTTAATCGAGCTGGTACGTAAGGAACTGCCCAGGACAAAAATCGTCATTATCAGCGGATATGATGATTTTTCCTATGCGCAGCAGGCGATTCGCATGGGTGTGGAACAATATCTGTTGAAGCCGGTGTTAAAGGGTAAAATGGTAGAGGTTCTGATTGCGCTGCACAAAAAAATGGAGGAAGAGCGGCAGCAGCAGGAATACCTCGAAAAGTTTCAGCGGGAAGCGCAGGAGTATGAAATGTTTTCCCGCAGGCGGTTCTTCGAGAAAATCGTTACCGGCTGCTTAAGCGTACTGGAGATCTCCGAAACCGCGAAAACGATGGGTATCGACATCAATGCCCTGTATTACAATATTGTGCTTTTCTCGCTGAACAACGCCGAATACGACGGCAGCGCGCCCGAGAGCTATTCGGATACGCTTGCGGCGGTGCAGGACGAGGTGACGCAGCACATCATTAGCCATCGGGGGCTGTTATTGTTCCGCTGGAACGTCACGACATACGCCGTCTTGATTAAGGGCGGGAAGGACGATATCGCGCAGCGAACCCTCGATTGCGGTGCAAATATCAGCAGCCGCTGCGCTATGGCGGGCCGTGAAGTGGACTGGTATATCGCCTGCGGCACGCCGGTATCGCGTCTTGGCGCAATTCCGTCATGTTTTACGGAGGCGAGCCGCATCTTGTCGTACCGCTATCTGTGCCCCAAGGAACACATCCTCTCTGAAGCGAGCATCCGGCATTCTCGTAAAGATGACAGCTTGTGGACGGATACCGGCAATAAGGAGATTTGCCAGGAGCGTTTTCGGAACTTTTTCAGCAGCGGAACGTCGGAAGAAATCGACTCCTTTATCGGCCAGCTGCTGCAAAACGCCGGAGAAGAAACCGTTCCTTTAGCCATGTTCTGCAGGTACTTGACAATGACGGCTTACTTCGCGGCGGCGGAATATCTGGATGTGATCGGCTGCCACACAGATAGTTTCTGGCGTCTTGAGCTGCGCCCGAAAGACAACATTTCAACGCCCGCGGAAGTTCGGCAATATATACGTCAGGTCATGGAACAGGCGATTGAGCTGCGCGACAGCGAAAACAAAAAGCAGCAGCGCGACCTTCTGATGAAGGCAATCGATTTTATTAACGAGCATTACCCGGAGGAGTCGATTTCGCTTGATACGGTGTCCAAAAAAGTAAACATCAGCCCAAATTATTTTTCGGCAATGTTCAGCCAGGAAGTCGGGCAAACCTTCGTGGAATACCTGACCGGCAGGCGAATTGCAGAGGCGAAGCGCATGCTCCGCCAAACCGACAGGCGTTCGAGCGAGATTGCGTTTTCCGTGGGATATAAGGACCCGCATTATTTCAGCTTTGTGTTTAAAAAAGTGTCTGGCTGCACGCCCAGCGAGTACCGCAGAGGAGGAAAGCAGTGACCGGAACAATTCGTTTGGGGAAAAGCAGCGGTAAAATTACCATGCAACATAAACTGTGGAAGATGATACTGATCGTCACCATACCGCTGATGCTGGTCATCATCGTGGTCGCATCCCTTGGCACCGGGTATGCGCTGCAGTATAACGCGATCTTAAACAACGTCACGACGGCTTCCGACTTCAACCGTGACTTCAAGAAAGACGTCGATCTCAAAATGTACTATTATGTGATCGACAGCCAGTATTCGGAAGGTCTGCCGATCGAGGAAGTGCAGTCCGCAGAGACGATCGCGAGCAAATTGATCGAAACGACGACGGAAAAGAACAGCCTCAGGGCCGTGGGCAGCGTGCTGGACCTGTGCCAAAACCTGAAGGAGAAGATGCAGCAAATCTCGGATACGAAAGAATACGATTCCCGCATGGATCAGCTCAACAACAACATCTATGTCACGACGGAATTGGTCCAGGAGTACATGTACACCTATCTTTATTACGAGGCGGTGCATCTGGACGTACTGCAGACGACCATGATTACAAATACGGTCGTACTGATGGGTGCGACCGTTGTCTTGGCGCTGGCGCTGCTGTCGATCCTACTGAGCTATTCGAGAAAGCTCAGCCACAGGATCGTAGACCCGATAGAAAGCATTTGCGAGAGGCTGGAGGCGATAGGCAAAGGCAGCTTGCTCGTATGCGAACCCATTCAGGCCGATGTGGAGGAAGTGCAGCTTCTTTCTGACGGTATTGAGAGCATGGTCGGGCGCTTGAAGCAGCAAATCGATAAGAATGCAGAGCAGGAAAAACAGCGCCGCCGCACCATGCTTGCGCTGCTGCAGGCACAGATGAACCCGCATTTTCTCTATAACACGCTGGATACCATTATCTGGCTGATCGAATCCGGGGAAATCAGCGAAGCGGTCACGATGGTCAGCAGCCTGTCCAATTACTTCCGCTTTTCTTTAAGCCGCGGGCAGAATGTAATCACGCTGGAGGAGGAGCAGCAGCACATAAGAAGCTATCTGGAAATTCAGCAGATGCGCTACCGGGATATGATGGAATATGAGATCGACATTCCGAATGAGCTCAAAAGCTATATACTGCCCAAGCTCACGCTGCAGCCGCTGGTGGAAAACGCTCTGTATCACGGCATTAAAATCAGCCGCCGCAAAGGGTTTATCCACGTGACCGGCCGGACACAGGACAGGCATTTGATACTGGAAGTGGCGGACGACGGGTCCGGCATGAATAAGGAGCGATTGGACGCGGTGCGGGCGTCATTGATGGATGGCAGCAGGGAAGGGTTTGGGCTTAGGACAGTGCACCAGAGGATACAAATACTTTTCGGCAAGGAATACGGTTTGACTATTGAAGGCGTACCGGATGCCGGCACAAAAGTTGTCGTGACGATGCCCATGAAAAAGAAAGATGGGGAGATGGAAGCATGATAAAACGAATGCTTTCAGTCGCTTTGTGTTTGTCGCTGCTGCTCTGCGGCTGTGCAAATATGGCGCCGCTGCCGGTGAAAGCTCCCGAAGAGGACATCGGGAACCTCATTTTGGTTGGCTTTTCGCAGGTCGGCGCCGAATCGGAGTGGCGGGTGGCGAACACCGAGAGCATGAAGAAAGCGCTGAGCGAAGAAAACGGATACGAATTGATATTCGACGACGCCCGGAACGAGCAGGAAAACCAGCTCAGGGCGATACGCACATTTATCCAGCAGGGCGTGGATTATATCGTGATTGCGCCAAGGCTTGAAACGGGATGGGATTCGATATTGCAGGAAGCGAAGGAGGCCCAAATCCCTGTCATTGTGATCGACCGCGATATCGAGGTGGAGGACAAGAACCTGTATGCGGCGTACATCGGTTCCGACTTCCGCAAGGAAGGCGAAACCGCCGTCGGGTGGCTTGAGGGTTTGCTGGAACAGCAGCAGAGAACGGAGGAGCCCATACGCATCGTTCATATTCAGGGGACAATCGGCTCCTCTGCGCAGATTGGCCGTACCACCGCGCTCGAACAGGGGGCGCTGCGCCATTCCAACTGGGACATCATTGCGCAGGAGCCCGGCGATTTTACGCGGGCGAAGGCGTATGAGGTCATGGGCAGCATACTTGAAAAGACTACGGATATCGACGTTGTTTACTGTGAAAATGACGGAGAAGCGCTTGGCGCGATAGACGCGATGGAAGAAGCCGGCCTAGAATGCAACGCTGACGGCGGCGTGATCGTGATCTCGTTCGATGCGACGAGGCTGGGGCTTGCCCGCTGCAAGGAAGGGAAAATTGTGCTGAATGTGGAATGCAATCCGCTCCAAGGGCCCTATGTTGCGGACATCATACAGCAGATGGAGCGCGGCGAGCCGGTTGAGCAGGAAAAGTACATAGGCGAGACATGGTTCGACTGCTTCAGCATCACGCAGGAAATGATTGATGTGAGGGGATATTGAATATAGAGTAAACAGTTCGTCATCCAGGCTTCGTATTGTGCGGAGCCTGAATTATTTTTGGGCCGGATATGCGGGATTGGCTGGCGGTTTCGACGTTTTTCGCCAGCCGTTTTTTTACTGTATGAGGTGGGAAAATTTCTGCGGCCAAGGCTTCAAAAAGGTATGAAAACTTACGGCGGTTTGTAATCCAACCGGGATGGTTGACATTCTTATGCGGTTCCTCCAAAGTGATTGGTATTCGTTTTTTTATATGCTATAAGGGAAATGAAGCGGATGCATCAGCGGATGCAGGACTTCAATATATTATTTTGGAGGAAGCAGTACCATGAAAAAACTTATTGCTGTTCTTATTGTGGTAGTGTTGGCACTCGGGATGGTTGCATGTTCTGCGGCGGCCAATAACGCGTCCAAGCTGATCAAGGTTGGTATCGTCAACAATCCGCCGGCCGAGTCCGGATATCGCGCGGCGAATGTGGCAGACTTTGAAAAAGTTTTCGCGGAAGGGAACGGATACGCGGTTTCTACTTTCTACAGCCTGAAGAATGACGAGCAGTTGAATGCTGCCGGGCAGTTTATCACCGACGGCGTAGACTATCTTCTTATCTCAGCTGCCGCTACAGACGGCTGGGATTCTGTTCTAACGAGCGCGAAGGAAGCTGGCGTGAAAGTATTCCTGTTCGACCGCATGCTCAACGCAGACGAGAGCCTGTATGAAGCCGCTGTTGTTTCCGACATGGCGAAAGAAGGCATTACGGCTGTGGAGTGGCTCAAGGCGCAGAAGCTCCCCTCGTATAAGGTCCTCCACATTCAGGGCGCAATGGGCAGCGATGCGCAGATTGGCCGCACAGCCGCGTTGGACGCTGAATTTGCATCCGGTGCCATGACAAAGGTTGTGCAACAGACCGCTACCTGGGATGAAACTGAGGCAGAGAAAATTGTAGAAGCAGTCATCAATGCTGGCGACGAATTCAACGTGATCTATGCCGAAAATGACGGCATGGCAAGGGGCGCTGTCGCAGCGCTGGATGAAGCTGGTATTACCCACGGCGTTGGCAAGGATGTCACTATCATGGGCTTCGATTGCAACAAGTTTGCGCTTAGGGAACTGCTGGCGGGCAATTGGAACTATGACGGTCAGTGCAGCCCCTTCCAGGCTTCAGTCATCAATGAAATGATAAAGAAGCTTGAAGCAGGCGAAAAGCTTGCGGAAAAGAAGGTGATTTCTGAAGAACGCGGGTTTGACGCAACGACCATCACGCAGGCGGACATCGATACATACGGTCTGGGCGAATAGCCAATCATCTTCTTTCCCCTAACAGGGACTTCGTATCACATGTGCGGTGTGGAGTATATGGATATTTTCCGCATACTCCACACCGCCATATTGAGAAAATGGAACGCTTAAAGGATGGTTAACCTATGCAAGACGTCGTTTTATCCATGCGGGCAATCTGTAAAGTATTCCCGGGCGTGCGCGCTTTGCAAAATGTGGATTTTACGCTTTG
>JAEYHP010000144.1 GCA_023409435.1 Bacillota bacterium | reverse complement strand
GGTCAAAAGTATTTACAGTTCCTCGCGGAAGTAGTTATTGCCGCAGGACTTGGGCTGCGCGTGCTCGCGGCTCTCCTTGATGCTGGTGAGTATGAGCACGAGTACGGTCGCCACAAACGGCAGCATGTCGTAAATCTGCATGGGAATGCCAAGGCCCACATACATACGCATGATGGAAAGCACGCCGAACAGCAGCGCGCCCAACAGCCCGCGCAATGGGCTCCACGCCGCGAATATGACGAGCGCCACCGCGATCCAGCCCTGGCCGTTGATGCTGTTGTGCACCCAAACGCCTTTGCAGGTGACCATGGTGACATACATGCCGCCCAGGCCGCAGATGCCGCCGCCGATGCAGGTGGCCAGGTACTTATAGCGTGCCACATTGAGGCCCGCCGCATCCGCAGTGGCCGGGCTTTCGCCGACGGCCCTGAGATTTAACCCCGCGCGGGTACGCCCCAAGAACCAGGCCAGTACCAGCGCGATGACGATCCCAAGATACACCACAAAGTTGTAGCCGAAGAGCAGCTTGCCGATATACGGGATATCCGAAAGCCCGGGGATGCTGATATTGCCGAACGCCGCCTTGGTAATATCCGATACCGCGGCATAGCCGCCCGCCTTGAGCGCCATGTGCTCGCCAAAGAAATTGGCAAAACCGGTGCCGAATATGGTGAGCGTAAGACCGGTAACATTCTGGTTGGCGCGCAGCGTTACCGTCAAAAAGCTGTAAATGAGCGCGCCGAGCCCGCCGCACAGGAATGCGCCCAATACAGCGAGAAGCGCCGATACAAAGCCGTTTGCCGCGGCGCCCACGGCCGCCTCATAGTAGAACGAGGAAGCGAGGCCCGCGATGCCGCCCATGAACATCATGCCTTCTACGCCCAGGTTGAGGTTGCCGGATTTCTCCGTCAATATCTCGCCCATGGTGCCAAGGAGCAATGGCGTGCCCGCAAGGACCGCGGCATTGAGAAGATTAATAATAAGATCCATCAGTTGCGCTCCTTTCTGCCGCGGAATATGAGCCTGTAGTTGATGAAGAACTCGCACCCGAGCATGAAGAAGAGGATAATGCCCGTAAGCACCTCCGCCGCGGATGCGGGGATCTTGAACGTTGTCTGTATTTTGTTCGCGCCCTTTTCGAGCACCGCGATGGCGAACGCCACAAACAGCATGACATACGGGTTGAGCTTACTTAGCCACGCGACGGTGATGGCAGTAAACCCGACGCCGCCCGCAGTGGTATCCGTAATGGTGTAATCCGCACCCGAGCACTGGATGAAACCGACGAGGCCCGCAAGAGCGCCGGAAAGGAACATGGTGCGGGTGATAACGCGGGAGACGCTCATACCGGCGTACTTCGCGGTGTTGGTGCTTTCGCCTACGACGGCGATTTCATAGCCCTGCTTGGTGCGCGTCATATAAATGCCCACGACCACGACCATTACAACCGCTATGATCCAGCCGATATGCACGCCAAACACCTTGGGCAGTTTGGCAATCTCCGTAAACATGGCGATCTTGGGAAAGCCGCGCAAAGTGGGGTCCTTCCACGGTCCGTTTTGCAGGTACGTCAAAAACGCAAGAGCAATGTAATTGAGCATCAGCGTGAAGAGCGTTTCGTTGGTGTTCCACTTCGCCTTGAAGATCGCGGGAATGAGCCCCCACAGGCCGCCCGCTACCACCGCCACCACCGCCATAACCAGCAGCAGCGGAAGACGCGCCATATTTTCATATTGGAAGAGCGCGAAATAGCTGGCCGCCATTGCGCCAACCAATATCTGCCCTTCCGCGCCGATGTTCCAGAAACGCATCTTGAACGCAAGGGAAATCGCCAGGGAAGTGACCAGCAGAGGGATGGCAATGCGGATGGTTTCCAGCAGAGCCGTGTTGTTGCCCACGCTGCCTACGATCATATCCTGATATACCGCGATGGGGTTCTGCCCCAGCGCCAGTATGATAAGCGCCCCGGTTAAAAGCGCACCCAGTACGGCGAGAACGCGGATGAGTATTGCCTTGTTGCGCGGGATTGTATCCCGCTTGACCATGCGCACGAACGGTTCGTTGGAGACAGCTTTCTTCGCTTTGCTCATTTACGCGTCTCCTTCCCCGAAGCCATGCTTCGCTTTCTCTTCGTCCACTTGCACCATCATCAAACCGATTTCTTCCTTGGTGGTATTGGGCGCGTCCACAATGCCGCTGACTTTTCCGCCGCACAATACCAGCACACGGTCGCACAGCTCCAGCAGCACGTCCAGGTCCTCGCCGATAAAGAGCACAGCGACGCCCTTTTTCTTTTGTTCGTTCAGCAGGTCATAGATTCTGTAGGAAGAATTGATGTCAAGCCCGCGCACCGGGTAAGCGACGACAAGAACGGAGGGGCTAGAAGCAATCTCACGCCCCAGGAGCACCTTCTGTACGTTGCCGCCGGAAAGCCTCCTTACCGGTGTTGCGGTGCCGGGTGTAACGATCTCCAGCCGATCAATCAGCTCTTCCGCCAGTTTCTTGGGCGCTTTGCGGTCCACAAAGAGGCCTTTGCCATTTTTATAGCTTTTGAGCATGACGTTGTCTACCATGTCCATGGAGGCGACAAGGCCCATGCCCAGACGGTCTTCCGGCACAAACGCCATGGCGATGCCGCGACGGATGATTTCGGTGGGGCTTTTGCCCGCCAGGCTTTCGCACGCGCCGTCATCCCCGCAATAGAGGATTTCGCCGGACGCGATGGGATATAATCCCGCAATCGCCTCGCAAAGTTCTTTCTGGCCGCTGCCCGCAATACCGGCCACGCCCAGGATTTCACCAGCCTTGAGCGTAAAGTGAACGTCGTCGAGCGCCCTGACGCGGTCCGAATTGACACAGGTAAGCCCTTTGACCTTCAGGCGCGAGGACGTTTGCTCCATCTTTTCACGGGAAATCGCAAGGCTGACGCTACGGCCCACCATCGCCTCGGTCAGGGACTGCACGTTGGCATTTTTCGTATCCACCGTATCGATGCAGCAGCCTTTTCTTAATATGGACACACGGTCGGAGATCGTCAGAACCTCATTCAGTTTGTGGGTGATGATGATAATCGCCTTGTTGTCCGCCTTCATGTTGCGCAATATGGCAAACAGCTTCTCCGTCTCCTGCGGCGTCAACACGGCGGTGGGTTCGTCGAGTATGAGCGTGTTTGCGCCGCGGTAGAGCACCTTGATGATCTCCACCGTTTGCTTTTCGCTCACGGACATGTTGTAGATCTTCTTGTTGGGATCCAGTTCAAAGCCGTACCGGCTGCTGATTTCCTTGATTTCATTGGCGAGCGCCTTGCGGTTAATATGTACGCCGCCAGGTAAGCCCAGCACGACGTTTTCCGCCGCAGTCAATACGTCCACCAGCTTGAAGTGCTGATGAATCATACCGATACCCAAATCGAACGCATCCTTGGGTGAGCGTATGACGACTTCTTTATCGTCCACATAGATTTCGCCGCTGTCCGGAAAATAGATGCCGGAAAGCATGTTCATCAATGTCGTCTTGCCCGAGCCGTTTTCGCCCAACAGCGCCAGTATTTCGCCGCGCCGGACGTCCAGACAGACCTTATCGTTCGCGCAGACCGTGCCGAACGTTTTTGTGACATTGCGGATACAGATGGCATTTGCAGCCGGTTGTGTCAAGAAGGAGGCCCCCTTTCGTAACATGCGGATGGAACAGCAAAACAATCGAACCCCACGCCGGTTGCTTTGCGTGCTGCATCCACCGGGGTATCATCCTATCTGAAATTGCAAGGTTGGTACAATCTATTACAAAAGCCGGAAAAGCTGACCTTTCGATTTGAACGCTGGGACCGCGGGGCACGATTCCCCATACCCCTTATGTGAATATCTTTGAGTAATCCGGGGGCGCGAACGCGCCCCCAGATTTTAAGTGATTGTTAGCCGTTGACGTGGATGCCGGGGATAATGTAATTCCAGGAGGGAGCGCTCTGCGGCTCGACAAATTCCTGGCCTTCCGCGAGGTCAACCGTGACCTTGTTGCCGGAGAAGTCTACGCCTTCGCCCGTCAAAGGTCCTACGAACACTTTGAGTTCGCCGGAAATGAGCTTGGCGCGGGCAGCTTCGATGGCTTCCTTGGTGCCCGGGGCAAGAATGGCGTCATTGAGCGCGGAAATATTGACCACGCCCTCCTTGAGGCCGCCGGAGAAGTCGGTGGGGATGGGGGTGCCGTCCACAACAGCCTGTACAGCCTGGGTGAGGTATACGCTCCAATCCCAAACGGCGGAGGTCAGGGAGGCCTTGGGCGCAGCTGAGATCATGTCGGAGTTGTAGCCAACCGACCACACGCCGTTCGACTCAGCAGTGGTCTGGGTGGCGGTGGAGTCCGCATGCTGGCCGAGCACGACGCAGCCCATATCGATGAGGGCCTGCGCAACCTGGGCTTCCTTGGTGGGATCGTTCCAGGAGTTGGTGTACATGACTTCCATGGTGACTTCGGGGTTCACGCTCTTTGCGCCAAGATAGAAGGCGGTGAAGCCGCTGATGCACTCCGCAAAGGGCATGGCGGTCACGTAACCGAGCTTGTTGGTCTGGGTCTTGAGGCCGGCGGCGATACCGGAGAGATAACGGGCCTCATAGATCGCGCCGAAGTAGTTGTGCATGTTGGGAAGGCCGCTAGAAGCTGCCTGGTAGCCAGTGGCATGGCAGAACTGGATGTCGGGATGCGCCTGAGCAGCCGCGAGCATATAGGCTTCATGGCCGAAGGAGGTGGCGAATATGATGTTGCAGCCCGCGTCGATCAGCTCGTTGATAGCTGCTTCGCAAGCGGAATCTTCGGGAATGTTGTATTTGGAGAGGACCTGCTCGGGCTTGAGGCCCAGGTTCGCGATCATTTTCTGGGTGCCCTTGTCATGGTTGTAGGTGTAGCCGCCGTCGCTGGGGTCGGAGACGTGTACAAAGCCGACCTTGACGGTCTCAAGGGTGAGGCCTGCGGGGGCTTCAGTTGCGGCAGGCGCTTCGGTTGCAGCAGCGGGTGCTTCTGTCGCGGCGGCGGGCGCTTCTGTCGGAGCGGGCGTCTCGGCAGGCGCTGCGCATGCTGCAACGCCAATGAGCATGGTCACAGCCATCAGGAGTGCGATCAGTTTCTTCATGCGGTTTTCCTCCTCTTTCTTCTTGTTG
>JAEYHP010000120.1 GCA_023409435.1 Bacillota bacterium | reverse complement strand
GGGAGGCCCAGGTCGTAATATTCGGTTTTCAACTCCACAAAGGGCAGCAGCAGCTCGTCCTTTATCATCTGCCAGATAATGCGGGTCATTTCGTCGCCGTCCATTTCCACAAGCGGCGTGGTCATTCGAATCTTTTCAGGCATATCGATCTCCCTTATTTATCCTTTAAGCGCGCGGCGTAATAGTTCATCAGGCAGCCCTCGAGTATGATGGTTTTTTCATCCTCGGTCAGATTTTTGACAATTAGTGTAATGCTTTCCACTCCGCCGTCCCGCTTGATGACTTTGGCCGGGATTTCTTCTTTGCCCGTGGCAATGGCTTCCCGGATGCCCGGCACGAACACTAAATCACCCACCGCATAGGGGAATTCCGCGCCCTCTTTGAGCGTAAAGGGCAGCATGCCCCAGTTGATGCAGTTGCTGCGGTAGCGCTTGGTAGCGAATTCATAGCAGATGTTCGCAAAGCCACCCAGCACCTTCTGGCAGGAGGCCGCTTGTTCGCGCGCGGAACCGTCCCCGGGCTTGTTCGCGAACAATACGGACCCGAATGCGGTTTCGGAAAGCTCCGCTTCCGCCCCGACAGCCGTGAGAGCGTTTGTTACCTTTTCCGGCTTCCCGCCCGCACGGCGTTCCGTCTCCAGCGCCTGCACGCCTTTACATAAGCCCACATACTCCGGGCAGCGGCGCGAAAGCGTGTACTCCGCAAGCCTCTGCGGATTGGAGCGGTAGGAGGAGGTCTCTCCGGAAGGGATCAGTTCGTCCGTGGTGGTAACGGGGTCGTGAATGACCGCCGTCAATTCCAGCAGCAGGTTTTTTGTAAGCGGATACATCTTGGGCCAATCCGTGATATTCGGCCCAAGGCGCAGCTCTTCCTCCGGCTGGGGATGCTGATACCCATTGTATACGCGTTTTTGGTATACGCCGGGGTCGTACTGGTAAGTCTCTTTTGCAGGTTGGGGGTTGAGTTCCGTCGCCGCCGTCAATGCGCCCTTGTTCTTTGCCGTGGCCGCGATGGAACGTGCGTCCATGAGAGCTACCGCCGCAAGCTGGCCCTGGTTGGGCTTGCTTCCTTCGCGGTTGGGGAAGTTGCGCGTGGTGTGGCGGATAGAGAAGCCGTTGTTGGCGGGCACGTCCCCCGCGCCAAAGCAGGGACCGCAGAACGCGGGCTTTATGACGGCGCCCGCTTCAATAAGCTTGGTCAGCACACCTGCTTTAGAAAGTTCCAGGTTGACCGGCATGGAGCCGGGGTAGACCGAAAGCGAGAAATAGCCGTTGCCGGTATCCGCGCCCTCCAGTATGGCTGCGGCGTCCGCAATGTTTTCAAACAAACCGCCCGCACAGCCCGCGATAACGCCCTGATCCGCCCAGAGCTTGCCGCCCTTGATTTTGGAAACGAGGTCCAGCTTACTTTTGCCTTCAAACTGCTTTTCGGCCTTGCGCTCAACGGCGTGGAGCACATCACGGAGATTGCGGTTGAGGTCGTTGATGGGCAATGCGTTGGCGGGGTGGAAGGGCAGCGCGATCATGCACTCCACCTTGCTCAGGTTAATTTCGATCATGCTGTCGTAATAGGCATACTCGCCGGGCCTCAATTCCTTATAAGCCTCGGGCCTGCCCTGTATGCGGTAGTATTCGGCTACCTTTTCATCCGTCTCCCAGATGGAAGAGAGGCAGGTGGTTTCCGTGGTCATCACATCGACGCCGTTGCGGTATTCGACAGACAGGTTTTTAACGCCGGGGCCCACAAACTCGAGCACCTTGTTTTTCAGGAAGCCGTTTGCAAACGTCGCTCCGACAAGCGCTAACGCGACGTCGTGCGGGCCTACGCCTTTTTTGGGCGCGCCCGTCAGATAGACAAGCACCACTTCGGGAACGTCCACGTCGTAGGTATTCTGCAACAGCTGCTTCACGATTTCCGGCCCGCCCTCGCCCACGCCCATGGTACCGATCGCGCCGTAGCGGGTGTGGCTGTCCGAGCCTAAAATCATGCCGCCACAGGCTGCCATTTCCTCCCGGGCGTACATATGGATGACGCTGAGGTTGGCGGGTACGTAGATGCCGCCGAACTTCTTTGCGGCGGAAAGGCCGAACACGTGATCGTCCTCGTTGATTGTACCGCCCACCGCGCAAAGGGAGTTGTGGCAGTTGGTCATGGCATAGGGCACGGGAAAGGATGTGAGGCCCGAGCCGCGCGCCGTCTGGATAACGCCCACGTATGTGATATCGTGGGAGATCAGTTTGTCAAACCGGATATTGAGCTTCCCCGGTTGATTGGATACGTTATGGGCACGCAATATGGCGCTTGCTATGGTCCGTTCCCGCGCCTCACTGGGCGCAGGAAATCCTTCGCCGCCCGGTACGGGTACGCCGTCCTTCAAATAGACACCATGCGTTGTGAGTGTGATCATCGTGTTCCTCCCTGGGTCAAGTAGGCTTTGAAGCCGATTTCCCTTTAGTGTATCAGCTTTTTTGCATGGCCGGAAGAGGGCTTCTTCGCGTTGGCGGCCATGCGGAGAGTGATTCTGTGTATAATTATACTATGTATGTTTTGTTCTTGCAAGTTGCTACGGCCTGCGCTAAGCCCGTCTTTTTTTCAAAACACTTATATATCCCTAAAACCCGTGCAAACGCAAAGAGCGCGGGATCAGCTCTCCCGCACTCTTTGCGAATTTTTATACATTGTATTTTTGTATACAGGAACTTGATTCCATCGCGCAATCAACTATTTCTGCTTTGCAAGATGATCTAAAATGCCCTTTGCGGATTGCTCACAGGCGGAAAGAAAATGGTTGGGTTCCGATATGGACCCCAGCGTGTGCGCGTCCGAATCATAGAGCACATGGTAGCGGGAAATCTCCACACCCACCAGCGTAAATTGCGCGCAGACCTCTATGGAGGTAAGCGCAAGGTTGGGCGGAATGAAGCCGAGTATGTGCAAAAGGGAGTTCGCGCTGCGGTTGATATGCGCGGGTATGGGCACGCCGCCGAATTCCCGGCAACGGGATACCACCTCGTCGATCGACCGGGTCGTGGACTGGAGCAGCAGGCGCGTCTCCATGCCTATCACCTTATCCTCTTCGTTCATAATCAGCTGCTCGCCAAAGAAGGACGGGCTGTTTTCAATATTCGGCAGGCTATTGTATACCCATTCTCCAAACTCCATGGCGGGTTCGAGCGATGGAAACAGCGTAAGCACATGCACTTCCTCGCGCGTTTCCACCTCGATGCCGGGGATAAAGACGAGGCCGTGCGCGTCCGCAGCGGCCTTCACGGCCGGAAGGTTGCGCGCGCAGTTGTGATCGCATACCGAAATGGCCTGCAAGCCCTTCAGGTACGCCATATTGACGATATTGTTCGGCGTCATGTCCGGGGAAGCGCAGGGGGAAAGGCAGGAATGGATATGGAGATCCGCAGCCAGCTTGATCATAGTATCACACCGAAGGGATGCCCGAAGCCGCCATGAGGTGGCAGAGTTCGAACGTCGTTTTGTCGCTGAGCAATACGGCAATGCCTTCCTGTGCCGCTTTTTCTAAAGAAGCGGGCTCGGGCGAAATGCCTTCGGGGTGGATGATGCAGGCCATTTCATGGAGCGTGGCCACCGCGACCACGTTCATGTGCGTCTGCACCGTTACCCATGCGCAGCCGGATACGCCCTTTGCCATGACCCAGCTCAACAGGTCGCAGGCATAGCCCGCGCGCACCTCGGCGTCCGGGCAGGGCTGCGCAAGGCGCGCATCGAGCAGGGTTTTTAATTCCGAAACCAGCATAATGTTCCTCCTTTTCTCTTAATGGAGCAATTATCATCAAACCAACAGGCTGTTCAGCCACGCTTTTCCGCGCTCGCGAGGTCGGCCATTTCCTGCGCCAATATGCGTAGTTTATCCCGCAATTTGAAGATACAGTCCATTTCCACCGCCTGCCCGCGCACGATATCCTCCGCCAGCGTCCGGCAGCTTGGGGAGCCGCAGGAGCCGCAGTCTAACCCCGGCAGGTTTTTTACGATTGCCTCCATCCGGTCCATCATGCGCATGGCTTCGTTCACATCATCCGAAAGCTTCATGATGCTGCGCGGCTCAAAGGGCCTGCTGTACCGGATGATAGGGGAATTCACATATTCCTGCACGTGCGCGTCCCGTTCAAGGTCCGTGCGGGGAAACGCATTTGCGAGCCTGCGGTTGCGGTTTTTGGCCACGAACTGGTTTTCAAAAAGCAGCGGTCCGCCCACGCATCCGCCCACGCAGGCGGATGCCTCCACCAACTGCAACTTTTTAAGGCGGTCGTTGTCGATTTCCTCCAGGCACTGTATGACGTTGTAGACGCCATCCACCGCAAGGTAATGTTCGGTGCCGACCGCGGAGCTTAAGCCCCCCACCACAGCGGTGCCCATGCCGTACGCGCCCGCGGGGAACGCGACCTCCCGGTGCGCGCCGCCCTCGCCCATGTGCTCAAGCAGCAGCGCGTAAAGGTCCAGCAGCGAAAACACGCCGTTGACCTCGCTTTTTTCAATGCCGAGCGGGCTTTTGATATTGGTCATGCGCGCCGCGCAGGGAGAAATGTAATAGCAGCCCACGGTCTCCCGCGGGACGCCCATTTTTTTGCAAAATTCGGTTTTCGCTATACGCGCGGAAATTTCAGCGGCAGAAACGAACGGCGAAAGGTTGTCAATCAAATTTGGGAACATGGTGGTGACGAGGCGCGGTATGACCGGACAATTGCAGGAGATGACGGGAAAATTCGCCTCGCCGGAGCGAAAATAGAGCCTGAGCGCCTCCGCCTCGATTTCGGCGCCGCGCGCTTCCTCATAAATTGCGTCAAACCCCAGGGCATACAGCGATTCAAACAGGTCCCCGAGGTCGCCCTGCAAACGGAACTGGGAGTAGATGGGCGCGCAGGGCACGACGATGTTGTATTTGAACAGGTTGAGTTCACCAAGCGGCGTGGTCACTGCCGTCATGGCATGGTGGGGGCAGGCGCGCAGGCACTCCCCGCAGTCGATGCACCGTTCGTCGATGATGATCGCTTTCCCCCGCTGTACGCGGATGGCCTCCGTGGGGCAGTTTTTGATGCAGTTGGTGCAGCCCACGCATTTTCTGCGGTCCACCCGGACCGAATGCTTGTACAACATAAAGACCCTCCGTGATGCGTTACGTTGTGCCGGAAGCTCCGCTCAAATAATATCTCGCCTCGATGCGCGTGCCCTTGCCCAATTCGCTTTCAATATGGAAGCTGTGCGAATGCCGCCGAATGTTGGGCAAGCCCATGCCCGCGCCAAAACCAAGGTTGCGTACGCTTTCGGGAGCGGTGGAATAGCCTTCCGTCAGCGCCAGCGCGATGTCCGCTATCCCCGGGCCGCCGTCCTCGCTGATCAATACGATTTCCTGCGGGGTGACTTCCAGCCGCATGGTCCCGCCAATGGAATGGATGATCAGATTCATCTCGGATTCAAAGGCGGCAATCGCAACATCGCGGATCACCTTTGAAGAAATGCCGAGCTTTTTCAAAACAGCTTTGATTTTGCTCGAAGCGTCGCCCGCCGTGTCGAATTCCCCATGGGCGACAGAAAATGTCTGTACAAATGCCGCGCCCATATCTATCCTCTTTTGCAGCCTGTCAGCCCTGCGCTATAAAGCATGCCGCAGCACTCATAGAGCGAAAGCGCCGTGCTCAAAAGCACAATGTTCTGCGCTTTGGCGCGCTCCAGGATATCCTCTTCCACCATTTTCCCGGATACGAACACCACGCAGGGGAGTTCCAATACTTCCGCGGTGCGGATGACGTGGGCATTCACCAGGCCCGTCAGCAGCAGCGTTTCGGCGTCCATAAACGCCAGCACGTCGCTCATCAGATCCGCGCCAAAGGCAGAAGTCACCTCGCGTTCCATCAGCTCAGCGCCGCACAATACGCGTGCGTTCAACAATTCCGCCACCCTGGCTATTTTCATCCATATCCTCCGGTGGAGAGATTCACGCCATAGCGGACACCTGCTGCGCGAGCGTCGCATAGGCGTGTGCGATATATAGATGAGTGTACTTCATTTTGGAGGAAAAATCTATAAAACTTTCGGTGTCATAGTTGGAAAGCTCTGTAAGCGCATCCTCGTACTTCGTAAAACACGCCTCCATTGCCGATAGTACCGGATTGCCTCCCGTGTCTTCCGCAAGGAACACATCCTTCGCGGTTTTCAGTTCCGCAAGCAGCGCCGCGGCTTTGGTTTTTCCTTCCTCCGGCTTCTGCTGTTCCTTATCGAAAGTGAGGGATGCCTCCGCCGCTTCCTTCTGCAGGGTGTTGAGCGCAGCAAAGCCATCTTTTATGCGGGTGAGCTGCGCTTCCGTCGCCGTGACGCGCAGCGTGCTCATGGGCGCCAGGAACGTATAGAGCGCGCTGTCCAGGCCCTCCGTTTTCAGTTGCTCGCGTACCTGGTCGAGGCTCTCCCGATTGATATACGCCGCGGCAAGCACGCGGTATTTGCCCGCATCCTCCATCACGTAGCCGCCCGCGCCCCGCTTCTGAAGCGCTTCCGCCTCCGTTTTCGCGTTGATCTCCGTGCTGAATACGCCCATCTGCAGCGCAAAGCATTCCATGGCGGGTAGCTCCACCTCCCCCGTCACGGTGTTGCCCTGTGCGATGGTTCCGCCCTGCGTCTCTTCCGGCGCCTGTACGATGCCATCCGGCGTGGCCGCAGCGGGAGTCCCTTTTAGCTGATCGTCCACCCATGTGAACACGGGCGCCACCACGTTCTGCGCGACCCAGGTACCCACAGCCGAGGCGCTGACCAGGTACACCACCGCGGCAATCACGATAAGCGCCAATAGCGCCCTGCCCGCGCCCCCGCCATCGGGCGCGGCGGCATAACGCCTTCTCCGCCTTTTCCGCCGAAATTCCATACCTTCTTCCCCCTTGTCCTGTCCATGTATAGTACAAGGTATGTTGCCAGGGACAAATTATGCCGTTTGTGTGTGGGCAGGAAATTAGGCAGATAGGAAACGCCGTACGCTCTTTCTATTGCACTTGTATTTTATGCCTCACTGTTAAAATTGAAGAAGTATCTTTTGCTGAAGTATAGCTTATTTTTGCGATAATCTCATATCTGCCCGGAGGCAAAATCAATTGTTCCTGCTCAAGAAATTCTTTCCAGAACTGAACGGCATCTTCGTCGGACTCCAGATGTATTCCCGCATATTTTTTAAGCGGATATTCAACCGGCGCACCTTTTTCGATTTTTCGGGAGAGACGTACGTCTCTTTGGATAAGATCAAGATCGCCGTTGAAATACTCGCCTCCGTCGATTGCGAGCATGACTGCCGGATCGCCCGTAAAAAATTCAAATGTTTGATCTTCCCCAATATAGGTCAAAACGGCTTTACAGATGATTTCTTCATCTTTTTGATACCTGCTTTTCGGCAGGACAAGTTCCAGGCTCAAATTTTCATCCTGATCAATCACGGATACAGGGCCATCGACGGAACATCCGCTTAAAGATGCTAAGATCAGAACCGTCATCATTATTATCAGCCTTCTAAGCATGAAGCCACCTCAGATTACATAAATACTCTGATATTCCTTGATCTTACTATATCGATGATATAACGTCCTGTGCAATATTGAAATAAAAAATGGCTGCCTCCATCACAGAGTACAGCCATATTCGTTCTTGATGTCACAGCCTTGTCCTTGGCCTGCGGCGCTCCGCGCGCTTCTCCTGCCTTTTTTCCTGCGGCAACACCTCGTAGGGCGCGTCCACATTGGCGGCATCCTCCTGCAACCCGTGCGCCAGTATGATGGGCGGAAGAGACCCGGAATCGGAAGAGGCGTCGTATTCCTCCGTGGCCGGTCCAAGCGCGATGGCGTTGCTGACGTATTTTTTGAGCGTGAAGCGGAAGGTGGAGCCTTCCCCTTCCTTGCTTTCCACGGCGATCAGCTCCCCAAGCTTGGATATAATGTTGCGCGCGATGGAAAGGCCCAGGCCCGTGCCGCCTTCCTTGCGGGATTTGTCCACCTTGTAGAACCGGTCGAACACATGGGGGATGTCCTTTTCGGGGATGCCGCGGCCGGTATCCTTTACGCAGATGTTGACGCGGACGCCGTCCTCGCCGTAGAGCGTGATGGTGCCGCCCTCCGGCGTATAGCGCATGGCGTTGTCAATGAGTATGACGAGCACCTGCTCCACGCGGTCCGGGTCGGTCACCACGTGAGGAAGTTTGGGCGCATCCACAAGCAGCGTAATGCCGCGCTGCGTCGCTTCCTTGAGATAGCTTTGGCGGACATCCTCGAGTATCTCGTTGATGTCCACCTCGAGGAGTTCCATATACTCGGTCCCCGCCTGCAGGCGGGAAAGCTGCAGCATATCCGTAATGAGGCGGGATAGGCGCACCACTTCCTTGAGCATGATGCGGTAATACCGCTGCCTGTCCTCCTCGTCCTTGACCATGCCGTCGGCTAAGGGTTCCAACAGCCCGCGCACGGCAGTAAGCGGCGTCCTCAATTCGTGGCTGACGTTTGCGACATATTCGCGCCGCGTACGCTCCAGCCGCTCCATTTCGGTCATATCCTTAAAAAGGCCTACCACGCCCGTGCGCTCACCCTGCTCCGTGACAACGGGGGAGATGGTGATCCACAGCATCTTATCCCCCGGCAGCTGGTAGCGCATGTTCTGCATTTCGCCTGTGCGGTAGACCTCGTCGAACGCGACCCAGATGGCGGGGTCCGGTATGAGTTCAATGCGGGAATTCACGCGCACCGAGCCGAACATGCGCATCAGCGCCGGATTGTAGTGCGTGAGCACGCCCACGCTGTCCGTCGCGGCGATGCCCTCCGAAAAACTGTACAATAGCTGGTTGAGCTGGCTCTTTTCCGCGCGCAGCTGGTAAATGGTCCGCGAAAGCGTATCGCACATTTGATTGAGCGCGCGCGCAAGCATGCCGACCTCACCCACTTCTTTTTCGTTGGCACGGATCTTGAAATTGCCCTGGCTCATCTCTATGGCAACGCCCGCCATCTCATGCAGAGGCTCCGCAAGGCGCTTTACGCCAAACGAGGACGCCACCAGCATGATGGGCAGCACCACCGCCACCACCATCAGCAGGGATCGGTTGAGCCGCTCGGTTGTGGTGTTGATCTCCTCCTCGGACTTTAACAAAAACACGCTGCCCGTGACGTTGCCGTTTGCGTCCTTCACCGGGATGCAGATGGACAGCGCAAGCCGCCCGTCCGGCGTGCGGATATCGTCGTGCCGGGTGGTCTCGCCGTTAAGCGCTTTTTGAAGCTCGAGGGTTAAAAGGTCCAGGTACAGCTGCGGCGCCTTGTCCAGCGCGACAGTATGATAAAGCGGCGCGCCGCTTGCGTCCGTCACAATGCCCGTCACGCCCGAAGCGCGCATCAGGCCATCCGCCAGGCGGGAGAACGTCTCATTTTCCACATTGCCTTCGTTGTATTCCGTTAAAAGCTGGCTTACCGCCTCCGCCTTGGGCGTCAGCTCCGTCAGCATGATGGATGTGTACGCGTCCCGGCTCAAATACATGTAGCCTCCCGTGGTCAGCACGGAGGCGACAAGCACCGTTAAGGCCAGCATCATCAGCATGCGCCAGAGGAAAATGCTCCGCATGATTGAATATCCCTTTCAAGTAAAAGAGGTGCTATAAGCACCCCAAGTTGTGGCAACGTTGGAGGCTCTGCCTCCAAACCTCCGTTTAGGGCCGTAAGAGAGGAACCCCGGGTTCTGAAACCGATTCACCGGATCGGTTTCTGCCCTTCTGGCAACAAACCCGCTTTCCTTCGGAAAGCCCCTAAAAACCCATTTTCTCTCAATCCACCTCGAACTTATACCCGACGCCGTAAATGGTCTTGATGCTCCAGCCCAGGCCTTCGTTATCAAGCTTGGCGCGGATGCGCTTGATGTGCGTATCCACTGTGCGGGTTTCCCCGGCGAAATCGTACCCCCATACGCGGTTTAAAAGCTGCTCCCGCGTGAACACCTGGCCGGGGTTGGAGGCAAGCATGTGTAGAATTTCTATTTCCTTGGGCGTGCAGACGACCTGCTCGCCGCGCAAAGCAACGGTATAGCTCTTTAAGTCGATGGCGAGGCCGTTGAATGTGAGCGCGCCGTCGTCCCCGTCCTGCTGTTCCTGCGTGCGCCGCAGCACAGCCTTGATGCGGGCGACCACCTCGCGCGGGCTGAAGGGCTTTACGATATAATCGTCCGCGCCCAGCTCAAGGCCCACGATACGGTCCACTTCCTCGCCCTTTGCGGTCAGCATGATGATGGGCAAATGCGAGGTTTTTCTGATCTCCTTGCATACCTCTATGCCCGAGCGGCCGGGCATCATGATATCCAGCACGCACAGCGCGATTTCCGGCCCCACCGCGGCGATGGCCGCTTCCCCGTCATACACGTCCACCGGCTCATAGCCTTCGGCCTTTAAATAGATGCCCAATGCCTCGTGTACGATCTGATCGTCATCGGCAACCAATATTTTCATGCGTTTCCTCCATGCTGAATTAGGCTCTGCCCGCACGGTAGGCCGCCTGCACCATAGCCTGATGCCGCGGACAGGGCTTGCTTGTTTCGTGAACCTTGGAGTTTAACAGGTGTACGCAAAAATGGCCCGGGAAATTATTGCTGGCAGTCGGATCCGCCATGTGCGGCATGCAGTGCATGCTGGCTGCGACATACTTGCCGCGGAAGCTGACCCAGATTGCCCGCCGGTTCCAGCTCCACTCGCCGCCCGCAATCTTTTTCATCGTCGCGGTGTCCGCGGCGGTGACGGGTTCGCTGTCCGCATGGTACCAGCCGCCAAACCTGCGCGCCTGGAACGAAAGCCCCGTCTTGACGTCCACGATCGTGAACGTAGCGCCCTTATAGAGCCACTCGTCGCCGCCCTTGAACCAGTCGAGCATCTCGACGCTGCCCTTGATCTGAGTGGCGGTGGCGTTCGCCCTGGTGATTTTGTTGTTGATGTCATACAGCGCGTCCAGTGTTGTGGCTCCGGCAACGCCGTCAGCGGCAAGCTCGTTCGCTTTTTGGAACTCCGCCACGGCCCCGCGCGTTTTTGCGCCGTAGCTGCCCGTGACATCCACCTTCCCGAGGAAACCCCTGTCACAGAGCTCCGTCTGCATGCGCTTGACTTCCTGGCCCTCCATGCCCACTTTGAGCATGTTGCTGGCGGTATTGGTGGCCTGCGTCATCAACAGATAATTTCGGTGGATGTAGCCGACATTATCCCCGGCCACAACAAAATACCAGTCCCCCACCATCTGCTTGACCTTCACGCCCTGGCTTGCCGCAAGCTCCGCCACCACATAGGCGGATTGCCCGGGACCGCCGCGGAGCTTGACGCCGTCTTCCAGCACGTAGCCTGCGCGGCTGCCCACGGCGTTTACAAAGATGTAATCCTGCCGCAGGTACCCCACCGTATCGTTATAGAGCACGCGGTACCAGCCCGCGTCCTCGTCAAGCACTTCCACCTCAGTCCCCAACGGAAGCTGGGCAAGCACGGCGGACTCGGTATTCGGCTCGCTTCTCAGGCGGACGTCCTGGGCGGTGACCTGCCCGAATTCGCGCGCGCGCGCAGTTGCCGTGCCGGTAAGTAACCCCAACAGCAAGGCGAACAGCAAAGCGGCGGCGACGAGGCGATTTTTCATACCAGGCAATCCTTCGTACCTTTTGTGTTTTTCAGTAACCTTTGTGCTCCTGCTACACGATCTCCCAATAATTATAGCATACCTGCTGCTGGGCAAGCAGGAAAATACCAGATTTCACCGTTTGTTCACAGCGCAGACGCGGCCAAGTTCCCTCGCATCCTCCTCACATACCGAAAGCAGGGAGCGGTTGTATATCACTCCCGCCGGATGGTAAAGCGGAAAGAGCATGGTTCGTATCGTCTCAAGTTCCACATCTACAGGCTTTCCGTGCAGAGCGCCGATTGTCCCCTTGCCCATGTTGCACAGCGTCAATATGGCGGAAAGCGGCACATTGCCCAATGTGGCGATGCACGCGGGGCGAAGCAGTAGCAGCTCTTCGCGCAGCAGCGGCAGGGAAGCCATAATCTCGTTTTTATCCGGCGTGCGGTTGCGAACGGAACGCTCCGAAACCGTTACCGGGCGGTACTTGACGGCGTTTGTAATAAACACGTCCCCACGGGGGATGCAGGCAAGCTCTAACAGCTCATCAAGCTGTTTGCCCGCCTTGCCTACAAACGGTCGCCCCGCTTTAGTCTCCTCCGCACCCGGCGCTTCGCCGATGAGCACTAAATACGGCTGCATCGGCCCCTGACCGAACACGGGGGAAGCGTGCATTCCGGCGG
>JAEYHP010000045.1 GCA_023409435.1 Bacillota bacterium | reverse complement strand
GGTGGGGCCAGTATCGCCCGTAGCTCCGGTCGGCCCGGTAGGACCGGTAGCGCCAACAGCGCCGGTAGGACCGGTAGCGCCTGTAGCACCAGTAGGCCCGGTGGGACCAGTAGCGCCGGTAGGTCCGGTTGCACCGGTCGGACCGGAAGTGGCAAGATCATCCTGTACGATAACCAGCGTTGCCTTTACCGGCACAATGGTAGAATAAAAAATGGGACTGGGAGTTGCATTGATCAGGGAAGCAGTGACAGGTGCCGCTGCCACTTCAACAATGCCGATCCCTACGACTTCTCCGGTCTTGATGGGCGAATTGCCCTCAAGAAAATCCCCCTGGGAAGAAGATATGGCAAATACGACGCCAACGGTCGATGCGGTGGCTTGCGTTGCAACCCACCAATCCAATACGTATCTTCCCGCTTCATTAAAGGTAATAACGCCGGTTACGCTGTTATAGCTGATATTTCCGGCGCTGAATACGACAGAATCGAATATTACATTTGCACCTGCGTTAACCGTTCCTGCCGCCAATCGTTCTATTTGCAAAGCTATGTCCATAACATTTACCTACTTTATGTTTTACTTGTCGTTTGTTTTAGGCCAGGCACGTACATTACCAATATATGCTGTGATGAAATGATTTGGCATACCTCTCTGCATAAGACTATTTACAGCTTCGCCGTTTTCGCCAAAGCGTATCATATAAGTTTGCAAGGCACAGATTTATAGCTATAAATATAACCCCTCCCCCGCAAAAGCGGAGAAGGGGTTGCCTTTTGCCCGGAAGGGAAGGATTAAATTACCCGCACAACCGTCATGTATGTGCTTGCGCCACCAAGAAGTGTGGCAGCGCCGAGCAAGCCGAACAATTGCAGTGTCAGTGTATCGCCCGCCGTTAGGGGAACGATAAAAACCGTAGACAGATTGTTGGCCGCAACGGTGGGCGTAACGATCGAAGCGGCTATCGGCGTGCCGTTCTGCAATACCTGAGAGGAAACCAGCAGTGCTACTGTTGTAGCTACGCCATAGTTAACCATATACTCTCCCGTTGTGGGTACGGTGAATTCAGTATCCGTACCGTCCACGGTAAACGTGTTCAGGTTCTGGCTATCTGGCAGGGGCACGTCGGTGCCGCCAAGGACAACGGCGATTACAGCTGCGGTTGTGTTGGCCGTCGACATACTGTCGGCCGTGACTGCGACGCCGGCAGCTCCGGTAGGTCCGGTATCCCCGGTAGGTCCAGTCGGCCCAGTGGGTCCGGTAGGCCCGGTAGCGCCAGTAGGCCCGGTAGGCCCGGTGTCGCCAGTGGCGCCGGTAGGCCCAGTGGGTCCGGTAGGACCGGTAGCACCAGTAGGCCCGGTGGGTCCGGTGTCGCCAGTAGCGCCAGTAGGCCCAGTGGGCCCGGTGGGTCCGGTATCGCCAGTAGCGCCGGTAGGCCCGGTGGGTCCGGTAGCGCCTGTAGGTCCGGTGGGTCCAGTTGCGCCAACAGCGCCCGTAGGCCCGGTGGGTCCGGTGTCGCCAGTGGCACCGGTAGGCCCGGTATCGCCTGTGGCACCAGTAGGCCCAGTGGGTCCGGTAGGACCGGTAGCGCCAGTAGGCCCGGTGGGTCCGGTAGGACCGGTAGCGCCAGCCGGCCCGGTGGGTCCGGTGTCGCCAGTAGCGCCTGTAGGCCCGGTGGGCCCGGTAGCGCCGATAGCGCCTGTAGGTCCGGTGGGTCCAGTTGCGCCAACAGCGCCCGTAGGCCCGGTGGGACCAGTGTCGCCAGTGGCACCCGTAGGTCCGGTGGGGCCGGTTGCGCCAGTAGGCCCGGTTGCGCCAGTAGGCCCGGTAGGTCCAGTGTCGCCAGTGGCACCCGTAGGTCCGGTTGCGCCTGTAGGCCCGGTGGGTCCGGTATCGCCAGTAGCACCCGTAGGACCGGTAGGTCCGGTGTCGCCAGTAGCACCCGTAGGCCCGGTGGGACCGGTTGCGCCGGTAGGTCCGGTGGGACCGGTTGCGCCGGTAGGCCCGGTGGGACCGGTTGCGCCTGTAGGTCCGGTGGGTCCGGTGTCGCCAGTTGCGCCGGTAGGACCGGTGGGACCGGTTGCGCCGGTAGGACCGGTGGGACCAGTCGCGCCAGTGGCACCAGTGGACCCGGTAGGTCCGGTAGGTCCTGTTGCGCCAACAGCGCCCGTCGGCCCGGTGGGACCAGTCGCCCCGGTAGCGCCTGTAGGTCCAGTGGGTCCAGTAGCTCCTGTGCCGGTGGGTCCTGTGGGCCCGGTGGGCCCGGTAGGCCCGGAAGTAGTAAGATCATCTTGCACAATAACCAGTGTTGCCTTTACCGGCACGATAGTGGAATAGAAAATTGTGCTGGTAGTTGCATTAATTAAGGAGGCCGTGACAGGGGCAGCCACTACTTCGATGATGCTAATCCCTACGACTTCTCCGGTCTTGATGGGCGAATTGCCCTCAAGAAAATCCCCTTGGGAAGAAGATATGGCAAATACGACGCCCATGGCAGATGAGGTGGCTTGCGTTGCAACCCACCAATCCAATACGTATCTACCCGCTTCATTAAAGGTAATAACGCCGGTTACGCTATTGTAGCTGATATTTCCGGCGCTGAATACGACATTATCGAAAATCACATTTGCACCTGCGTTAACCGATCCTGCCGCCAATCGTTCTATTTGCAAAGCTATGTCCATAACATTTCCCTACTTTATATTTCATTTGTTGTTTGCAGACCAGGCAGCGTCCAATACCAGTATATGCTGCATACAAATTACTCGTACACGACGGGGCGATACCTTTACATATTTGCATACAAAAAGCGCCGGATTGTCCGGCGCTTATGGCTGCTGTTGGTACTTGTATGCGGGTTTACTCTATTGCCCAGAAGTTTTGCCGACCCTCCGCATCCACCGTCTGCAGCACAGGCGCATCCAGGGCTGCGCGCACGGAGAGCGTGAGCGGAAGCGTAGGCGTATAAGTGGAAACGCCGGGGTGAAATATGCCGTTCGTCACCTGTCCCAACGCGCAATATACGAGAGGGGACGCTTTATCGGCCTCGTATTTTTGGATCGTACACACAATGCTGTCTCCGTTTGTGGTACAGGTTGTGTCTATGGCTGCGCGAGGAGCGGAGGCGGGGAAGAAAAGCTCAAAAGGCTGTGCCGCTTCCAGCAAATTGACCGGGTTAAAAAGCGTAGCCATCCGCTTGCGCAGCGCGTACAGGGCAAAGGGCGAACTGTCGCAAACAAGAAACCGGCGGTGCATCTGCGCGGCCACCGCCGCCGTGGTTCCGCTTCCGGAAAACAGGTCTGCTACCAAATCCCCCGGGCTGGAGGAAACGGAGAGGATACGCTTTAGAAGCGCCTCCGGCTTCTGGGTGGCGTACCCATTACGTTCCGGGTCCCGTTGGTGCAGGTGCTCAATATCCGTCCAGACGTCGCTGGGGTAGACAAGCGAGTCTTCATGGTAGTGGTACAGTTTGCCGCCGGAGCGTATGGAATAGGTGACGCGCCCCTGTTCGTCTATGCTGCGCCTCATATGGTTCCGCCGTTCAGGCCCCCGGGGTACGCCCGCCGCTTCTATATCGAAGTAACAGCTTCGGGATTTGCGGTAGAACAATATGGTATCGTGCTTGCGGGAAAAGTGCCGGGTGCTGCGCCCGCCGGAGCGGTACATCCAGATGATCTCGTTCATGAAGTTCTTTTCGCCGAATATCCCGTCCAGCATCAGTTTGAGCGGGGCTGCCATGCGGTAATCCACATGCAGGTAAAGGGAACCTGTTGCGCTTAAAAGCTCCCTGCATCCTGTGAGTATGGGGCGCAGGAAATCAAAGTACTTTTCCCCGGTCAGCACGTCCGAATAGGCAGGACGCTCTATGCTTGCTTTTCCGATTTGCATACGGAATAGGTCCCCGGTGCCAAAGGGCGGGTCCAAATAGATCAGCTGCACGGCGTTCGCATGGCGTTTTAATAGCTGTTCGAGCGATTCCTCCGAACGGCCCAGGTAAAACGCACCCGGTCCACCGCTCGGATGCAGTTCACCGGTTACCTCAATACTGCTTGCCATCGCGGCTACCGCCTTTCTGGTTTAATTACATTGCAGATCCCCATGGCGGGGCGCTCCGCCGCCCCGCCAACGCAACACAAATCCCCTAAAATCCATCCCATCTGGCCACCTGTGCGTCAGATTTCCGGGGTATCCGCTTGCGGATACCCGTTTCGGTCTGCGAACGGTCCACTGGACCGTTCGCTGCGATTGCACCGGCCTCAACCCCTGCATGCAGGCTTGCTCCGCCAAGCCCGTACGGAGAAAACTCAAAAAGGTGGCAACGACACTTTTTTGACAAAAAAATGCGGGCATACGCCCGCAACTCTCATTCTTCTGCCGGGTAGGAATGCGCGGCGGTCAGAATGTGCTGTTCCATACAGAACTTGGCGCGCTCCGCGTCGCGGGCACACAGCGCATCATAAATCTCTTTGTGCTCTTCGAGCGATTTCGGCGTACGCGCCGGGGACATCAGGGAGCTTTTTCTGGCGCGCTGCGCGTTTTGATGGAGGGAAATCAGGATATGCCTGAGCGTGCGGGAGTTGCTTGCGGTGAATATGATTTCATGGAACTCGGAATCAAGGCGCGCGAGGTTCACCGAATCGTTGCGGCGGGTATAGAGCTCCATCAGCTCCACAAGTTCCCCAAGCTGGTCCAGCTGCTGCTGCCGGATGCGCTGCGCCGCCCAAAACGCCGCCAAGCCCTCGAGCTGCAGGCGGATGGTGTAAATATCGGTGATATCCTCCTGCGATATGCCTTTAACAATGACGCCGCGGTTCGGGATGGATTCCGCGAGATCTTCAAGTTCAAGCTGTTTGAGCGCTTCTCGGATAGGGGTGCGGCTTACGCCCAGTTCTTCGGCGAGCTTTGTTTCCACCAGGTAATCTCCGGACTGGTAACGGCCCTCTATTATGCCGTCGCGAATATATTTGAACACCTTGGCGCTGAGCGAATGGTGATCATGCGTATCAAAAATATTAGACATTCATGCCTCTCCAAAATCAAAATGTGAAACGCACAAACTGGGTGCGAGGATTTGATTTCCTTATAAAGTGTACATGATATTTTCGACAAAAACAAGGAAAACCTGCATATATCCTTCCATTGCGGCAGTTTCAGGTGAGAGAAAAAATCATTCTGAAACGGTACGCGCATACATACACTTTGAGCAAAGGGGGACATGCTGCAAATGGAGAATAAAGGAAGATACAACAAGGAAAACTGGAAGGCTTCCCTTCTGCCTCTCTTTCCGACAAGGTTACAGCAGGAGCTGCAAAAAGTCGACGATACGCTGCCGCTTGAGGAGATTCGCATCCGTGCCGGGCAGCCGCTCCAGCTTTGCTGCAGCGGCTACGAGCGTTTGCTGCAGGCCGTGCCCGGCATCTCGGATTGCGCAAGCATACTTGAACGCGCCTGCGAGCATTCCATTTACGCCTGGGAAGAGGAACTCAAAAATGGATTTATCACGCTGCCCGGCGGCTATCGCATGGGGCTGTGCGGCAAAGCGGTATTAAAGCAAGGGCAGGCGGTTGCGCAGACGGACATCACCTCGCTCAATATCCGCATCGCGCGCGCCTGCCCGGGCGCCGCGGACGGCGTTATGCCTCTTTTGCTGCGGCGGGACGGAACACCGTGCTCCGCGCTCATCATCTCCCCGCCCGGCTGCGGGAAAACGACGATGCTAAGGGACATCGTCCGCCAGCTTTCGGCGGGCCTCAACGGCGCTTTGCCGCAGCGCGTCTGCGTGGTGGACGAACGCATGGAGCTTGCGGGTGCGGTGCGGGGACTGGCGCAGCTATCGTTAGGGCCGCGCACGGATGTGCTTTCCGGCTTTCCAAAATGCGAAGGGATACGGCTTGCCGTCCGCGTGCTTTCGCCGGAAGTCATCGTAACGGATGAATTGGGCACAAAATCGGAAGCGGACGCCGTGCAGGAGGCGGCCTATTGCGGGGTTGTTACCATAGCGAGCGCGCATGTACGGGATATCTCTTCTTTATCCAAAAGGCGCGCGCTGATGGAGTTAGTAGAAAGCGGCGTATTTGAACGCGTGGTGCTTTTAGGGCGGGAAGAAGGGCGCGTCGGCTGTGTGACGGGAATATGGGATGGCGCATTAAAGGCGCTGCCGCTGCAGGGGAGGGGAAGGATATGCTCCATGCAATCGCCATGCTGAGCGTATTTGCGGGCTGTGCGCTCATTGGCGTACGCGCCTCGTCCGCCCTGCGCCTGAGGAAGGATACGCTGCGCGCTATGGCGGACGCGCTTCACCGGCTTTCCATGTGGATGGAATACACCGCGCAGCCGCTCCGCGCGCTTGCACGCAAGGCAAAGACAGAAGAGACTGCGGCGTTCTTTGACGCGTTTGCGGAGTATTTAAAGACCGACGAGGACGTCCCCTCCGCGTGGAAGCGGGCAATGGAAGACGCGCGCGCTGAGGATGCAGGCTTTTCGTCGCTGCATGAGGAGGAGCTTGCCATATTGGAGGAATACGCAGGGAGCTTAGGCGGAAGCGACCGGGATACCCAGGCCAAGAACGCGGCGCTCGCACAGCAGCGCCTGGGAGCGGTACTCAAAGAGGCGGAAGGCATTTACTTAAGCAAAGGGCGCATGTACCGTTCCGTGGGCATATTGAGCGGAATCGCCGTTGCGATTTTACTGTGGTAGCTAGAGAGGGGAACACGATGAGCATCGATATACTGTTTAAAATCGCAGGCGTGGGTATTTTGGTGGCGGTGATCGCCCAGCTTTTAAAACAAAGCGGCCGGGACGAAATGGCGACGATCGCGGCAATCGTGGGCCTGATCATCGGCCTCTTAATGATGCTGGATATGATAGGCGACCTGTTTGAAAGCGTGCGGCAGGTATTCCAGCTTTACTAAATTACGAAGGAGGGGCATATGGCAGTATTCAACATCGCCATATTTGCGCTGCTTGCGGCGTCCGTGGTCGTATTGATCCGCGCGCACCGGCCGGAAATGGCAATGCAGGTTGGCATCGTGTCCGGGGTGATGCTGCTTGTCTATATCGTGCTGCAGACGAGCGGCATATTGGAAAGCATCATGGCGATATCCGAGCGGTACGGCATCGATACCGCGTACATCGGGCTTTTGATCAAAATCATCGGCATCGCCTACATCGCGCAGTTTGCGGGAGAAATCTGCAAAGACGCGGGGGAGTCTTCGCTTGCCTCTAAAGTGGAGCTGGGCGGGCGCGTCATGATACTTGCCGCGGCGCTTCCGGCGGCGATTTCGCTGCTGGATATGGTGGCATCTTTAATTCCGGCAGGCGGCGCATGAAAAAGCGCGGGGCCGTATTGGCCGTTCTCATACTGGCACTTTTGTTTGCTCCCGTCCGAGCTCTGGCGCAGCCCCCGCAGGAGATTGTGGACGGCGTACAAGGCGCCATAGACAGCGCGGACGTCGGCAAATGGAACGAGACATATTCCGCACTGCCTGATGACGTCAAGTCGCTTTGGGGCGGCAAGGACCTCTATTCCCTCATCAGCGGCTACGCGCTGGGGGAAGGGGAGTATTTGGGCGCATCGGTGCAGGATACGCTGGCGCATCTATTAAAAGCCATGCTGCCCGACGTGCTGCCCATGATCATCAGTCTGTTGGCAATCGCCGTGTTGAGCGGGTTTTTGCGTGCCATGAGCGAGGCAGGCATGAGCGGCGTGAATGAAATCGCGGCATTCGTATGCCAGTGCTTCGCGATCGGCGTGGCCATGGTATCCTTTCTTTCCCTTGCGGATATCGCGCGGGATACCATAGAACGCACGTCGACGTTCGTGGAGCTTGCGTTCCCGGCGCTGCTTACCATGCTCACGGCCGCGGGCGGCATCGCATCCGCGGGCATATTCCAGCCCGCCATGAGCATGCTCTGCAGCGGCGTATCCGTGGCGCTGCAAAATGTGGTGCTTCCCGTTATCCTCACGGGCGGGGTGCTGGGCATGCTCAACAATATTACGGGAAAGGTGCAGCTTGGGCAGCTGTTCAACCTCAGCAAGACCGTAGCCAAGTGGATGATCGGGTTGATTTCCACGCTGTATTTCGGCATAACGTCGCTCCAGGGACTGACCGCAGCCTCGTTCGACGGCGTATCTGTCCGCACGGCGAAGTTCGCACTCGACAAAATGGTGCCCATTGTGGGCGGCATGGTCTCCGGTACGGTGGATACCGTGCTGGGCTGCGCAGTGCTTGTCAAGAACGCGGTGGGGGTCACGGCCATACTGATCGCATTTGGCATCGTCATCGTGCCGCTTGCGCGCATCGCGGTGGGCATGCTTTCCTTCCGGCTTGCGGCGGCGGTCTGCGAACCGATTGCGGAGCCGCGCATTCCTAAAATGCTCGCTTCCATCGGGGATGTGCTCACCTACTTGTTTGCGGCCGCGGCGTCCCTAAGCATCATGTTTATGATCACGGTGGGGCTCATCATGGGCGCGGGCAACGCCGCGGTCGGTTAGGAGGGAAAATGCAGACGTTCCTCTATGAAATCACGCTGCTCATCGCGGGTATGGCGGTGGTCATTACACTGCTTGAGGTGCTCGTCCCGCAGGGGAAGCTCAAAAAGACCGTGCTGTTTACGGTGGGGCTTGTGTTTTTGCTGTCCGTATCAACGCCCATCGTGCAGCTTGTTACGTCAGAGTCTTCCGCCAAACTGTTTCAAATGGAGGAACTGCCGCAGTTTACGCCGGTACCCGGGCCCTCGTACGAGGACCTTTTGCGCAAATATTATGAGCAGAGCCTGGAGGGGTAGACCGAATAAACCCTTCCCATATAACCGTAGGCTAAAAGGAGGAAACAGGGTTGGACAACAGGAGAAAACCAAAATCGGAAAACGGTATTATCACACGCATCGCTGCCGTGCTCAAAGCGAATAAAAAATTGGAACTGGCGGTGTATATCGGCCTTGCGCTGCTGATCGTACTGCTGTACGTTTCCACGCTGTTCCCAAAGGAAAAACCCTCTTCCGCCGAACCCGCGGAGAATACCCAATATGCCGCCCAAACGGAACTGGAAGTGGAGGAGCGATTGGAGGCGGTATTGTCAAGCATCCGCGGCGCGGGCCGCGTGGAGGTGATGATCACCTATGAAAGCGGACCGGAGATTGTGACCGCCATGAATACGGACACCAACACCAACCGTTCCGAAACCGTAGACAATGAAAAGGAAAGCACGGTGGAACAGAAAACGGAATCCCAGAAGCCCGCCACCGTCTCGGGCAACGGAGGAACGGAGCCTATTGTCATTACGGAAAAGCAGCCCGCCGTGCGCGGCGTGATCGTGGTGGCGGAAGGCG
This sequence comes from Bacillota bacterium, assembly GCA_023409435.1. Lineage (GTDB taxonomy): Bacteria > Bacillota > Clostridia > Christensenellales > CAG-138 > JAEYLA01. Next base: position 5,995 of record JAEYHP010000045.1, on the reverse strand, counting down.
CGGACAACGTCGCGGTGCGTATGGATCTGCAGCGCGCGGTGCAGACCGTGCTCAATGTGCCCGCATCAAGTATAGAGGTGTTTGCGCTTGGCGGCGGCACTGCAGTAGACGAACAATCTGAAAAAGAATAAGCATTCAGAAAGGGGAAGCGGGCATGAAAAAGAAATACGGGGTACTCATTGGACTGGTTGTGTTGCTTGTGGCGGCGGTATTTATCAACATCAGGCTGAACGCAGCTGCGGAGGAGAATGCCAAAAATGTGGATTCGTTGGGTGAGCCGGGCCAGACGCAGATCGCAAACGCGGATATCAACGCGGCGGACTATTACGAAGTCTTCCGCGCGGATCGTGAAACCGAACGCAAAGAGGAAGTGGATTGGCTGGACGCGATCATACTCAACGAGGATACGGATGCGGAAACGCTTGCCGACGCGCAGCAGCAGAAGCTCGTTATCGTGGACAGCATGGAAAAGGAACGCAATATTGAAAATCTCATCAAAGCCAAAGGATTTGACGACGCGGCCGTAATGGTGACCGAGGACAGCGTCAATGTGGTTATCAAAGCGGAGCAAATCGACGCCAAGCAGGCCGCCCAGATACTCGACATCGTCTACAGCGAGACCGAGATGGATGCGCAAAATGTAAAAATATATCCTTCCGCGGGATAAAAAGGCGGAAGGACACGGTGTATCGCCAATTTTATGGAACCCCTTGTTTGCATTAACATTTGCATCTGCTATAATAGAAAGACCGGATGCGCATAACGGTGCCGGAGATGCAATGGAAGAGGAGGAGCTCTATGGATAACAACAACGAGATCATTCCCGTAATCAAAGGCGGCGAAGGCGGTAAAATCGTATTTGCATCGGATGTAATCGCGACGATTGCGGCACTTGCCGCTGCGGACGTACCCGGCGTCGCGGGCATGAGCGGCGGCATGGTGGAAGGCATTACCGAAATGCTGGGCCGCAAGAATCTGACGAAAGGCGTCAAGGTCGAAGTTGGTACGGAAGAGACGGCCATTGACGTAAGCGTCGTCATCAAATACGGGTTTCGAATTCAGGATGTGTGTTCCAATATCCAGCAGGCCATCCGCGGCGCAGTGGAGACCATGACGGGCCTTCGCGTGGTGGAAGCGAACGTCTATGTGCAGGCGGTTAGCTTCGAAACCGAGGAGATCGTGCGCGAGGAGAAACACAAGAAGGAAAAGCCGGAAAAAGAACTTAAGCCGGTCGAACCGCCCCGCGTCAAGTAGCGGCTGTTTTAAACATGACGGCCGGGACTGTCCTTATCGCACCATTGTGTTTGGGACGGTCCCGCATGACCCGTGGCACGTGATACAACTACGAAAGCTGACGGCTGTTTAGCAGGAGATATACATATGAAGGCAAAGCTCTTTGATCGGATCCTCTTGGCGCTGCTTTTAATCGTGACGCTCGTTCTTTCGCTGCTGCTCGTAGCGCTTGCCGCCCGCGTCATTCCGGTGGCCAATATCAAGGCGTTTGTGGACGTACTGTATTGGGGCGCCAACAACGCAATTATACTCGCTTCCTCTGGCCTGGTGCTCTTTGTGATCACCGTTCGGCTGATGTTTGCGGGAAGCGGCGGCAAAAAAGAGATGCAGCCCACCTCCACGCTGGTGCAGGCGACGGAGCTTGGCGCGACGTTCATCACGCTTTCGGCTATCGACAGCATGGTGCAGAAGCATTGCCGCGCCAATAACCGTATCCGCAACGTAGTAAGCTGTGTGCGTGCCGTACGCGAAGGCGGCATTACGTTAAGCGTTCGCCTCGGCCTTATGCCGGATACGGACATTCCCACGCTTTCCTCGGAGCTTCAGAAGACGCTCAAGGAATACGTGGAAAAGAACTCCGGCATCAATGTGCGCGAAATCGGCATACTGGTTGAAGATACCTCCAGCAATCCCAAAAGCCGCGTGGAATAGCGCGGGTGGAATGAGGGAAAGCCAATGCCGGGATTGAAAGAGAGACTGCTTGTGTTTTATACCGGGCATAAATGGACGATATGGCTCGTTGCGATGGGCCTTTTGATCGGCATACTGATACTTACCATCAACTTCTGGCGGACGCTGCTGTTGATTATCGTGGTAGGGGTATGCTTTGTGGTAGGGAGCCTGATGGACAAAGGCGGATGGGAAATGGTCAAGACCTTTCTGGATCGCATTTTGCCCAGGAGATAAAGAGCGAGACCGGGGAGGATTAACGCCTGCGTATGAGCAGAAAGATCGCGCGAGAAGTTGCAATGAAACTGATGTTTGCCCGAATGCTTGGCGGGGAGAACGATTACCGCTGCATATTGGAGCAGACCGGGATAGTAGACGAACCCCCACAGGAAGATATCGAATTTGCGGATACCCTTGTTGCTGGCATAGAGGCAAGCATCGAGGAGATCGACGCGCTGATCGGCAGCAACGCCATAGGCTGGACGGTGGGCCGCATGCCCAAGGTGGACCTTTGCATCCTGCGCATCGCGCTCTATGAAATGCTGCACCGGCAGGATATTCCGCACAGCGTCTCCATAAATGAGGCCGTGGAGCTTGCAAAGCGCTTCGCGGGGGACAAATCCCCTGCCTATATCAACGGAATCCTGGGAACGCTTTCCAAACAACTCGAACACGCATAGAGAGGTACAGGTAAACCGGGAAGAAGCGCTGTATCTGGGTTTGATACAAGCTGTTATACCGCTTCCATCGCCTGCGTAGGGCATTCGGGCATCGTCTTTTCGCTAAAGGACGATGCTTCGTGTTCATTTGGGGGAAGAGGGGCCGGACTGACCTGTGACGGAAAAGGTGGATAGAATATGGGAAAAGCACAGTTGATTGATGGAAAAGCGGTTGCCGCGGCTGCGCGGGAGGCGCTTTTACCGCGCATAGAACATTTGAAACACGCAGGCGTAACGCCCGGTTTATGCGTGATACTGGTGGGGAATGATTCCGCCTCGGATAGCTATGTGGCCAGCAAGGAGCGCATGGCGTCCTCTCTGGGCATGCACGGCGCGGTCATTCGCCTGCCCGAGGAAACCACGGAGCGGGAACTGCTGGAGCGCGTCGAGATGCTCAATGCGGACCCGCTGATACACGGCATACTCGTTCAGCTTCCGCTGCCCAGGCAGATCGACCCTTCCGCCGTAGCGATTGCCGTATCCCCGGAAAAGGATGTGGACGGGCTTCATCCGGTCAATGCCGGAAAGCTTCTGTCTAAGGAACCCTGCATGGTGCCCTGTACGCCCAACGGCGTAATCGACCTTATCAAAAGCACGGGCACGGGGATTGCGGGCAAACACGCGGTGGTGATCGGCCGCAGCGATATCGTGGGGAAGCCCGCCGCCATACTGTTGATACACCATGACGCGACCGTAACCGTCTGCCATTCCCGTACAAAAAATCTTGCCGACTTTACCAAACAGGCGGATATCCTTGTGTGCGCCATAGGCAAGCCCAAAATGATCACGGGCGATATGATAAAGCCCGGCGCTGTGGTAATTGATGTCGGTACCAGCCGTGTTGAGGGCAAGCTGTGCGGGGACGTGGCGTTTGACGAAGCCATGGAGGTTGCGGGGTATGTTACCCCCGTGCCCGGCGGCGTCGGCCCAATGACAATCGCCATGCTGATGCGCAATACCGTGGAGGCGGCCGAACGGCTGGCTGGGCTATATTGCTCCCCCAACTAATTTCTGAAACATCTTGGCGGTCTATTTGCCACCATACTACGTCAAAAATGCTCGCAATGCTCTGCGGGTATTCCTGTGCTTTTTTCCTTACCTGGCGCCAAAATATCCTCGCCAATCTGAATTCACTATTTAATTGAGGAAGTAATAAATGCAGCAGCGAATATTGACGGTCACTCAGCTCAACGAATATGTCGGCAATCTGTTGAATGGCGACCCGATTTTGCGCGCGCTTCGGGTGCAGGGGGAGCTTTCCGGTTTCAAGCGCCACAGCTCGGGGCACATGTATTTTCAGTTGAAGGATGAAAACGCGGTGCTGCGATGCGTCATGTTCCGCTCCGCGGCCCTGTCGGTGCACTTTCAACCGCAGGACGGTATGAAGGTTGTGGTGGATGGCTATGCTTCGCTGTATACGAAGGATGGACAGTTCCAGCTTTACGCGCAGGCCATGCAAAAGGAAGGGGAAGGGGAACTCTACCAGCGCTTTTTGCTGCTAAAAACCAAGCTGGAGGCCATGGGCTATTTTGACCCCGCGAGGAAGCGTTCCATCCCGTTCCTGCCCCAAAAGGTGGGCGTTGTCACCTCGGGTACGGGGGCGGCGCTGCAGGATATTCTGCAGATCATACGCCGCAGGTTTCCTGCTATGGACGTCGTAGTCTGCCCGGTGCTGGTGCAGGGGGCAGGGGCCGCGGCGGATATCGCAAAAGGCATCCGCGCCCTAAATGAATATGGCGGCGCCAGCGTATTGATCGTAGGCCGCGGCGGCGGCAGCATGGAGGACCTGTGGGCCTTCAACGAGCCGGAAGTTGTCAAGGCGGTGTTTGAAAGCCGCGTTCCCGTCATCTCCGCCGTGGGCCATGAAACGGATATCACGCTTTGCGATTTTACGGCGGACCTTCGGGCGCCTACTCCTTCGGCGGCGGCGGAGCTTGCCGTTCCCGCCTACGACGCGCTGCTGCAGCGGGTGGACGAGCTGGCCTCTGAACGTTTGCTCCGGGCGCTCAACCGCAGCCTTACCGTCAAGAGGGAGCGCGTAACGCTGATGCTTCGCGCGCGCGGGTTTTCCGCCACGGCGCACCATGCCGCGCTGGAAAGAAAACGCCTGGAGCATGCCGGGAAGAAGCTGGAGGACAGCGGAAGAAACGCCCTGATGCGTCAGCGTACAGGCGTGGAAGGGCTGCTGCACCGGTTAAACGCATTATCCCCGGGCGCGGTATTGGACCGCGGTTATGCCATTGTAACAGACGGGGAAGGGCGCATCCTGCACAATACTTCCACTATGGATGCCGGTATGCCGGTGGTGCTGCATATGAATGACGGCGCGGCTACGGCGCGTATCGAACAGGTCACCGCGGCAAATCTGCTGCAAAAAGGAGAATAGTATGTCTAAGGAGCAAATGATATCCAAGGACGCGCCGTTTGAAGCGCTGATGGAGGAACTCGAAACAATCGTTCAGAAGCTCGAAAGCGGCAACAGCCCGCTTGAAGAGATGGTCTCGCTGTATGAGCGCGGCGCGGCGCTGGGCAAGCGCTGCATGGAGCTATTGGAATCCTATGAAGGGCGTCTTACCACGCTAAGCCGCCCGGAGGACCAGGAATGAGCTTTTTGGAACAGCAGAAGCACTATGCAGCGCTTGTAGACGAAGCGCTTTGTGTGTACCTGGCAGCGGAGAATATCCCGAAGCAGCTTATAGAAAGCATGTCCTACAGCGTGTTCGCGGGCGGAAAGCGCCTGCGCCCCGCCATCACATTGGCGGTATGCGAAATGCTCAATGGCTCCATGGAGGACGCCATGCCGTTTGCGTGCGCGCTTGAAATGATCCACACCTATTCTTTGATCCACGACGATCTCCCTGCCATGGACAACGACGACTACCGCCGCGGCAAGCTGACCTGCCACAAGGTATTCGGCGAAGGGCAGGCGGTGCTTGCCGGGGACGCGCTGCTTTCCTATGCGTTTGAGAGTATGCTCAAAGTGATCGTCAGGCGCCCGGAACTTAAATTTGCGCTTGCGGCGCAGGCTGTGGCAAGGGGTGCGGGTGTAACCGGCATGGTGGCCGGGCAGTCCTTGGATCTTCAGAACGAAGGCAGCGGAAGGATGGATGAGGATACTCTTCTGGCTATACACAGGGGCAAGACCTCCGCCATGCTTCTTGCGGCCGTGGAAGCGGGTGCGCATTGCGCGGGCGCAGGGGAAGGCACGCTTGCGTATTTAAGAGAATTTGGTGCCCATTACGGGCTGCTGTTCCAGATTACGGACGATATCCTGGATATCACGGGCGACGAAGGCAGCATGGGAAAAACTTTGG
>JAEYHP010000016.1 GCA_023409435.1 Bacillota bacterium | reverse complement strand
TTTGATTTGGACGGCGTGCTGGTTTCCACCGACGAGCTGCATTTTAGAGCGTGGGAACGGCTTGCGAAGGACCTTTCCATTACCACGTTCACGCGGGAGGACAACGCCCGCCAGCGCGGCGTCAGCCGCATGGAGTCGCTCGAAGTCGTGCTGGAAAAGTCCGGGCAAAGCTATACCATTGAAGAAAAGCTTGCTTTGGCGGAAAAAAAGAACGCCTATTATGTGGAAATGCTCCAGACTGTGGACGAAACGTACATACTTCCCAACGCGAAGCAGACCGTGCTGCGCCTAAAAGAAAAGGGGATACGCATCGCCGTGGGTTCGGTCAGCAAAAACGCGCCGTTTATATTGGAGCAGACGGGGCTTTTGCCCTTGTGCGACGCCGTGGCGAGCGGGCACGACACCACGCGAAGTAAGCCCGACCCGGAGGTGTTCTTAGTCGCCGCGCAAAAAGTGGATATCCGCTCGGAGCATTGTCTGGTAGTGGAGGACGCCGACGCGGGTATTGAGGCCGGGCATGCGGGCGGCATGCTGACATTGGGCGTGGGCGTGGCGCAGCATCACCCGCTTGCGGATTTTCGTGCGCATTCGCTGGCGGACGAAAGTATTGACTGGGAGCAGATTTTGCGGGGCAGGTAGAGCTAATATGGGGTAACAAAAAAGGCGTTTCCGGCAACATGCAAACGAAAAAAACCAACGGTCTCAAGGCTTTCCGGCCTGTGACCGTTGGTGTGGATATTTGTGTTTCTGTCCGTAGTATTAGTCTATCACTTCACTATCAGCCTGACTGGTTACGTTTGTCACCGTCTTGGTAGCATCGTTATATTCAACGGTTATTTGAGTCCCTTCCTCAGCAAAACCGGCCAGTTCATCCAAGAGTTCCTCAGAAGGTACCCCCAGTGTGATTTCAGAACCGTCTTCGGAAACAATGATGACTTTACCGGTGGCGGCATCCGCTTCCTTCACGGTCCCTGACACCATAACCTCAGTATCAGGGCTCTCCGTAACGCTCGCTCCGGTTTCTCCATTGAATTCGGGCACCTCTTCAATGTATCCGCCATCGTCGCTTAACCCGGACTCATCAGGGTTTTCCGTAGCACTCGCTCCGGTTTCTCCATCGAATTCGGTTCCCTCTTCAATGTATCCGCCGTCATCGCTGAATCCGGCCTCTTCTCCCGTAACGCTTCCGCAGCCCGTCAGCAAAACAATGCCTACCACCAAGACGGAAATAATCCAGTACAATCTGCTTTTCACTTTCATCTTCATTCATCCTCCTTACTAAATTTTCGATTTACCTCCTTACAAGAACTCAGTATAGGAGAGAGATATGAACATATCTTTTCTAGACCTTTAAAATATTTGGTCAAGTTTTTAAACGATTTCCGACTCCTCCTTTTGTTTTACTGGTTGTTTGCCTTCCATACTTTGAACAGTTCCGCGATCACCTGTTCGATGGGGGTTTTTCTGATCTCGATATTCTTCACGCGCTCCATCTGGGAAAGCTGCTGCAAAAATACCTGAATGGGCGTTTTCAACAGATCCACTTCGAACTCATATATGCCGTTTTCCACGGAGATCAGCGTTGCGGGGGAGAGATTGGGCGCTTTGCCGTTTTCCATGGAGATGACGATGCGCGTCAGGTTGCCCGTGATATCCCTGAGGCCGTCAAACCCGCCATCGTACGCGATGCTGCCGCCGGATATCATCAAAATACGCTGCGCCATTTCTTCAAGATCGTCCATGTCGTGGCTGGTTACCACGATCGTCACGCCTTCCTCGCGGTTGATACGCTTGAGAAACTCGATCATCTGGCGCTTGGCTACAACGTCGAGCCCCAGAGTCGGTTCGTCAAGGAGTATCACTTCCGGCCCGTGCAGCAGCATCATGGCAAGGTCCCCGCGCATGCGCTGCCCCAGGCTCAGTTCGCGGGCGTAGGTTTTCAGCAGGCTGCCGATGTCGAGAAGGTCCACGGCGAGCTTCAGGTTCTTTTCGTATACGTCGTCGGGGATATCCCACACGACCTTTTTCCATTCAAAACTCTGGGAAAGCGGGTGGTCCCACCAAAGCTCCGTCCGGTTGCCGAATAGGATACCCATGCGGCTCATCAGCCGGATACGGTCCTTATTTGGGGAGAGCCCAAGCACGGATAACGACCCGCTGTTAGGGAGCAACATGCCGGAAAGAAGCTTCATTGTGGTGCTCTTGCCCGCGCCGTTCGGCCCCGCGTAGGCGATGAATTCGCCCCGCCGTACCTGAAAGGAAACATCGTTAAGCGCGGTGATCACGTGCTTCTCCGGCTTAAAAAGGTTTTTCAGCAGCCCCTTGCCCGCGTTCTCCCGTTGCCACTGGGTGAATATTTTGGTGACGTTGCGCACATCAACGGCGATGTCCGCGCGCGCTGTATCGATTGACGCCTTTTTTGACATAGTGGTTCAGTCCTTTCTTAAATACGATCGAGGTAATTGCCCACAGTACGCCGCACACAATGAGAGGAAGCACAGCCGGAAGGCCGAGTGGCGCCTTGTTGAGCAGCACGAGGGCGGGGAACCAGGCGTTGAGCCCGATTGGCAGAATGGTGACAAGCAGCAGCTGCAGGCCGCGCGGCATGCCCGAAAGCGGGAACGTGCCGATGATAAAGAACACATCCATCACTTCATGGGAGATCTCTTCCGCCTGCACCGGCGCGTAAAATGCGGCGGTGGCAAACAGATACGACGTACCCAGCATCACGAACAGGGAGACGGTCAGGCTGCCCAATAGCGCAAATACCCACCACCAGGGCAGTATAAACTGCATATGGCTCACTGCCCACCACATCAGACCGGCACCGAGGTATATGCCGCTGCTGGCGGTGAATGGCATAAAGCCCATGGTGAGCAGCTGTACGGGGAGCGAGAGCGGCTGCACATACAGGTGTTCAAACTGCCCGCGGCCGATCAGGCGCGAAATATGCCCGTTGTTGGAGGCAAAGAATGTGATGTAGACGCCGCCCAGCATGACGTTGTATGCGAGCATGAACAGCACATCCCACTCGCTGATGCCGCCTATCCCGCGAAAGCGCCACGCAAGCAGCATGACGCCGGATATGGAGGCGATGGTAGCGACGATGTCCGCCCCGATTGTAAGCAGGGCAAACATCCTGTCCCGCAGCAGCCATGCAAGATCCATTTTTGCGGTCATCGCGTAAAGCGCGAATATTCGCTTGAAAGAAATACGGCTTGATTTTTCAGCCACCGTAACTCACCATCCGTTCCTGTGTCTTTTTAAAGAAGAAATACGCCGTAGGCCACAGCGCCGCGTTCCAGAATATTTGCAATAACAGGGTGGGGAGCGGGTCCGCTATGCCCACGAACAAAGAGAGGGTAGCGCCGCCCAGGCTTCCAAAAGGCTGCAGCGCGAGGATTTTACCCAACCCGAACGGCATGATCTGAAACGGGATGACAGCTCCCGAAAACAGCGAAACCACAGCCATACGCAGCATGTACACAAGCCACGCCATGCCCTTTAGCCGTATGGTGAAGCAGGCAAATACAAAGTCTATGGCAAAGCCCAGCGAAACGCAAAGCAGCAGGCTTATAAAGAACCAGGGCGTCGCAGGCTGCAGGGATATTTGGAACAGCGGCGCCAAGAAGGCCATCGGAAGAGAAAAGGCAACGAGCATGGGCGTCCACTCGCCCGCCGTCTGCGCAATGATCTGCCCGAAGAGCGGCATGGGGCGGTTGAAGAGCGAAACGAGTTCGCCCTCGTACGTCCAGCCGGAAAACTGTGTACGTACCACCAGAAGTTCTGCGAGCAGCGCATTCAAATAGGTATAGGTGAGCATCTGATCCAAGCCCATATCAGCTTCCACGCCGTTCTGCATCAGCACGCGCCAAAGTATGATCAGCGGGAGCAGGTATATGAGCTTGATTAAAATCTTGGGAAACAAATACCAGACGCCGCCGTTTGTCTGGGAGCGTAGCGATATTTGCGCCGTTTTGAGGTATTTTGTCAACATAGGTTACTCCTTATATTCTGCGCACAAAAAAACCCTGTGCAGCCGCTTGAGCGCACAGGGCTTTCAATGTCACAAAAACCTATACAGGCATTTTGTTCCGTGAAAGGCTTGCGAAGCGGTCGCATGTGAGGTTCAAAAGGGTAGACTCCCCCCTTGACTGAACCTGGATAGATGCAATGCTGTGGATACGGTCCCAGAGAACATACAGTTTATTACGAACAGCAGGCATCATATTCTTCTTCACATCCTTTCACCACCTTTCAAACACAGATGTTCTGTTTATACCATAGATTCAAGGAGTTGTAAATACGGTTTTTTTAGAAAACGTTTGGAATATGCAGGCAGAGCAAAATGGTTTAAACCGATTATTAAGGAAGAAAATTCTACACTCAAAATAATATATTATATTTTCCATAATATTACATGTAAATTTAAGCAGGGAAAATATACAAAAATTTGTTCTGATTATATTGGCCGCAAAAGTAAGCAGATAGGATGTTATATACCCGGGCTACGAACATTCTTTTGGATCCCATTTACAATTACTCTAAGAATGCAAGCAAATTTCGTCGGAATTTAACATCAAATCTATGTTACAGAAAAAATAAAGTATTGTTGTTTTTGAACTTTTCATGTATATTTTTTTGTATGTATGTATGCAATGTTGCAAGTCAGCAGGGCATACTTCTCTTGTCCGTATTCACAATATTTAGAAAGGAGGGAAGTCTACATGGGAAAATATGTTTTGCAGCGTGTAGTGGCAATGTTGCTTACAATACTTTGCATCATTACAATCACATTCTTTCTTATGCATGCAATTCCCGGCGGGCCTTTTACAAGAGAAAGGCCATTGCCTGACGCGATATTAAATGCGTTAAACAAAAAATATCATTTGGACGACCCAGTATGGAAACAGTACGCTAATTATTTGGAGGATCTGGTATTAAAGGGCGATTTTGGCCCGTCCTTCAGGCAGGCGAACAGATCGGTGAACGAGCTGATCGGCTCCGGCTTTCCGGTCACGGCAAAGTTGGGCTTGGCTTCCATCGCTCTTACGTTGATCATCGCTATCCCAATGGGAATTTATTCGGCACTAAAGCAGGGAAAGTGGCAGGATTATACTGCCATGTTTATCGCGACATTAGGCGTAACCATACCCGGCTTCGTTATGGCGATACTGCTCATCTATATATTTGCCCTGAAGCTTGAGATATTGCCGGTTATCTCCGGATCATTGGATACGGCGATTACCATGGTGTTGCCTGTGCTGGCGCTTACCGGATTCCAGCTTTCCTTTATTACAAGGTTAATGCGTTCAAGCATGTTGGACGTTATTCAGCAGGATTATATCCGCACGGCGCGGGCAAAAGGCATCTCGGAATTTAAAGTGCTTATGAAGCATGCGTTCAAGAACGCGATACTTCCTGTTATCACCTACATGGGGCCGATGGTAGCAGCGCTGCTGACCGGCAGCTTTGTAATTGAAAGGATGTTCACCATTCCCGGTATGGGCGGCTTCTTTGTGACCAGTATCGGCAACCGCGACTATACCATGATCATGGGCTCCACTATTTTCTATGCCGCCATACTGATTGTCATGAACTTTGTGGTGGATATTCTCTATGGCTTTGTGGATCCGCGTATCAAGCTGCAAAATGCGAAAGGAGGGGCTGCGTAATGGAATATCCAAGGGAAATGTTTGCCCCTCTTACCGAGGTGCAGAAAAACGAGGACATTTTCATGCGGCCCAGCCTGACTTATTGGCAGGACGCATGGCGCAGGTTTAAAAAGAACAAGCCTGCAATGATTGCGGGCGTGGTGCTGATACTCATCGTATTGCTCGCCATATTCGGGCCGATGTTTTCCCCTTATGATTACGACCAGCAGGTCAGGACCGACCGCAACCAGTTCCCTTCTGCGGAGCATCCGTTTGGCACGGATAAGCTTGGCCGTGATTTGTTTGTAAGAACCCTGTATGGTGCGCGCATCTCGCTTTCCATCGGGGTGGTGGCAAGTCTGATTAATTTGACCATTGGTGTGTTGTACGGCGGTCTTTCGGGCTACCTGGGAGGAAAAACCGATAACATCATGATGCGCGTTGTGGATATCCTGTATGCCATTCCGCTTCTGCTCTACGTCATCATGCTGCAGGTCGTGCTGGAGGCGCCTATTAAGGAACTGTTTGAAACAAGCAAGTTTTTTGGGATGTTTAAGGCACTTGGGCCCGAACTCATTCTTATTTATATCGTGCTTGGTTCCGTTTACTGGGTGGGCACGGCGCGCATGGTGCGCGGTCAGGTGCTGTCTATTAAAAACCAGGAGTTCGTCCTTGCAGCAAAAGCGCAGGGGGCTGGCACAATGCGCATCATTAACAGGCACTTGACGCCCAACGCAATCGGCCAGATTATTGTCATGACGATGATGTCCATCCCGACAGCGATTTTCACCGAATCCTTCCTGAGCTTCATCGGTATCGGCGTGAGCGCGCCCATGGCAAGCTGGGGCTCTCTGGCGAGCGATGCCTACAGGGCGCTGCAGAGCTATCCGTACCTGCTGTTCTTCCCGGCGGCAGCGATCTGCCTTACGGTGCTGGCCTTTAACATTCTGGGTGACGGTCTTCGTGACGCGCTCGATCCTAGGATGAGAAAGTAGGTAAGTATGAGCGAATATATTTTAGATGTAAGAAATTTAAAGACCTCCTTCTTTACCCATGTGGGTGAAGTCCAGGCGGTGCGCGGCGTGTCGCTTCAGCTTCGGCCCGGCGAGGCGCTGGGCATTGTTGGTGAGAGCGGCTGCGGCAAAAGCGTCATGTCGCTTTCCATCATGGGGCTCGTCCCCAAACCGGGCAAGGTGGTGGGCGGTGAAATTCTGTTTGAGGAGCAGGACCTTGTCAAGCTCAACGACAGACAGATGCGTAAAATCAGGGGCGAGCGGATCTCCATGATATTCCAGGATCCGATGACATCTTTGAACCCTGTATATACCATAGGCAACCAGATCAGTGAAATGCTTTTAGAGCACCAAAAAATCAGCAAAAAGCAAGCGACTGAACGCACAATTGAGCTTCTTGAGCTGGTCGGTATTCCCAGCCCCCAGGCGCGGCTCAAGCAATATCCGCATGAGTTTTCCGGCGGCATGCGCCAGCGCGCCATGATCGCCATGGCGCTTGCGTGCGACCCGGCGCTCTTTATTGCGGATGAGCCCACGACTGCGCTGGACGTTACCATTCAGGCGCAGATATTGGAGCTGATGAAGGACCTCCGGCGTAAGATCAACAGCACCATCATACTCATTACGCACGATCTTGGCGTTGTTGCCGACCTTTGCGATGATATTAAGGTGATGTACGCCGGCCTTGTGGCAGAGGAAGGCACCACGCGAGATATTTTCTATAACGCGCAACATCCCTATACATGGGGCCTGTTAAAATCCGTTCCCAAAATCACGGAGGATACCAAGGAGCGCTTAAAGCCCATAGACGGGCAGCCGCCCGATCTTCTTAAGCCCCCTGCAGGCTGTGCGTTTGCGGCGCGGTGTCCGCATGCCATGCGGATTTGCCGTGAAGTGCAGCCGCCCAACTTTGAAGTGAACCCCGGGCACCATTCCTCCTGCTGGCTGCTTCATCCGGAAGCAAAGGAACAGCACGACGCCGCGCAGGCGGCCAGGAGGGCACAATTATGAGCGTACCGTTGATTGAAATCAAAAACCTGAAGAAATACTTCAAGGTCGCAACCGGCACATTGAAGGCTGTGGATGACGTCTCCTTCTCCATTAAAAAGGGAGAGACGTTCGGTTTGGTGGGCGAAAGCGGCTGCGGCAAGACAACCGTCGGACGTACCATCGTTCGGCTCTACAATCCCACAGCGGGGCAGATCCTGTTTGATGGTACGAACATTGCTTCCATGAATGAGCGCAAGCTCAAACCCTACCGTCGCCGCATGCAGATTATATTCCAGGACCCTTATGCTTCGCTTAATCCGCGCATGACTGTAGGCGATATCATAGCCGAACCACTTGACATCCATAAGGTGTGCAAGGGAGAGGAGCGGCAAAAACGCATCTACGATCTGCTGGAAAGCGTAGGCCTCACCCGTGAGCATGCAAGCCGTTATCCGCATGAGTTTTCCGGCGGTCAAAGGCAGCGCGTGGGCATCGCCCGTGCGCTTGCGCTCGAACCAGAACTGATCATATGTGACGAGCCGATTTCCGCGCTGGATGTTTCCATACAGGCGCAGGTGGTCAATCTGCTGGAGGATCTTCAGAAGGAAAAAGGGCTTACGTACCTGTTTATTGCACATGACCTCTCTATGGTACAGCATATCTCCAACCGTGTTGGCGTCATGTACCTTGGGCACCTGATGGAAGTCGCTTCGAGCAGGGAGCTCTATAAAAAGCCGTTGCATCCCTACACCATCGCGCTTTTGTCCGCCATTCCCATACCTGACCCGGACGAAGCGAAAAAGCGGCAGCGCATTATATTGGAGGGCAACGTGCCGACTCCCATCAACCCGCCTGCGGGGTGCCCGTTCAGGTCCCGTTGCGCATATGCTAAGCCGGTTTGTGAAACCACAATGCCCGAAATGCGGGAGATCGAGCCGGAACATTATGTAGCTTGCCATTTTGTGGAGCAAATCCACGCATAATTTATTCTTTATATTGTGCAAACACAAATGTGTTTGTATAATATAAAATATATTAAAACAGGAGGAACAAAGAATGAAGAAACTCTTGTCCGTGCTCCTTGCCGCTTTGATGGTGCTCGGCGCCCTCACCGCGTGCACGCCGACCGCTCCGGCTCCGGCAGCGACCGAAGCGCCGGCCTCCGAGGCTCCTGCAGAAACCGTAGCTCCCGCGGAGCTCAAGGATCTGCCGACATTGGATTACATCTATAACACCAACTCCACGCATCAGGCAATCGCAGAAGCCCTGCAGGGCATCTGGAAGGATGAACTCGGCCTGGAGATGACGATCGAGAGCCAGGAATGGGCGGTCGTCCAGACCAACCGTACCGAAGGCAACTTCCAGATCGCGCGCCACGGCTGGCTGGGCGATTATGTTGACCCCATGACATTCCTTGATATGTGGGTATCCGAAAGCGGCCAGAACGATGCAAAGTGGAAGAATGCTGAATACGACGCATTGATCGCAACCGCATTGACGTCCGCCGATCAGGCAGAGCGTATGGCTGCCATGCATGAAGCTGAAAAGATCATCATGACGGAGCTCCCGATCATCCCCATCTATCACAACACCAACGTGTGGCTTGACAACGGCAAGGTTAAGGGCTATGTCCATGATATCCTCCTCGGCCACATGATGTTTATGTGGGCTTCCAAGGCCGAAGGCGATATCGTTTACCACCTGGGCGCCACCCCGAAGTCCCTTGACCCGCAGAAGAACAACGCCACTGATGGTGCTGCCGTTATCCAGCACCTCTTTGAAGGCCTCACCACCAAGGATAAGAACGGCGTTGTCGTTCCCGGTATGGCCGAAAGCTGGACCACCTCCGAAGACGGCCTCACATGGACCTTCAAGCTCCGTGACGCCCTGTGGTCGGATGGCAAGCCCGTCACCGCGCAGGATTTTATAACCGGTTGGGCCCGCGCTCTGGATCCCGCTACTGAGTGCGAATACGCTTACCAGATATATAACTATGTGAAGAACGCTAAGGCAATCTACGATGGCACCGCCACCCCGGATACCCTGGGTGCTAAGGCTATTGACGAGAAGACCCTCGAAGTCACCCTTGAGGCTCCCTGCGGCTACTTCACGCAGCTGACCGCGTTCCCCACGCTCTACCCCGTGCGTGCGGACGTCATTGCGGACGAAGCCTGGGCCAACAATCCTGAGACCTTAATCGGCAATGGGCCGTATGTTCTCACGAAGTTCGAGCTCCAGAACGAGATCATCATCGAGAAGAACCCCACCTACTGGAACGCTGCTAGCATGCCCTGCCCGAAGGTTATCATGAAGCTGACGGACGATGACGCCGCTGCGCTCGCCGCGTTTGAATCCGGCGAAATGGATATCGCGGAAACTTTCCCGCCGGAAGAAACCCAGCGCATGAAGGATGCAGGCTTCTTCAATGTGAAGCCCATCCTCGGCACCTACTTCATCGTCATCAACCTCGAAGGGGACAGCGACTTCCTGAAGGATCCCAAGGTCCGTATGGCGCTTGCGCTTGCGATCGACCGCGATTATATCGTTGAAGTTGCCCAGAACGAGACGGTTCCCGCGTTTGAATTCGTTCCCGCTGGCGTCCCCGATGCCGACGGAACAGACTTCATCTCCAAGAATGGCGGCCCGCTCTTCGGCACAGGCGACTATGCGACGGACCTCGCCGAAGCCAAGGCCCTCCTCGCGGAAGCTGGCTACAAGGTTGGCGAATAATTCCCTAATGTTAGCGTAAGAGACCAACAAAACGGGCTGCCTATTGGCAGCCCGTTTTTATATTCCGCGAGAAATGACCTTTCAATTAAAAACGGACGGGATACCCCGTCCGTTTGGATCTATTCTGCTAGCAGATTTACCGTTCAGGCTCAATCAGGCCGTAATTGCCGTCCCTGCGTGCATAAAGTACGTTGATGTCTCCGGTATCCGCATTCTCAAACACATAGAAGGAGTGTCCCAAGAGCGCCATCTGCAGCATGGCCTCCTCTTCGTTCATGGGTTTGATGGAGAAGCGTTTGACACGGACGATGCGGGGGCCTTCCTCTTCGGCGTCCTCATAGGCGTCCGCATAGAGCGGCGCGTCGTACTTGAATGCGCCTGCCTTGAGGTCCTTTTCAAGCTTCGTGCGGTGCTTGAGGATCTGCTTTTCCAGCTTGTCGAGCACATTGTCGATGGAGGCGTACATGTCTCCGGTGACTTCTTCGCCGCGGATGATGATGCTTTCATAAGGGATTGTCACTTCTACGATGTGGCGGTTGCGTTCCACGGCCATTGTCACCTGGATTTCGGTATCCTTGGGGAAGTACCGCTCCAGCTTGCCAACCTTCTTGTCGATAAGATCCTTCAAATACTCGGATACCTCGATGTTTTTCCCGGAAATGGAAATACGCATACAGGTCAACTCCTTCCGGCGCGCCCTTGTACATTGCTGCGCGCTATATTGTTTTATTCTACGGGCGGGCACGAAATCCCTGCAATCCCGTAAAAGCCGATAAAATAAAATGCCGCGTTTCAGATTACAGTATGCCCAGGGAAACGAAAAACGGACGGGGAGATGCTCCTCGTCCGCTTGGATGCCGTTCCTTACGCTTTTCCGTCGCTGCCGAGGACGCTCACGATCTTGTGCTTGACCATCTCGCGGATTGAGTCGCGCGCGGGCTTTAAATACTGGCGCGGGTCAAAATGATCCGGATGCTCCGCAAAATATTTACGGATGGTGCCGGTCATGGCGAGGCGAAGGTCGCTGTCGATGTTGATTTTGCAAACAGCCATGCCTGCAGCCTGGCGCAGCATTTCTTCCGGAATGCCGATGGCGTCGGGCATATTGCCGCCGTTTTCATTGATCATCTTGACAAACTCAGGAATGACCGAGGAAGCGCCGTGCAGTACGATGGGGAAACCGGGCAGGCGCTGCTGGATCTTCTCAAGTATGTCAAAGCGAAGCTGCGGCTTGGTACCGGGCTTGAACTTATACGCGCCATGGCTGGTTCCGATGGCGATAGCAAGCGAGTCAACGCCCGTACGGGAAACGAAATCTTCCACTTCTTCAGGGTGGGTATAGGAGGCGTCTTCCGCGCTGACGTTTACCGCGTCCTCAATGCCCGCAAGACGGCCAAGTTCGCCTTCCACGACGACGCCGTGGTCATGCGCATATTCCACAACCTTCTTGGTGAGGGCGACGTTCTCTTCATACGGATGATGGGAGCCGTCGATCATAACGGAGGTAAAGCCGCCGTCGATACAGCTCTTGCAAAGCTCAAACGTATCGCCATGGTCCAGGTGGAGGCATATGGGGAGATCCGTCTCGATGATGGCGGCCTCGACCAGTTTCATTAAATAGGTGTGGTTGGCGTATTTACGTGCGCCGGAAGAAACCTGAAGTATAAGCGGGGATTTGACTTCCTTGGCGGCTTCCGTAATACCCTGGACGATTTCCATGTTATTCACATTGAATGCGCCGATTGCGTAACCACCCTGATAAGCTTTTTTAAACATTTCCGTGCTGGTAACCAAAGCCATATCTTTTTCACGCTCCTTTGTTTTTATTATAACCCAATTCATCAATATTTCAATTGCTTTTTGGTGAATGGGCAGGGCCCCGAACATAAGACAAAATCATAGCAGGACCGATTGTTTTTTGTACAATAAAGGGGATATAATGAAAATTAGGGGAATGCACCCATGCAATGGCGCAAATTGCGAAAGAGGGATCAAAATGAAGGACAAGCTTATATCCGTTGTCATACCAGTATTCAACGAGCAGGAAGTTCTGCCCATGTCCTATTCGCGCCTGACGTCGGCCATGCAGGGTATAGGTTATTCTTATGAGTTGATATTTGTGGACGACGGCAGCAAGGATGGCTCCCTCAAATTGCTCAGGGAATTTGCGAATAAAGACCAGAACGTTCGCGCGCTTTCATTCTCCCGCAATTTCGGGCATCAGCTTGCGGTGACCGCCGGTATGGACGCGGCAAAAGGCGACGTTCTGGTAGTGATAGACGTGGATTTGCAGGACCCCCCGGAACTCATTAAGAAAATGGTGGAGCTTTGGAAGCAGGGGGCCGATATCGTATACGGCAAGCGCGCCAAGCGCAAGGGCGAGACGCTGTTTAAGCGGCTGACAGCCTACATGTATTACAGGCTGCTTACCGCCATGAGCGCGTATCCCATCCCGCTGGACAGCGGGGATTTTCGGCTGCTGGATAGACGCGTGGCCGACCAGTTTTTGAATATGCGCGAGCACAACCGCTTTTTAAGGGGCATGTCGGCATGGATGGGCTTTGAAGCGGTGCCGCTCGAATTTGTTCGCGCTGAACGCCAGGCGGGCACCACCAAGTATACGCTCAAAAAGATGCTCAAGCTGGCTTTTGACGGCATTACAGGTTTCTCCTCGCGCCCGCTTACGCTGCCCGGATGGTTTGGCGTTGGGCTCATCATGCTTTCCGGCCTTGGTCTTGTAGCTCTCATCGTGCTTGCGGCCACCATAGGCATTCCTCCATGGCTTTGGGCGCTAAACGGCATATTGCTTGTGCAGGGCGTTACGCTGTGCGCGTTAGGCATACAGGGAGCGTATATGAGCCGGATGTACGACGAGCTCAAGGGCAGGCCGCTGTATATCCTCAAAGAGAAAATCGGATTTGTTGAGGGGGAAAAGGACCGTGTTTGACGCGTTTTCGTCGTATCTTTTGTACGGTTTGGTTGGCGGTCTGGTGGCCTCTTTGCTTCTATTCCGGTTCTTCGATCTGCCGATCAAGCTGAAAGAACGCTTCAAGCTCAACACCAAGGCCAAGATGGTGCTGTTTATCATATTGACGGGCTTTGCGGTAGCCATATTTGTTACGGTGCTGGTGGGCGTAATCGGCCTTCCGGTGGATGTGGGGCAGGTCATAGAAGGAATTGGCGTAGGGTTCTCTTGCGCGGTGGTGATTGGCGTGCTCAACGCCTCCCATTCGAACGATACAAAGAAAACGCTCGGCCCCGGCACAAAGGCGTCCGTACGCCAGCCTTCCGGGGATAACAAGGGCAGGCGCAGCAAAGGATAATGGATGGACGCGTGAATGCACGGCAGTTTTCTGATAACCTTCCCAATGGGGGGATCGCAGAAGGGGTACCGGGGTTCTAAAATCGATTCGCAGGATCGATTTTTCGGCTCTCATGAGCCGCCGAACCCGCTTCACTGCGTGAAGCCCACGCTATAATCAAATCTGACGATCTGTCGTGCAGCGTTAGCTGCACCTCACTCCTTGTGGAATACCCGATTTGCCATTCGGGTGCATGTGCGTCAGATTTGTGTAAAAAAGTGCGCATACGCACTTTTAACCTAAAGAAAACCCGCTGATAGTGGACTATCAGCGGCAATAAATAAGGGGGTACTTATGATCGATCCCAGAATGCGCACATTGGCACGCAACCTCGTCAGGTTTTCCTGCAATCTGCAGCCGGGCGAAAAGGTTTTGATAGAGACCGTCGGCGAAACCGGCCCGCTTGCCCAGGTATTGGTGGAAGAAGCGTATGCGGCGGGCGGCGTCCCGTTCGTGTGGCTGGACGATAGAAGCGTAGATCGTGCCCTTTTGATGCACTGCACGGACGAACAGTTGAAAATCCGTGCGGAGATTGACGGCAGCCTCATGAGCCAAATGCAGGCGTTTATCGGCGTACGCGGCGGCCCCAATGCGTCCGAGTTTGCCGATGTGCCGCATGAGCAGCTCGCGCGCTACCAGCGCGTCTATTGGCGGCCCGTACACGGCCAGATCCGTGTGCCCAAGACCAAATGGGTGGTATTGCGGTACCCGCACCCCAGCATGGCGCAGATGGCGGATATGAGCACCGAGGCGTTTGAAGACTATTACTTCAACGTCTGCAACCTCGACTATTCCCGCATGGAACTCGCCATGCGGCCTTTAAAGGCGCTCATGGAACGGACGGACAAGGTCCATATCAAGGGGCCGGGCACCGACTTTACGTTCTCCATCAAGGGCATTCCCGCAATCATCTGCGCGGGGCATATGAATATCCCGGACGGCGAAATTTACACCGCCCCCGTCAGGGATAGCATAAACGGCGTACTTTCCTACAACACCCCCTCCGTGCACGACGGGTTTACCTACAACAACATCGTGCTGACGTTTGAAAACGGCAAAATCGTTTCCGCCACCTCCAACGATACCGAGCGCATCACCAGAGTGTTCGATATGGACGAAGGCGCGCGATATGTCGGCGAGTTTGCAATTGGCGTCAACCCCTATATCAATACGCCGATGAAGGATACCCTGTTTGATGAAAAGATCGCGGGGAGCTTCCACTTCACGCCCGGCGCTTGCTACGATGAAGCGCCCAACGGCAACAAATCCGCGCTGCACTGGGACCTTGTAAACATACAGACGCCCGCCTACGGCGGCGGCGAGATGTATTTTGATGACGTCCTCATCCGGAAGGATGGGCTTTTTGTGCTGCCCGAGCTGCTTCCCTTAAACCCCAAGGAGCTCCTTTCGGCGGAATAAAAAGTATGCAGGAAGCGGCCGCGGCGGCTGCGTGATATCACGAATTTGTCACAAAAATGCCTTGCATCCAT
>JAEYHP010000167.1 GCA_023409435.1 Bacillota bacterium | reverse complement strand
TCATAAGATGCATGACCTCATCGGAGGTCTTGGAATCAAGGTTTCCCGTCGGCTCGTCCGCAAACACGATCTCCGGGTCGCTCACCAGCGCCCGCGCGATCGCCACGCGCTGTTGCTGGCCGCCGCTCATCTGCATGGGCTTGTGGTGGATATGCGTCCCCAGCCCCACGGCCTTTAAGATATCCCGCGCGATTTTTTCCCGCTTTCCCCTGCCTACGCCGCGGAACGACAATGGCAGCGCCACATTTTCGAGCGCCGTATAGTAAGGCATGAGGTTGAAGGATTGGAAAATAAAGCCGACCCTTTTTTGCCGGAATACGATAAGCTCGCTCTGCGTCATGCGCTCAATATGCATACGGGAGACGAGTATCTCCCCGCTGGTAGGATGTTCCAGACCCGCAAGAAGGTTCAACAAAGTGGATTTGCCCGAACCGGACCGGCCCACGATGCAGCAGATGTCCCCTTGATCCAGCGTAAGATCCACGCCGTTGAGCGCGTGAATGGCGGCGGAACCCACGCGGTAGGTTTTTTTGACGTTACGAAGTTCGATCAGATGCGCGCCGTTTTGCTCCATGTACCCCCCAATGGCTTTGCCACGCTGTATTGACCATCTAAAGTATAATAACGTTTCAAATATGGAAATGGTTTCACATTCATTGCATTATTATTTGCAGCCCCGTGTATTATACCCCGTCCGGAGCTTTTGCGGCAAACAACAAATTTGTAAACATTTCCCGCGCAAATCTGTTGACTTTTTTCTATATAGACAGTATTCTATATTATATCGTCAAAAAAATATCAAATAGTCAATCTTTAAATAAATGCAGCAACAGAAAGGAAACGCGCATGGTCAATATGGTGATAGACGGCCGTCCCGTCACAGTACATGAAAACGCCACGGTGCTAGAGGCGGCGCGCAAAGAAGGCATCCGTATCCCCACGCTGTGCAACCTCAAGGGGCTCAATAACATCGGCGCATGCCGCATGTGCCTTGTGGAGGAAACAAAGTCCGGCAGGCTCCAGGCGGCCTGCGTGTTCCCGGTATCCGAGGGCCTGGAAATCAGCACGGCCTCCGCCAAGGTGCTTTCCGCCCGACGTTCGGTGCTGGAACTGATCCTATCCGACCATGACCGTTCCTGCCTGACCTGCAAGCGCAACACCACCTGCGAACTGCAATCACTTGCGGACGAACTGGGCATTACGGATATCCCGTTTGAGGGCACGCGCCTGAAGAAGACAATCGACGAACTTTCCCCCGCCATCGTGCGGGACAACAACAAATGCGTCCTCTGCCGCCGCTGTATCGCCGCGTGCGAAAAAACGCAGGGCGTGTACGCCATCGGCATGCAGAACCGCGGGTTCAAAACACAGATCGGCTCGGTATTCAACAAGAGCCTCAACGAAGTCGCCTGCATCAACTGCGGGCAGTGCATCGCCGTCTGCCCCACCGGCGCGCTTACGGAAAAGGACGCCACGCAGCCCGTATGGGACGCTTTAAGCGACCCGAAAAAGCATGTCATATTCCAGCCCGCGCCCGCCGTACGCTTTGGAATAGGGGAACTGTTCGGCCTGCCCATGGGCACGCGCTGCACCGGCAGGCTTGCTGCCGCCATGCGCCGCCTTGGGGCATACAAAGTGTTCGACGTGCAGTTTGCCGCCGACCTTACCATTATGGAAGAAGGCACGGAGCTGTTGGGCCGCATCCACGAGGGCGGCACGCTTCCCATGATCACCTCCTGCAGCCCCGGCTGGGTGAAATACTGCGAACACTTCTACCCCGAGTTTTTAGGGAACCTTTCCACCTGCAAGAGCCCGAACCAGATGCAGGGCGCCATCACCAAGAGCTATTTCGCGGAGCAGAACGGGCTTGACCCCAGGGATATTTATGTGGTTTCCGTCATGCCCTGCACCGCCAAGAAATTCGAAATCGCCCGGCCGGAAATGGAATGGGATGGTCACCGCGACGTGGACGCCAATATCACCACGCGCGAGCTTGCCGCCATGATCAAGCTGGCGGGTATCGATTTTGCGAACCTGCCGGACGAGGAGTTTGACGATGTTTTGGGCGACTCCACCGGCGCCGCCACCATATTCGGCGTAACCGGCGGCGTAATGGAAGCGGCTCTGCGTACGGTGGCGGATATACTCGCGGGCGAAGTCCTGCAGGAGATTGAGTACAAGAACGTTCGCGGGTTGACCGGCATCAAGGAAGCCAGCATCCCCATAGGCGGGCTTACCGTAAATGTCGCGGTCGCCCACGGTACGGCCAACGCCGGTAAGCTATTGGACGCCGTCAAGCGCGGCGAGGCGAACTATCACTTTATTGAGATCATGGGCTGCCCCGGCGGCTGCATCAACGGCGGCGGCCAGCCCTTTGTGGACGCGCGCACACGCTCTATCATCGACCCGCGTGTGGAACGCACCCGCGCCACCTATGAAGAAGACAAGGATATGCCTTACCGCAAGAGCCACCAGAGCCCTTCCATTCAGAAGATTTACGCGGACTTCTTAGGCACGCCGGGCGGGCACAAATCGCACGAGCTGCTGCACACGCACTATGTAGTACGGGACAGGTACAGCAATACAACAAAGTAAACAAGTATCACAAGGGGCCGGGAACATTCCCGGCTCCTTGCTTGTTCTACCCAATTACTCATTGATTACATTGGACTATAAGGCCCCCCCTACACCGCTTCCGCCTCCGGGCCGTTTGGGTGCGCGGGGTCCTTGCGGAACACAATCTTCCGGAAATACGGCCATATACGTACGCCCAACAGGCGCAGCAGCAAGAAGTAAAGCAAAGTACATACGGGCATGCTGACAAGCATGGCCCCAACCGCTGTCATGCCGTGCTGCAGCGCAGAGAAGAATATCATGCGTACCGATACATATAAAATCACTGAGCAAGCGATGGGCACGACGCCCGCATGAAACAGGCGCGGGCGGGTATGCGTAGCCTTGTGTAAAAGGATAAAACCCGCCGCCACACGCAACAGGTCGCCCGAAAGCATGCCGATGATGTAGCCATAGACGTGCAGGCGGGGTACGGCGGTAAGCACCCAGACCAGCGCAAGCTGCAGCGCTTCCCCGACGGCCGCGAGTATCAGCACCTGCTTTTGTTTGCCTATGCCGTTCAATATGCTGGTGGATATAGCGAGGTAGTACATCGTAATGGCCTGCAGGCTCAACGCGTCGGCCAGCGCCGGGGGCACCGTCTGGCCGAAGAGCAGCCCGCACAACATGGGGATATAGGGCAGCAGCACGGCGGTTGCGGGCAGGCCCAAAAGCCCCGCCGCTTCAATGCCCTTATTCACCTTGCGGATAAGATCCGGATGATCCCCCCGTGAAATGCTTGCCGCAATGCTGGGCATGATGAGCGTGCACAGCGCGCCTACCAAAGCGGACGGGAGCAGCAGCACCGGCATCACCATGCCGGAAATGAGCCCCAGTGAGCTTACCGCTTCCGCCCGCGTGTAGCCGGAAAGCATCAGCCGGGAGGGGAATATGACAACGGATATTGAAGCGAATACATTGGACAGCATGGACGTCAGAGCGGACGGAACGGCGATTTTCAGAAAGCTCCGCCGTATGCCTGCGGCGGGCTTCTTTTTCGATTGCGCCGGAATACGGAATTTCACAAAATAGGAAGCACCCAGAAACACCACGCTGTAGAGTTCGCTCAGCGTCATGACGGAGAGAATCAAAAACGCGGTATGGCCGTGATCGCCGTTGATGAAGCGGGCAAGCAGCAGCGACGCAAGGAGAATGCGCAGCACCTGCTCCCCCAGCTCGGATATGGCGGTGAAACGCACCATACGCGTGCCATGAAACGTGGCTTTTAATATGTTTTCCGTACCGGTTAGCAGGATGCAGATCAATATCATCCACAGCGCGTTCGCCGTACGCGCGTCGCCTAATATGCCGGATGCGATCTGATTGCGCATCAGCACGATGGGAACCGCCATGATGCCTAAAAGCGCAATAAAGCAGAACATCGCAAAACGGACAAGACGCCGGATGCCCAGTATATCGGACCGTGCCGCAAGCGAAGCGGAAACATGCGTTACCCCCACGCACAGCCCTGCCACGCAGACGGACATGACGATGGCATATACCTGTATGGTCAAAGTATAAACGCCTAAGCCTTCGGCTCCGGCGAGTCTTCCCAGCATTACGCGGTATACAAAGCCCAACAGCAGCAGCACGGTGTTGGAAAGCGCAAGCAAAGCAGCCTGATAAAAAAACGTCCTTTTGTTAAGCAACGTCGGCCGTCCCCCCTCCTGCACGCCGCCCGAAACCGACGGGCGACTATTCATGTATATGGAGCGGAGCGGCGCATCATACGGCAGGATCTTTTTTTTAAAACAGGGGAAAAACGCAGGCCTTATATGCAGCTGCAACAGGAAGCCGTACAATATATGTAAAGTAACACAAAAGAAATACCGGGATGTAACATGATGAAAGTACGCCGGTTTCACGCACTTATGATTTTATATATAGCGGCTTTGTAGCTGTCACATTCTGAAAAGGTCCTTAATATTATATACTAATCAACCCAGAGAGGAGGAGAGCTAATGTCTTTTAATCGTTGTTGCTGCCGCCGGCGCCCCGAAAATGACTTCATTTTTGAAGACAATCAGATCCAGGCACAGGCCCAGACCCAGGCCCAGCGCCAGCGCCAGTACCAGGATCAGGATCAGGATCAGGACCAAGACCAGCGCCTGAGAACAATTTTGCGAGATATCGGCAATGGAAACAACCATACCGACATCCACATTGATAATGTCAGCGTTGCCGTTGCCGTTCTCGTGGCATTGGGCGCTTTGCTTGGCACGGTAGATGGCACTACACTGCGTTCCTATATTGACCAGATGATGTCCGCCCGATAATTCGTTTTTCTTTTGACCCGCCCGCCTTGTGGCGGGCTTTTTTTAGGCCATCGATAGTCCCGTGGACTATCGGCGGGTTATTCATGCGATCTCAGCTCTATAAAAAATCTGAAAGCATTTTTCATTATATTGACCACTACTATAAAGTATAGTATAATAAAACAAATTAGAAAAGGAGTCTATTTCCATGCAACATGTCAGCAACGGGTTTCAGGTATTTATGACGGAATCAGGCCCGGTAGGAGCCGCCTATATGGAGGCGGTGGCGAAAATTTCGGAGGCCAGCGCGCTGGACCAAAAAACAGCGGAGCTCGCCTACATTTCTGTGCTTTGCGCGGCGAGAATGGTGGGCGGGCTGCCGTTCCATGTCATTTCCGCAAAAAAGCTGGGCGCGACCCGTGAGGAAATCAAAAGCGCCGTTCTTGTAGGGCTGCCCGCGGTAGGGCTTGCGGTGATCGAGGCGCTGCCAATCGCCCTTGCCAGCTACGACGAAAATTGAGGCGTGTGATTGTTCCCCCAACGAAATCTTGAAACATCGCCGGTCTATTTACCGCGATACTGTGTCAAAAATGCTCGGAATACCTACAGGGTATCCTGTGCTTTTTTCCGTGCCTGGCGGAAAATATCCTCGCCAATCTGAATTCACTCTTTCATTGGAGGAACAATAATCATGTCCGCAGTAGACCTCATATTATTGGGGCTTGTATATGAACACCCGCAGAGCGCTTACGACATGCAGAAGCAGGTGGAATATCGCAACCTTTCCAAATGGGTGAAAATCAGTTCGCCTTCCATTTATAAGAATGTGCTGAAGCTGGAAGAAAAGGGCTGCCTTACAAGTGAATCCATACGGGAAGGCAGAATGCCGGAAAAAGCGGTCTATTCCATCACGCCTATGGGCAGGGAGTATTTTTTGAAGCTGATGCAGGAAAAAGCGAATGCCGCAGTCAATGTGCTGTTCGACTTTAACGCGGTGATCGCGAACCTGAACAAGCTCGAAAGCAGGCAGGCTGTGGAACTGGCCGGAAATATCCGCGCCGGAATGGAAGCAGGGCGCGCATACATCGCAGGTATGCAGCCGCAGCGGCAGCATGTTCCGTTTGTAGGCCGCTCCATTATGGAACAGCAGGTAGCGGTTTATGACGCGCTGCTTAGCTGGATGGATTTCTTTGTTGAAGGGCTTCGCGCACGCGGCCCGAACATTATAGAAAGGGCGGGAGAAAAAGAATGAAGCAGGGAAAGCGGCTGACCGGGCGAAAATGCTACGATCACCTGGGCGGCAGGCTGGGCGCCATGCTGCTTGAACTCTATTTGCAAAACGGATGGATCGTGTTGGAAGAAGGCAAATCCACCGTATATGCCGTAACGCAAAAAGGGGACGAAACGTTCAGGCAAATGGGGTTATGCGGGATATCCGCAATGCCGGAGCAGGAAAAATAACCCATCAAAACTCGGGCTTCAGGCTGCGGGTAAACAGCCGTTCCAGCGCATCCTTTACATCCACGCTTTCATACAGCGCGGCGTGCACCGCCGCGCAAATGGGCAGTTCCACGCCGTACCTTTCGCTTAACGTCATCAGCGCGCGCACAGTATATACGCCCTCGGCCAAGCCCTCGAACGGTTCCCCCGTAACAAACATCTCGCCGTAGCGGCGGTTGTGGCTATAGGGCGAAAATACGGTCGCGCCATAATCCCCCAGGTGGCAGAGGCCGTAGGCGGAAAGCTCGCTCCCACCCATCGCTGCAATCAACCGCCCGACCTCCCGCGTACCGCGCGAGGTCAACGCGCCCTTGAGGGTGGATAGGCCCAAACCGTCCAATATTCCCGCCGCGATGCCTATGACGTTTTTTGCCGCGGCGCCGATTTCGTTGCCTATTAGATCCTGCCCGTAATAAAACCGGATGAGTTCGCTGGAGAACGCCTCCACCAGTACCTTAGTGACGGCCTCCTCCCCGCTGTCGATCACCATACAGTTGGGCGTACCATTGCAAAACTCCTGCACATGCCCGGGGCCGAGCCAAACCGCCGCATGGCAATGGGGGTCCATATATTCCGTTACGATTTCTGTAAGACGCTTGCCCGAGCCGATTTCAAGGCCCTTCATACAGAGCACAAACGTCTTATTGGTAAGGCCCAACGCCTTCAGCTCTTCCATCAGCGCGCGAAGCCCCTGAGAACCTATGGAAATAACGATCGTTTCCGCTTCTGCGGCCTCAGGAAGCGAGGTCGTGAGCCGAACGCTTTTTTCAAGCGTCACAAGCCCGTTGCCGCGGGTAAGCAAAAACTGCTGCATGCGCGAAGAATCGCTTCTGCCATAAAGCGAAACGTCATGACCGATCCGGTCCAAATACCAGGCAATGAAGGAGCCCCATCTTCCGCAGCCGATTACGCCGATCTGCACAGTCTCTTTTCTCCTTTTTCCTTTGCGACTAAAACGCTACTGAACAGTATAGCAGATTTTTAAGTGAGCGCCAGCATGGAGTAATGAGCGCTTCTTTCGTAGCTGCGTGCTTATGCCTGATATTTCCCCCTGCCCGAATTTTCAAAGTTCCTTTTTCTTTTAAAGAAAGCCGCAAGCAGAATAGGGCCCGCAGTCAGCGCTATTCCGGCAATGCCGCCACAAATGAGCAGAACGGGCATGGGTAGCCGGACAAGAGGATCGACAAACACAATCAGCCGGATACGGCAGACCCAAGAAACGTTACCTGAATCCAGCGTTCCAGGATACCATAGACCATTGGTCTACTGCGCAACGCACTCCTCAATAAACGTGTCGTTTATGTCTTTGACCTCCTGCATATGCCCAAGGAGCACATGCCCTCCGGTTTCCAGGGTCACGAGCCGGGCATTGCGGATGCGTTCCGCGGTATATGTGCTCAGCACATAAGGGGCAATGGTATCGTCCTTTGCGCTGATGATGAGGGTGGGCGCCGTGATATTTTCCAAAGGTAATTCCTTCAAACTGTCAATATCCTCTCCGTCCGCCTCCCAGCCCGCATACCGCTCCGATACGGGCAGGAACACATTGGACATCTTCTCCAAGAGCTCCACCTCCCGTTTATCGCTCAGCGCCACCATCTCTTTGGAAACGCCATAAATGCCCTGCAGGCTCTCGGGCGCCAGCTTTAACAGCATCCAGAATAGATAATCGGATTTCAGCAGCGCACGGTACACCGAATCGGGGAGAGGCAGCTCCTGTTCTTGAAAATCCGATGGCGGCGCATACGCAATGGAGGACATCAGAATCAATCCCTCACATTTGTCTGGATGGCGGATAGCAAACTGCAGCGCAGGCACCCCTCCGGCAGACATGCCCTGTACGATCGCCCGGTCTATGCCCAATTGCTCCAACAGGTACGCATAACAGTCCGCCTGGAGTTCAAACGAGGGATCGGCAGGCAAAGACGACCGGAGATACCCAAACCGGGATGGAATGATGAACCGGTACCCTTCCCCCGTGAAGCCCTGCGCCTGCAGCAGGCCAAGGTCATAGCCGCCCATTGTGCCATGGGAAACAAGCACCGGGGTTCCCGAGCCGATGTCCACATATTCGATGGTGCCGTAGGGAGACTCCATGGTTTTGCTGTTTGCCGCAAGAGACTCTCTGATTTGCACCATCTCATGGGCATAAAAGGGAATGGGAACAATAAGCCCCAGAGCAATCGCCCCCAGCAGAATGCACACTAGCAGTTTTAATGGTTTCATTTCAATGGCCTCCTGATTTTTCAATCGGGAATAAAGCCAAGCCTGATTCCCGCAAAATTACAATCTGTTTTCGCCGCCGGATTATGCATTTCCCGCTTCGTGAAAGACGTTGTCTATTATCCTGTCCAGCAGTCTGTTGCGCGTCGCCTCGTCAAAAACATCCTCGTACAGGTATTCCGCATATGCCTTTGCGTTCAAGAAGATCACCTGCATGGGCGAAACGATCTGCAACGCCATCAGCTTCAATGCCGCTTCGCTTTTGTTCTCCCCAAAGAATTCCTTCAGTATGGGCAGCAGGATGCGGCTGGTGGAGAAGCTGCCGGATTTTAATTCCGAAAAAACGGCGATGGAGGAAAGCTCATAGTTTTCAAACATGAATGTAGAGATCATCTTAATCATACCCCTGAGCCGTTCTTTTGGGGGAACGCTTGCGTCCGCCGTTTCGAACATCCGGCCCGCGATGCTGTTCAGGCATATATTCACCGCTATGTCCATGAGATTTTCCTTGGACTGATAATAGTAGTTGATAAGAGCGCTGTTCACCCCGGCAAGCTCCGCGATTTGCCGGTTGGTGATTTTGCTGGCGTCCTTATGCTCCAACAGCAATGCGACCACCGTATTGAGAATTTTCTCTTTCGCGTCCGCGCCTGAATCTTTCATCTTCCCCTACCCCATTGCTGATTTTTCTGTTCCAAGCCGCGGCCAGGACTTGGCCAAGACTTGTATTCTAAATCATAATTTAATCACGATTAAATTAGCATAAGAGAAGGCAGACGTCAAGGAAATTTCATGATGTTGATAACGAGTAATGGGCGTCGCAGCAATCTCGGTCTTTGTGCAGCTCGCAGTATTACCCCCAGTCCAAGAGAATTTCCTCTTGCAAAACCATGCTTCAAATGGTAGAATACGTTTGTTTGATTTCGACCGGCTACGGTCCTTTACGGCAAGGAGGTGTTTTAGAATGGGTAAGTATTGCGAAGTGTGCAAAAAGGGCACCATGTCCGGCAACCTTGTCAGCCACTCCAACCGCAAGACCAAGCGCGCGTGGGCGCCCAATGTGCAGCAGGTGCATGTAGTGGTTGGCGGCGCGCCGCGTAAGATGGATGTCTGCACCCGTTGCCTCCGTTCTGGCAAGGTTGTCCGCAGCGTATAAAAGATAAAAACGCACACATGAAAAGATGCAGCGATGCATCTTTTTTATTTTCGCAAAAGTGGACGCTGCCACTTTTGCGAGGTTTTCCGAGGTGGACTGACGCAGCAGCCCACCTCGGAAGGTATCCGATCTGACGCACATATCGTCAGATCGGATGGATTTTAGTGGACGCTCCTGATTATCTTCCGTTCGCGGGACGGCGGAGCGTCCCGCCTATGAAGATACGTACAGATTACGTTCTTCGTTTTTTAGTTTGTCCGGCATCACAAGGTGCAGCAACGCATTTTTTACGCCAGGCAATGCTCATATGACCAGCCTGGCAATGCTCATATGACCAGCCATACGATGCCCAGCGCAAGCAGCACCGCGCAGGTCAAAACTATGATAACCCATAAAGGCAATACGCATAAGAGCACGAGTACCGCCGCCACGATCAGCACAATGCCCAAAATGCTTTTGTCCCGCCTCCGCTTGCGGTGGTGTACGCAGTCACAATCGCGTATCGGTTCCCGGCCCCAACACACCTTCCAATGCAGCATTCGCATTCCTCCCCGCCGCTTTGCGAAATAACCTTTGCCCCTCCTATATGAATACGGCGGGCCGCGCCAAAACGTGCCGTTCACTCCTTTTGGCGCTCATGAATACTCTAAACTATCACAGAGTAAAAAGGAGGCGGCATATGGAGCCGATTGTAGAACTCAGGGATATACGCCTCACCTACCACGAACCGCACGCGGAAACGCTCGCTATAGATCAGCTCAACATCGCCATATATGAAGGAGAATTTGTCGCCATAGTCGGCCCTTCCGGTTCCGGAAAAACCTCCATGCTGAGCATACTCGCCGGGCTTATTGCACCCTCCTCGGGCAGCGCGCGCATCAAGGGAAAGGAGATTACGTCGCCGGGACAGAACATTGGATACATGCTCCAGAGGGACCAGCTCTTCGACTGGCGGGATATCGAAGGCAACATCCTCTTGGGGCTTGAAGTCAAGCGCATGCTCACACAGGAAACGAAGGCGCGGGCGTTTAATCTTCTATCCACCTACGGGCTCGACGAGTTCAAGCACCACTATCCCCGCCAGCTTTCGGGCGGCATGCGCCAGAAGGTGGCTTTAATACGTACGCTGGCGTTCGACCCCGACCTGCTGCTGCTTGACGAGCCGTTCTCCGCGCTCGATTACCAGACGCGGCTCAAGACCGCTGATGAGGTGCATGGCATCATCAAGAGCGAGAACAAGACGGCGCTTTTAGTCACCCACGATATCGCGGAGGCCATTTCCATGGCGGACCGCATCATTGTGTTTTCCGAACGCCCGGCGCGCGTGAAACGGGAACTGATCATCACGTTAAGCGCCCCGCCCACCCCCATTGCCCGGCGCAACGCGGTGGAGTTCCACGATTATTTCAATACTATATGGAAGGAGCTGGAGGTTCAATGAAAGCTGAGCCGGGCGGCAGCGCGGAGCATCTGGCTTATTTGAAAGGATTAAAACGCCGCCATACGTTTGTAGTCTCGACGCGGTACGCCATATTGGTTCTTTTTCTGATACTTTGGGAAGTGGGCGCGCGGCTCCATTGGATCGACTCGTTCATTACAAGCAGCCCCTCCCGCGTGCTTGCAACGGTATCCTCTCTCTATCAGGAAGGGACGCTATGGATGCATATCGGCGTAACGCTGTATGAAACCGTCGTGAGCTTTATTTTGGGTACGTTATTAGGCATAGTGATCGCCGTGCTGCTGTGGTGGAGTCCCACCACAAATAAAGTTTTGGACCCATACCTTGTTGTGTTCAACGCCCTGCCCAAGATCGCCCTAGGGCCAATCCTGATCGTCTGGATTGGCGCTTCCGCCAGTTCCATCATCGCCATGGGGCTTCTGATTTCGCTGATCATCACCATATTGACGGTGCTCACCGGTTTTAACGAAATCAGCGAGGAAAAGCAGATGTTCATGCGCACGCTGGGCGCTACGCGCATGCAGATATTTACCATGGCTGTCTTGCCCGCAAGCGTTCCCACCATGATGTCCGCGCTCAAGCTGAGCGTGGGCATGAGCTGGGTGGGCGTGATCGTGGGAGAATACCTTGTATCCAAAGCGGGCCTTGGCTACTTGATTGTTTACGGTGGGCAGGTGTTTCAGCTGGACCTTGTCATGGCAAGCATACTCGTGTTGTGCGCACTTGCCGCCATGATGTATTACGTCGTGGCATATTTTGAAAAGAAGCTGATCCGCTGGAAGCCCTGACCGTTGACATAGGGCGGGGCAAAGCGATCGCTTTGCCCTGCCCGACGGCTAGGGCGTGTTTGAAAACTCAAAAATGCCGGATATTTAAAAAAACAAAGCAAAACAAGGCAAAAGCCACAGGAATACTGAAGGTATTCCGAGGATTCTAACGAAGTTGCAGCCTGCTTTTACCAAAATAGACAATTGCGCTGGTTTTCAAACAGCCCCTGGGCCAATAATAAAATTCCTCTCGCGCGTACGGAACGCGCTTTTTTGCGCCCGCATTCATTCAATGTTCGGATATATGGACAACTCTAAAAAGTGTACGTCCCCGAACTTTCATGTACCTCTTGCCAAACCCTTGCAACTACGATATATATTGTATACGAAACACATTTTACCAACCGACCAATCCCTAAAATCAGAATGAGAGGGAAAGCTTACATGAGCGGCGAAACCGAAATTCTTGAACTGATACACAAAATAAAGGACAATATCGGGCAGGTGATCGTCGGCAAGGAGAATGTCGCAGATATGGTGCTGGTGGCGCTGCTCTGCGGCGGCCATGTCCTGATTGAGGACGTCCCCGGCCTGGGCAAGACGACTCTCGTTTCCGCACTCGCGAAAACGCTTGACTGCACTTTCCGGCGCATACAGTTTACGCCCGACGTGCTGCCTTCCGATGTGACCGGCTTTACAAGCTTTAATTTAAAGACCGGCGAACGGGAGGTCAACTTCGGCGGCGTAATGGCGCAGATCGTGCTGGCTGATGAAATCAACCGCACCAGCCCCAAGACGCAATCGAGCCTCCTTGAGGTGATGCAGGAGGGGCAGGTCACGATAGACGGCATCACCTACCCCGTACCGCAGCCGTTTATCGTCCTTGCTACGCAAAACCCCGTGGAGCATGTGGGCACTTATCCGCTGCCCGAGGCGCAGCTGGACCGATTCCTGCTGAAGATTTCCGTGGGCTACCCGCAGCGGCACGAAGAAATCGATATCCTCATGCGCAACAAGGGCGCAAAGCCGATCGACTCGCTCGAGCCCGTGGCCAGCGCCGAAGATATATTAAAGCTGCGCGCCTGCCACAGCGAGATCGTATGCGCAAAGCCCGTGATGGAATATATCGTTTCCATCGCGGAGGCGACGCGCAAGAGCGACAAGATTTCGCTGGGCGTAAGCCCCCGCGGCTCGCTGGCTCTTATGAACGCGGCCATGGCGAACGCCATGCTCAACGGCCGCGGCTACACGCTGCCCGACGACGTGCAGGCTATGGCGGAGCCCGTACTGTGCCACCGCCTTGTGCTCAATATCCAGCAAAACCAGAAGATGGAGACGCCGCAGGGGATACTGCGCTCCATTCTCCGCACCATCCGGGTTCCGGGAGTCTCATGAAGCGCATACGATGGATCTATTATTCCATAATGGCCGCGTGTTATCTTGCGGGGCTGTATTCTGGCCTGCGCATTTATTTCATTGTGTTTTCCACGCAGGTCCTGGCCGTGATCGCCGTGGTTTTATTAAACCTCTGGACGATATACGTCATCACCTACAAGCAGGAGCTGGGAAACAAGGTCTGCATCAAGGGCGAGGAAACGGTGCTGCACCTCGACATCCGTAATGAGCGGCCCGTTCCGCTCTCTTTGGTGGAAGTGCATGTGGATGTGGTTTCCCTGCGGGAAAACATCAGCCTGGTTTTCAGCCTTCCGCCGCATTCGGGCAAGGAATTTCATATCCCTGTCACCACGCCTTACCGGGGCAAGTACCTCGTCGGCATGACGAAGGTGCGGATCACGGATATTTTCGGGCTGACCACTCTGCGCATCGATATGCGGCGGCGCCCGTACTACCGCATGCAGGAGATACTCGTGCTGCCCAAGGCGGAAACGCAGGGCGCCGTTTCTGCGAGCATGGCGGACGCCAAGCTGTTCCGGAACTTCTATTTAAGACAATCCGAACATGGGGACAGCGTATCTAGCGCAAGGCTTTTTCACGAAGGCGACGAATTAAAGCGCGTACACTGGAAAAAGTCCGCCCAGCAGGGCGCGCTGTTTGTCAAGCAATACGAACACCCCGAGCGCGAGCAGGCGCTGGTTTTAATTGATACGTCCGCGCACGGATTATCCGGCGAGGACGCTTTCGTTTACGCAGATACGATATGCGAATGCACGGCAAGCATCGCGCTGCACAACGTGCTGCGCGGCCGCGCCGTACAGGTGCTGTCGGGCGACGATTTCGAGCATAAGGCGACATGCGCGAGCGTTGCCGATCTGGAAAAGCTGCAGCACCAGCTTGCGCTGCTGCCGTTTGGGCGTGTCGGCCTTTTGAGCGCTTTGAGGAGGATCTCCGGCATGGCAGGAGCGGCGCAGGCACTGTTTTTGCTCACAAGGGAGGCTACCCCGCACCTGACGGATATGCTGGAGCGCTCCCTTACGCAATTCAATTCGGTGACGCTGATACTTGTAGGCGGCTCCAAGGCAAGCGGGCGCGTGTATACGCTTTATGTAGAACCGGGATGCAACGCGGCGGAATGCCTCAACAGCATCGAATGACGGGGAACGGACTATGAAAGGTATCCGAACAAAACCGTTTGATATTGTGGCCGACGCAGTTTCCTGCATCCTGCTGGGGGCGGCTATTTGCGCCGCAACTTTTCCATACGTTAGCCTCGAGGCCGGTATTTGGACCTACCTGCTAATTATGGCGGCGGATATCGGGCTGATTCTGCTGTTCTCCTACAAATGGTGGATATTCCCCGCCATACTCGTGGCCGCGGCAATCCTTACGATATCTTACGCGCTGATATTTGACGTGGACGCCCAGCTATTTGCATATGTGGACGGCTTTGTGCGCTGGTGCTTCTCCTGGTACCCCAAAGAGTCCCCATATGCCAATGGAGGCCTCACGCTTATCCGCCTTACATTTGCTCTGCCTGTGGCCGGGCTATGTTTCTTGTACTTTAGAAGGCTGTTCGCTTTTGTCGTATTGCCTCCGGTCGCGCTGGGGTTGCTCATATGGATGTATTTTGAAAAATCCGTCCTTTTGATACCCGTGCTTATCCTGCTTTTATCCGTGCTGCTGATCTCCATGGCGCGTATGACCGGCAACCTGATCAACAAAACCCTGCCCGGGCCGGAACGGATATCCAGCGCGCTTCTGCAGATATTCGCCATCGCCGTACTGCCCGTGATCATACTGTTTGCGTTTGCCTTCTCCCCCGAAAAGGACGGCGACCTCCGTTCGGACGCGCTCGTTCATTTTGTGGAGGACCTCGGCGACCTGTTGGATGGCCACGACGACGATTTTTCCTCCATGCGCACGTTTGACATCGGCAAATCCGGCTTTTCGCCGCTGGGCGACCGGCTGGGCGGCGATGTCGTGCTGGACAATACCCCCGTGATGCGGGTACGGGCCACAATACCGGTACGCCTGACCGGCGCGGTATTCGATACTTACGACGGCCTGAAATGGTCCGACGCGGATGACATGGGCGGATACCGGCTGATGAGCCCCTTTTGGGATGGAAAGCGCCGCGATGTGTTTGGGCTTGACAAACCCTATGGCGGCAAGCCCGCAAAAGACCTTTTCTACAAGGTCACCGCCCCGCTTTCGCTCAATATCTCGCACGATATGCACGGCAATACCGTGTTTTACGCTGGCATGCTCCAATCCTTCAGGCGGACGGATTTTGACGCTCAGCAGATCTATTACAACCGCCAGGCGGAGCTCACCACCCAAAAAGTGCAGTGGTCGCTCCACTATACTGCGGAAACCATGATATTCACCCGCGGCTCGGAAGGGTTTGACGAAAACATGCTTGCCCTTGAGGCCGCCGCCTCCACAGCCCAGGACAAGGGGTTTGAGCAGCTCAAGCAATACTACCTGCAGCTGCCGGGCACGCTGCCGGGCTCCGTTTATGAGACCGCGGAAACCGTCACGGAGGGCTGTACGACTCAATATGAAAAGGCGCTCGCCATAGAGCGCTGGCTTTATGACAACTGCACCTATACCCTCACCCCCGGCACGCCGCCCGAGGACAGGGATTTTGTGGACTATTTCCTTGAGACGCGCAAGGGCTACTGCGTATATTACGCAAGCGCGATGACGGTGCTCGCACGCTGCGCCGAGCTGCCCGCGCGGTATGTGACCGGCTTTGCGCTCAAGCAGAACCCGGAGATCGATTCATCCCTCTCCTATGTCGCTACAAACGCCACAGCGCACGCCTGGACGGAAGTTTATTTTCAAGGAATCGGCTGGGTACCCTTTGACGGGACGGGCTGGAACTTCTACGAGCCCACCGTTATACAGGAGGAATTGGACGATCTAAGACCCGAGCGGCCCGGTTCGCCTTCCGGCATGGAAGGAACGGATACAACGGACGAACAAAAGCCCGAGACTTCCACGCAGGAGGGCGGGATGTCCACGGGCCTGAAGGTTACGATCATCGTCATACTGTCTCTTGTTGTGGCGTTCGGCGTGTTCGTAGGCATCCGTGTTGCCATGCTGTTGACGGACGCCAAGCGCTACTACATGCGCATCCTTCGCCAGCATGCCGATTTAGGCGGGCGGCTTGACGCGTGCTATTCAAGAATTGTGCGACAGATGGCGTTCTGGGGGCTGACGCAACACGCGGACGATACCATATTGACATTCGCCCGCCGCGTTGACAAACAGCTTGGCGGGAAGGATATGGCGGCCGTTTCCATGCCGGTCATGCGCATGCGCTTTGGGTTCATAGAGCCCGCGGAAGAAGACGTGCATAACGCCTGCGCGTTTTCCGCTGCGCTAGAGCGCAGGCTAAGGAATGAATTGGGCTTGGCGGGATATTTGTGGAGAAGAATTGTGGTGGGGCGGTAGGCTTTAAACAGCCGATCCCAATTCTTAGACGGGTGTATTTTCGCGTGGATAACAATTATCAGAATGCCTCAATGAAAAGGGCGTACGGCAATGGATGCCTTACGCCTATTCTGTCGGGCGATGATTGTTTGGCTGTGAAAGTGCTGGCAGCTTAATCACGGCATTAGTTATCGGCAGTGCCTGGTGCGCTTCGCATGCTATAGGCGGCGATGCCTTAGCACGTCTGATACTCTAATGAATCTTGCTCATCAGGAAAGCGATGACATCCGCTCTATTGTAGATTACAAATTTGTGCTCAAAGCCATCTTTCGTAAAGACTGACATGCCATTTGGGACGATCCCCAGTGTATTCCGCTTGGAGATTCGGCTAATCTGATCATATTGAATTCGCGTTTCTCCTGACTGAATGTTGATTGCGTGAGATTTGAACGTCATACCAGTTTCATCAAAAGACAGTTTTCCGCCAACCGCTTCAATCCACTTGAAATAGTTCGCTGCAATGCTTTGGCCGGTATACTCTTTCATAGTGACTTCCAACCTCCATCAATTACTATTTATCACATTATATCAAAAAAACGACAAATTTTCCTCCCTATACATTATCATCTTTACTCCACGTTTTTCCCGCCGAACGCCATGTGAAATAGAAGAACGGAACGGCAATGAGCTGGGCGCAAACCGAAAAGACGACAAGCCAGACCGGGGCGACATCGTAAAGCGCGCCCATGACCCAGCTCCCCAAGAACCAGCATACGCCGAAGGCGGTTTCAAATACCCCAAAGCCGGTTGAGCGGTTTTCCTTGGATACGATTGTGGTAACGACGGACTTCAAAATGGACTCCTGCGCTCCCATGCCGATCCCCCACAGGATAATGCCGACCATGGCGGCAGTAAGCGTTTGAAAACCGAATATGAATACGGAAATCAGCGCGGATAGGACGCTCGGTATCATAAGCACCCAAATTCGATGAAGACGATAAAAGCAATGAAATCCATTAAGGGCCCTCCGCATTCCCCATTTATTAGAACGATCTTTATTCCATATTGTACTACTTTTCCATACATATTGAAGCGGTTACTTTTGGGTATCCCCATCTTTTTGCATGACCTCGGTAGAACTCAGGTTATCCCTTTTCATGTATAAAAAATGCGTTGTTATCTAAGATAATAGAAAGACCAGCAATCAAAGGAGCATTCTTGTGAAAAAGACGCCAACAGAAAAGCTGCTTCCGGCTACGCCGGATAACGCCAAGCATAAGTCGCGGCAGGTTAAAAAGAAAACCGGAGATACCTCAAGGAATAAAACTCCCAGATAAAAATGAAGCGGGAGCGTTTTCTGAACGCGGCTAATCCCCTTTGATATATCCGCCAACAAAACAGACACCCTTACGGGTGCCTGTTTTGTTGGCGGAGAGAAAGGGATTCGAACCCTTGTTACCATTTCTGGTAAACACGATTTCCAGTCGTGCGCCTTAGACCAGCTCAGCCATCTCTCCAACGGGTTGCTCTCGCGCGCTTTCCTATCTTACAACAAAATTATTTAAAATGCAAGTATGGAATTTGGCTTGTCCAGGGCCTCCCCTCCGCGTTGTTCGTCCCTTTCTTCGTCATATTTCGGAAGCTTTTCCTATTGTTTGAAGATATGACAAGTACATTATATAAAAAATACAATCATTTGGCGAACGGCTAGGACAAGCAAGACTGGAAGGCGAAATGCCGCCGTCCACTCCCAAGCCAAACAAATAAGGAGGGCATCACAATGTTGTTTGAAGATATTTTTGAAACCAAACAAGAGAGAGCACGCAGAAGGAAGCGGGAGGCCTCAAAGAATATCACAACGGGAATTGCTATCGGCGCTCTGGCGGGGGTCACGATCGGTCTTCTCTCAGCGCCGCAATCCGGCAAAGAAGCCCGTAAGGCCATCCGGGGAAAAATGCGGGATGCGGCGGATGAAATCAAGGAAGCTGCGAAAAGCGTCGGAAGCGCGATCTCCGAATTTATAGAGGAAACCGCAGAAACCGGAGCCGACGCTGCTGCGAGCGCAGTTGATGAAGCAAAAGCTACGGTCGAAAAAGGGGCAAAGAAGGTATCCAAGACCACAGACAAAGCCGAGGCCGTAAAGGACGAACTCAAAGAAGGCGCCGGCAATGTCGCCAAGGAAGTGAAGAAGGCCGCCAAGAACGTAAGCGAGGAGCTGAAATAGCGCCTTTGCCCCGTGCAATAGGATAAGATAGGGGGTAATACGCTATGACCATACAAATTAACCTTGATCAATTGGTCAACGGAATTTTGATACTGCTCGGCCTTGCGATTGGCGTCGTCTTGCTTTTGGCTATTCTGAAGCTGCTTCGGGTGCTGGGACGGGTGGATGACATTCTTTCCTCCAACCAGGGATCCATTGATACCACGCTCAAAGGGCTTCCTGCTATTGTAGGGAATGCAGGGCATATTACAAGCGACGTTCATGAGTTGACGAGCAGCCTGAAGGTTTCGATTGCGGATATCGCAAGCGACGCGCAGGGCGTCACACATATTGTGCACGATGGGGTTGTTTCGCTCAAGGATGCGGTAGAGAATATCGGTTCCTCCACCGCCGCAGCGGCACGCAGGGCAACGAGGCAAACCGGCAATACCGGAGCGTGGCTCAAGCTCATTTTAAAGCTCATACAAATTGCCTTTCGATAATCGGCAAGAAATTGAGGCGGCAAGTTTCCTTGCCGCCTTGTTTTGCGGCTCTATATAATTGGCCGGATTAAACTAACTTTTCGCGTATAGAGGCTTATTCGAACACATCCTTTTTCATCTGCCGCTTGATTTTGGGGTAGACGACCAGCTGGCTCTGGTGATCGCAGGTGGCAAGGAAGATTTCCGATATGCTTTGCACATGCTGGTTTTTCAGTTGTTTGTTGAGCCACTCCTCATTCTTGCCCGCAAACATCAGGTTTTCATACATGATCTGCCCGTCTATGACGACGTTGATGGCGGGTTTCTCTTCCGGCGGAGCAATGTTCATATCCTTGGGGGTTAAGGGCCTTTCCTTGGACAGCGGCAGAAAGCTGATTCTTCCGTTGGGCTCCAATACGGCGCTCTGCAGATGCGCGATGTTAAAATAGCCCTGGTTGCGGCATTGCATCAGGAATTCGTTCACGTCTATCCTGGCCTTTTTTAGGTTGCCCTCGTACAGCTTGCCGTCTTCAAACAAAACAAGCGATTTGCCCGTTAAAAACCGGCGTAAAGCGATGGATTTGTAATTGGCGTAGGAAATCAAAATGGAAAGCAGCGCATAGATGATCATCGCCAGCAGCGGCTTCTCAAATTCCTCCAGATTTGTAGCCATTTCCGCCGCGATGGAGCCTATCGTGATGCCAACGATATAATCGAACATGCTCAACTGAGACATCTGCTTGTTGCCCATCAGCTTGGTGAGAATAAACAACATCAGAAGGGAGCCAAGCGACGTACACGCGACGAGAAGCAAATCACGCAACATAGACAGCCTCACTGCTTACTTCTAAGAATACTCATAGGCTATCCGGTTTGTTTACGGCTATTCTTTTTCCTAGATAAGAAAGCAGGCGTGAACGCCTGCCGCATATTTACCTTCTGACGTATGTCAGCTCCGCCATTCCGTCGGTCGTCTTGGTTCCGATCAGCCGAAGCTTGATTTCCGGGTTATCCCGCAGGAAAAGAGGAATCCCTTCTCCCAGAATCTCGGGAATCACGGTAATAATATACACATCGACGGCGTCCCGCTTGATAAACTGGTCAATGACCTTTCCGCCGCCCATCAGCCAGATATTCTTACCTGGCTGCTTTTTTAGCTCATCCACAAAAGAAACGATATCCCCCGAAACAAACTCGGCATGGTCGTTTGCGGGCGTCTCTCGTGTGGTTGCCACATAGCACTTTTTGCCCTCGTACATCCAGACGTCGGGCGACAGCTCGTTGATTAGCTGTTCGTATGTGGTCCTGCCCATGACGACGGTATCTATCGTCTCATAGAAGGCGTCGTATCCATAATCGGCATTCGGTTCGTCCCCGTTTCCGCCCAGCCAATCCACCGCGCCGTTACTTCTTGCGATATATCCATCCAGACTAACGGCAATATAAAGAACAACTTTGCGTCCCATCCGTCCTCCTGCCGCACCTGTTTTGGTCTATGATCCATGCGGGTTTGTTTCTTTTAATACCCGCTCATAGGCCTCTCCAAACGGCAGGCCATGCTCACGCGCGAGCCTCGCCACGTCCTCATATTCCGGCTTGCTCCTTGTTACCCCGTGCCCCGCAGCATGCTTGACGCGCACGGCGCCCAAGGAAGTCTCCCGCTCCTCCATACTGCGGCTAAGCGTATAGCGGCTGCAGGGGAACACCCGAACGCCGAGCGTGCTGGTATGCCGGAACAGAAGCCGCGCAACGCGCTCCGCATCGTCTTCGTGGCACAGGCATACCACCACAAATCCCGGCCTGTTTTTCTTCATGTAAACCGGCTGCACGTATACGTCCAGAGCGCCTTCCTCCAAAATGGCCTGCGTGGCAAAACCTATGGCCTCCGGCGTCATATCGTCGATGTTGCACCTGAGTTCCACCACGCGCTCCCGGCTATCTTCCAGAGTAGAACGCTCACCCCAGAACGCACGCACGCAGTTTGCGGCTGGAAAGTCCTTTTTCCCCATCCCATAGCCGGTTTTTATTACAGCCATAGAGGGCATATTCCCGAACCGGCTTACAAAGTGTCTGAGCAGCGCCGCCCCCGTCGGGGTGCAGAGCTCGCCATAGGTACCGTCCGAATATGTCGGAATCCCGCGGAGCAAATGCGCCGTTGCAGGGGCAGGCACAGGCAGCACGCCGTGCGCTGTCTTCACCTGACCGGAACCGATGTGAATAGGCGAAGCTGCGATTTCCTCCGGCCGGAGCATATGCACCAGCAGGCACACGCCCACGATATCCGCCACCGCGTCCAGAGCACCGACCTCATGGAAATGAACGTGCTCCACCGTTTTGCCGTGCACATGGGCCTCCGCCTCCGCCAAAGCGGCATATACGGCAACGGCGTCGGCCTTGACCTCCCGGGGCAGTTTCAACCCTTCAATGAGCGAGCGGATATCCCCCAGCCCGCGGTGCTCGTGATGTCCCGTCGTTTGCCCCATATGGGCATGATCATGTGCATGCCCGGCATGGGTATGGTCTCCATCCCCATGCGCATGCTCCGTATGATGATGATCCAGGCTCTCCTCTTCCGCGCCGGAGATTTTGACGACCGCACGGGACCCGGTAATGCCGCACTTCTGCTCAGGCACGATTTCAATGGAGATGCCGGGCAACCTAAGTGCGTTCATCTTCTCCAAAAACAGTTCTTTTTGCTCGCAGAGCTCATACAGCGCCGAAAGCAGCATGTCCCCCGCCGCGCCCATACGGCACTCCAAATACAAACAGCCCATCTATAGACCCTCTGTCATGTTGATTTTGTGCGCAAGATACCCCGCGCCAAAGCCATTGTCGATATTCACCACGCTTACGCCGCTTGCGCAGGAGTTGAGCATGCAAAGAAGCGCCGAAACGCCGCCGAAGTTGGCGCCATATCCCACGCTGGTAGGCACGGCGACTACAGGGCATTCCACAAGACCTCCCACGACGCTCGCCAAAGCCCCCTCCATGCCCGCAACAGCTACAATCGCTCGGGCGCTTGCAAGCTTGTCGTGGTGCGCCAGCAGCCGGTGCAACCCTGCGACCCCGGCATCGTACACCCGAATAACGTTGCTTCCCAATGTTTCCGCCGTAAGCGCCGCTTCCTCCGCCACAGGCATATCGCTCGTGCCCGCGGATACCACGACGACAGAACCCTCCTTACCTTTTTCCGCATCCGGGTTGACGACGCCCAGCTTCGCAATCGGATGGTAGGCAAACGCGTGCCTTTTCCCGATTTCCTCCGCCGCCTCCGCTGAAATGCGCGTCACAAGAATATCCTTGCCGCCCCTGTTCAGCATGGCATCCACAATGCCCAGTATCTGTTCCGTGGTCTTATTCTGCCCGTAGATGACCTCCGCGGCCCCCTGCCTTAATGCGCGGTGATGGTCCACCTTGGCATAGCCAAGCTCTTCAAACGGCGCAAGCTTGAGCCGCTCCACTACGGCTTCCGGCGCAAGCTCGCCGCTTTTGACGGCGTATAAC
This sequence comes from Bacillota bacterium, assembly GCA_023409435.1. GTDB lineage: Bacteria > Bacillota > Clostridia > Christensenellales > CAG-138 > JAEYLA01. The sequence goes on along the minus strand of JAEYHP010000167.1, from coordinate 2,688 downwards.
AGTTCCGTGAGCGTTTTTTTATCCATACTATCCCCCTATGCACGGGCCGGAATGGCTTCCAACCCGCATTGTTCCATCAGCTGTACATTATAAAGCAGGTCCTCCGGGCGGCCGCGCAGCAATACTGCGCCCTTTTGCAGCACCGCCACCTCGTCGCAAAGCTCCATCGCAAGCGGCAGGTCGTGCGTAGCGATGAGCTTTGTCTGCGGCAGGGTCTTTAACAGGGTAATCAAATTCCTTCGGGCGCGCGGGTCCAAGAACGCGGAAGGCTCGTCCAGCAACAGCACCTGCGGTTCCATGGAGAGCACCGCCGCCATGGCTGCCATCCGCTTCTCTCCACCCGAAAGCCGGAGCGGCGAGCGGTTCTTTAAATGTGCGATGTTGCACCGGCTTAGCGCCGCGTCCACGATGCGCCCGACCTCTTCCTCGTTCTTCCCGAAATTGCGGGGACCAAACGCGACATCCTCGTATATGGTGGGCATAAAAAGCTGATCATCCGGGTTTTGAAACACCATGCCTACACGGCTGCGGACGTCGTTGAGCGTCTGTTTGCTGAGTACGATATCCGCGATTTCCACCCTGCCCTTGTCCGGCAGCAGCACCCCGCATAACGTCAGCAGCAGCGTGGATTTCCCCGCACCGTTTGCGCCCACAATGCCCATGCAGCGCCCTTTTTCCACCCGCAGGCTGAACGCGTTGAGCCCAACGGTTTTGTCCGGGTAGCTTACCGTGATGTTTTGAATGTCGATCAATGGAATAGCCCGCCTATCAATTGATTCAAAAGAGATACCGGGTCGAAAAAGCGCAGCAGCGCACAGCCCAGTATAATCAATAAAAGAAACAGAATATCACGCCTGCCTAACACTTGCTTTTGCGCATGCGCATGCTGCAGCGCATAGCCGCGACATTTCATGGCGTCATATACGCGCTCGGCTCGGTCAAAGCTCCGAAGCAACAGGCTGCCGACGAAGCTCCCCATATGCCGGACCTCCACGCCCTTTTGCTGGGCGCTGCGCAAAAGATACGCCGTGTGTAAAGCGCCCGCTTCCTCAAAAAGCGTGCCCAGGTACCGGTAAGTCATTTCAAACACAGTAACGAATATACGGGGAACACGCAGCGCGCGCATGGCATCCGTCAGCTGGCGCATGGGCGTGGTCGCGACCAATAGGAGCGCCGCCATGACGCAGAGGTAGGTTTTGAGCAGTATGGAGATAAACGAAAACGCGCCGAAACTGATTGCGACGTTCCCCAGCATCAGAGCCACAGTCCTGTCAAAAAAGAGGTTGGAAACCCCCGCGAGCAGGCAAAACGGCAAAGCGATCGCCACCCGCTTATGAAGGAGGACATACGGCGTTTCGGAAGCCGCCATCAGTACGGCCGGATAAAATACGAACGGCACGATGCGGCCGATTTCATAGCGCCCGAACGATACCACCGCAATGAGAACCGCAAGCGCGGATAACAACTTCACTACAGGATGCAGCCGGTGCACCCAGGTATCCCTGCCCGAGAGCTGCTCCAAGGAAAATAGCTCATTCACTTTTGCGCCAAGGTCCGCCGTAAGTAGCCCTCTTTTCCTGATTTCCTGTTATTTAGAGCGTTTCGTTCATGCTGCCTGTGCGGTAACCCTTGAGGTCCACCGTGACATAGGCAAAGCCGATCTCCTTGAGCTTCGCGTGCAAGGTCTCCCGTACGGAGCGCTCCAGCAGCTTTTCCATCTCCTGCGGCGCTACCTCGATGCGGGCCAGGTTGCCGTGGATGCGCACGCGCACCTGCCGAAAGCCCATATCCAGCAGTAGCTGTTCCGCCCGGTCCACCATTTTGAGTTTTTCTTCGGTAATCCGTTCCCCATACACAAAGCGTGAAGACAGGCAGGCAAAGGACTGCTTTTCCCAGGTCGGCAGACCCATGGCCTTGGATAAGCCGCGGATTTCCGCCTTATTGAGCCCGACGTGCCGCAGCGGGCTTTTGACTTTGAGTTCCTCCACGGCCTTGAGGCCGGGCCGATAATCCCCCATATCGTCCGCGTTGGAGCCTTCCACGACATGATTCATGCCCCGCTCCTGCGCAATGGCCATGAGCTTGGTAAACAGCTCCGTCTTGCAGAGATAGCAGCGGTTGACGGGATTGTTGGAAAAGCCCTCGATATTGAGCTCTTCCGACTCGCAGATGACATGCGGAATGTCGTGCTGCTTTGTGAACGCAATGGCTTCCTTCAATTCCCGCTCCGGAAACGAGCAGGAACGCGCAGTCACCGCTATGACGTTTCCTGGCAAAGCAGCCTTCGCAACCTTTAATAAAAATGTCGAATCGACGCCGCCCGAAAACGCGACAGCCACGCTGCCTAAACTTTTCAGATACGTCTGTAACGCAACTAATTTTTCCTGTTCGTTCAACTGATCCGCTCTCCTGATTCTTGATATTGTCTTTCCTGCTGAGTATATGCGAATACCGGGTATGTTTCAATACATTAACGTGAGGCTTTTATTGTAGGACATACAAACTGGTTCTGTCAATAATACCAGTAAACCATGGAAAAGGCCGCCGAATGGCGGCCTTTATTTTCAGATAGCTTCCCTTACAGACTTTCCAGCACGCCGGTTTCCGCGTTGAACGCGTCGATCAGCGCGTCGATCTCCGCCGCCTGCTTGTGGATGCCGCCCCAGTAATTGTCGTAATCGTACCACT
>JAEYHP010000141.1 GCA_023409435.1 Bacillota bacterium | reverse complement strand
GCGGCGTGCTCATTGAGCGCTATGTGCACCACAAAAGCCAGCGAACGATTGCGGAAGACCTTGGTGTTTCGCAAATGTATGTGTCAAGGCTGGAACGCCGGGTGCTGACCAAGCTCAGGGAAAAGCTGGCGGTGGAGTAAATATCCGAAAATCGTTTCAGAAGTTTCAAAGCGGGTATGAATACTATTGGAATGGCGTATGCCCTGTGCAAGTCTGCGCCAAAAAAGAGTGATCAAATGCCCGACTGGAACTTCCGTGGTACATTTTCCACCCCCGATGAAATGCGCTATGTCGTTTCGGAACTGCTTGCCGCCATACGGGAGCAGCTTCCGGTTCCGGAAGAGACGTGGTATGACCTCAAGCTGATATTATATGAGCTTTGCTCAAACGCCCTGGAACACGGGAAAATCCCTGCGGAGGTCATTGCGGCGGTATGCAGGAAGGATTGTTATCTGCATGTGCTGGTATCCGATTCCGGAGAGGGATTTTGCCCGGGATTATGCTCCCAGGCGAATGTGCAGGAGGAGCGAGGCAGGGGCCTCTCCATCGTCCATTCGCTGGCGGATGAAATCATATTCAACAGCGCGGCGAACAAGGTGCTGGTAAAGCTCCACATTTCTTAATAGCATTGAGGCATACGGCGAGGCCGTATGCCTTTTTTGTTTGCTTCTTAAAACTACCTCAATACACGAACATTACTCTGCAATATAGGGATATCTTATAAGTATATACGAACAAACAGTAGAAGGTCGGGAATTATTATTTGACTTGAGCGTCGCGGCTTTGTTACTATGGTAACGGAAAAGGAAAAAGTTCCTTTGTAACTATGGCAACAGAAAAGGAAAAGCCCTTTAAGGAGGAAACTATGTCAACCTGTGCGATCGTGGGAGTCAACTGGGGCGATGAAGGAAAAGGCCGCATGGTCGACCTTCTGGCGAGCCAATACGATATTGTGGTGCGTTACCAGGGCGGCAGCAACGCTGGCCATACGGTGATCAACGAATACGGCAAATTTGCATTAAACCTCATTCCTTCCGGCATATTCCGCCCGGGCGTAGTGAATATACTCGGCAACGGCACGGTGGTGGATTTGGAGCATCTGTGCGGGGAAATCAGCCGCTTACGGGCGGCGGGCATTTCCATTACGCCCGAAAACCTCAAAATCAGCGACCGCAGCATCATCGTATTCCCTTTCCATAAGGAGCAGGACGGGCTGGAGGAAGCGCGCCTTAAGGACGCGAAATACGGCTCCACCAAGCGCGGCATCGCGCCCGTGTACAGCGACAAGTACCAGAAGAAGGGCATCCAGATGGGCGACCTGCTGCTGCCGGATGTGTTGGAAAAGCACTTAAAAACGGTTCTGGAATGGAAGAATCTCATGCTGAGCAGCATGTACGGCGCGGCGTCTTACGCCTATGAGGACGTCATGAGCTGGCTCAACACGTTTGGCGGCGAGCTGAAGCCCTTTATTACGGATACCGGCGCGTACCTCTATGAGGCGCACAGGGCGGGAAAGAACATCCTGTTTGAGGCGCAGCTGGGCGCTTTGAGGGATATTGAGTTCGGCATTTATCCGTTTACGTCCTCCTCTTCGCCGCTTGCGGCATACGCGCCGCTTGGAGCGGGCGTGCCCGGCGTGAGGGTGGACGAGGTCGTGGGCGTCGTCAAAGCATATTCCACCTGCGTGGGGGAAGGCCCCTTTGTTTCGGAGTGGTTCGGCACCGAGGCGGAAGCTCTGCGCGAAAACGGCGGGGAATACGGCGCTGCAACAGGCCGCCCGCGCCGCGTAGGGCCGTTCGACGTGGTGGCCACCCGTTATGGCGTGCGCGTGCAGGGCACAACGGGCATCGCGCTTACCAAAATGGATGTGCTCTCCTATATGGAACACATTCCAGTCTGCGTTGCTTACAAAATTAACGACAAAACGGTGACAGAATTTCCGTTTACGCCGCTTCTTGATTCTGCGGAGCCTGTGATCGAATACCTGCCCGGCTGGGGCGAGGATATCGGTAAAGTGCGGCGCTTCGAAGACTTGCCCAAGGCCGCGCAGGAGTACGTGCTCTATATCGAGCGCGCCTTGGAGTGCCCAATACCCTATGTTTCCGTGGGGGCGGACCGGGAAGCGCTGATTATACGCTAGACAGGAGCAGGCCATGCAGCATACGGATACCTATGAAAGCCCTCTGTGCAGCCGCTACGCGTCAAAGGACATGCAGCGGCTGTTCTCTGCGGATACGCGTACCATAACATGGAGAAAGCTTTGGGTTGCGCTTGCGGAAGCGGAGCACGCGCTTAACTTGCCCGTGACGCAGGAGCAAGTGGAAGAGCTGCGCGCGCATGTCGAAGATATCGACTATACTGCCATCGCGGAAAAGGAAAAACAAAACCGCCACGACGTCATGGCCCATGTTTATGGATACGGGCTTGTCTGCCCCAAGGCGGCGGGTATCATCCACCTGGGCGCGACAAGCTGCTATGTGACGGACAACGCGGACATCCTCATATACCGGGACGCGTTGAACCTCACACTCAAAAAGCTTCTGGGCGTTATCCGGAACCTTGCCGCCTTCGCAGAGGAATACCGCGCGCTGCCCGCGCTCGGGTATACGCATTTCCAGCCCGCGCAGCCGGTCACGGTGGGCAAGCGCGCGACGCTTTGGATGCAGGATTTTGTGATGGATGTCGAAGAACTGCTGTTTGTGCGGGATACTTTGCGGCTTCTTGGCAGCAAGGGTACGACGGGGACACAGGCGAGCTTTTTGGAGCTGTTCGACGGCGACCATGAAAAGGTGAAGCGGCTGGATCAAATGATCGCGGAGGCATTCTCTATGCCGGGCTCCTACCGGGTTTCCGGGCAGACCTACCCAAGGAAGGCGGATTCCCGCATACTCAACGCGCTTTCCGCCATCGCGCAGAGCGCGTACCGGTTTGCGAATGATTTAAGGCTGCTCCAGCATGAACATGAGGTGGAGGAGCCGTTTGAAAAAGGGCAAGTCGGGTCTTCCGCCATGGCCTACAAGCGCAACCCCATGCGCAGCGAACGCATCTGCTCGCTTGCGCGCTATGTCATGGCGAACGCCCAGAACGCCGCCATGACGGCTTCCACCCAATGGCTGGAGCGCACGCTCGACGATTCCGCAAACAGAAGGATCGCCCTGCCCGAAGGATTTTTGGCGGTGGATTCCATACTTAATCTGATGCTCAACGTTACGAATGGACTGAAAGTTTATCCTGCCGTTATCCGCAAAAACCTGATGGAACAGATGCCTTTTATGGCAACGGAAAACCTGTTGATGGAAGCGGTCAAGCGCGGGGGAGATCGGCAGGCGTTGCACGAAATCATCCGCGAGCATTCCATGGCCGCCGCCGCACGCATGAAGGAAGAGGGTGTGCCCTGCGATCTCTTGGAGCGCCTTGCGGCCGACAAACGCATGGGGCTTACCGCAGATGATATCGGCAATATTCTTGAGCCTTCCGCTTATATCGGCCGGGCGCCCGAACAGGTGCTCGAATATCTCGCTGACGTGGTGGAGCCGCTGTTGGAGTTCCATGGCGCGCAAAAGATCACGGCATCCATTCAGGTTTAGCGGAACATCAGCAGATGCTCCAATAGAATTTTCACGCCGATCAGTATCAGCATAATGCCGCCCAAAAATTCGGCACGTTTTTGAAACATACAGCCGACCCTATGGCCGATCATCACGCCGATAAAGCACATTGCGGCGGTAATGCCGCCGATCGTTGCGGCGCATGGGAGTATGGCTGCGTGCTGTATTGCAAGGCTGACGCCTGCGGCCAGCGCATCCACGCTGGTGGCCAATGCGAGCACAAGCAGCGTCCGCATATTGGATATGCCGGGCGGAGGCGCGCAATCGTCCGTGATGCGCGCGCTCTCGCGCATCATGCGGATGCCGATAAACGAAAGCAGCAGAAGCGCCACCCAATGGTCCACGTTTTCGATATATTCGTCCACCGAAATGCCAAGAAGATACCCGAATGCAGGCATGATCGCCTGAAACAGGCCGAAAAGCAGGGCGACCTTGAACGCGTGCGACGGCTGCAGCGTTCTCATGCGAATGCCTTCGGAGACGGCCGCGGTGAACGCATCCATCCCAAGGGCTACGGCAAGCAGCAAAAGCTCGTAATGTTCCAACACAAGCCTCCATCGGTCCGTCCAATGGCTTGAACGGATTTTTCGGTTGAGTCCCTACCCCAAAATGGTAGTATGCGCCACACGGTTTCATGACCAAAAAGGTGAAAAAAGCGCAATCAATCATGGTTTTTGGAATACGCTTGCCAACGGATGACGGGCATGCTATAATACAGCTTGTCGGAATTGTTGGCGTGTTAAGAGAGTGGGGAGCCCCACTCTTTCATTTTGATAAGACGGTTGAGGCCGCATGGGCGGGCAAAATAAAACGGAGGGTATCGTTTGAAGACTGTTGACGTGGTGCAGGCACTGGTGCAGGGCGCCGTATCTGATTTGGGTTACGAGCTGATCGATGTTGAATTCCAAAAAGAGCAAACTGACTGGATTCTTACTTTATATATCGATAAACCAAACGGCGTCACGGTCGATGATTGTGAGCATGTGAGCCGCGCCGTCGAGCCGTTGCTTGACGAGGCGGATCCTATTTCACAATCCTATTTTCTTAGCGTATCCTCGCCGGGGCTTGACCGGCCATTGAAAAAGGAACGGGATTTTGAACGCAACCTCAACAAGGATATCGTCGTGAAGCTCTATGCGCCGCAGGACAAGAAAAAAGAGTTCATCGGGACGCTGCTGCGCTTTGACGCGGACTCTTTTACCATAGCGGAAAAGAACGGCAAAGAGCGGACCATGCTCCGCAAAGATGCGGCGAATGTCCGCCCGCATATCGTTTTTTAATAAGAACACGATAACAGTATCATTTTATTTGATAGAGTAAGGGGTGCGAACTATGAATGCCGAATTTATCAATGCGCTCAACGCCATCGAAAAGGAGCGCGGCATCAACAAGGAGATACTCATCGACGCAGTTGAAAACGCGTTGATTTCCGCTTACCGCCGCAATTTCGGCACCTCCAACAACGTCCGTGCGGAAGTGGACCGGGATACCGGCGAAATACAGCTGTTTGCCTCGAAGTCCGTCGTGGAAGTGGTGGAAAACCCGCACTCCGAAATTTCTTTGGAAAACGCGCGCAAGATCAACACCTTGTACGAGGCCGGCGACGTGCTTGAGGAAGAGGTCAAGCCCAAGAATTTCGGGCGCATCGCGGCGCAGACGGCCAAGCAGGTTGTTGTGCAGCGCATCCGTGAGGCCGAGCGCGGCGTGATCTATGACGAGTATGTGGAAAAAGAGAACGAGGTATTGACCGCCATCGTACAGCGCGTGGAAAAAAGCGGCGCGTATGTGGAACTGGGCAAGACCGATGGCTTACTCGCCCCCAATGAAATGATCCCTGGCGAAAGCTTTGACAGCAACGGCCGCATCAAGGTCTATGTGCTCGAAGTGCGCAAAACCAACAAGGGGCCGCAGGTGCTGGTTTCAAGAACGCATCCGGGCCTTGTCAAGCGCCTGTTCGAACTGGAGGTCCCTGAAATTCAGTCGGGCATCGTGCAGATTCGCTCCATCGCGCGCGAGGCGGGCTTCCGTACCAAGGTGGCCGTTTCCTCCAACGATACGCAGGTGGATCCGGTGGGCGCCTGCGTCGGTCAGCGCGGCATCCGCGTGGAGCGCATCGTATCCGAGCTTCACAACGAAAAGATCGATATCATCGAATGGGATCCCGATTCCGCCGTATACATCGCGAAGGCTTTAAGCCCCGCAAAGGTGCTTATGGTATATATAAATGAGTCAGAAAAGGCCGCGAAGGTCATCGTACCGGATAACCAGCTTTCCTTAGCCATTGGCAAGGAAGGCCAGAACGCCCGTCTTGCCGCCAAGCTGACCGGCTGGAAGATCGATATCAAGAACCAGTCCCAGGCCGAAGAAGCCATGGTGAGCATGTACAACGAACCGCAGGCGCCCGAAGAAGAGGAAGATTTGTTCTAGCGCTTATTAATACGTTGAGGATGCGGGGTGCGGTATGGCCGCTAAGAAAGTGCCGATGCGCATGTGCGTCGGGTGCCGCGTAATGCGGCCGAAAAAAGAGATGCTGCGCGTGGTCCGTTCTGCGGAGGGGAAAGTGAGCATCGATCCCACCGGAAAAGCGGCCGGTCGGGGCGCGTATATCTGCAAGGATATCGCCTGCCTGGAGCGCGCCATTAAATCCCGGGGGCTGGAGCGGGCGTTTGAGCAAAAGGTTGAGCCTGAGCTTTATGAAACGCTCAAAGCGGACTTTATGAAACAGTATGGATGATCTTTTTAAGCTATACGGCGCGCTGGGATTGTCCCGGCGGGCGGGCAAATGCCTCACGGGAGATTTTGCGGTGGAAAAAGCGCTCAAATCCGGCAAAACAAAGCTTGTGGTGCTGGATCAAGAGGCTTCGGAAGCCACCAGGGAACGGTATCGGGGCTTGTGCGGGCGCAGCGGCGCAACGCTGATCGAGGCGCCCGGTGTCGGGCAGGCGGTCGGAAAACCGGCAGGAAAAATCCTTGCTATCACCGACGACCGTTTCGTGCATATGATACTCTGCGCGCATGCGCAACTTCAGGAAAACAAGAATAGTTAAATCCGGTAGGGTTCAAAATGCGGGGGTGCAACAGATATGTCCAAAGTTAACATCGTAGACGCGGCAAAGGAGCTCGAAGAACGCGCGCAAGCGCTGTTTTCGCGCATCAACCAATCCCATGCGGATGTTGGGGAAACGCTGCAGGGGGTTCGGGTAAAGGAACGCGAACTACGCACAAAAGAAGAGGCGGAGCGTGCTGCCCGCCTGGAACGCGAGCGGCAGGAGCGCCTGATGGAGGTGCTTTCTTCCGACCGCGACCTCGCCGTACACATCGGCGGGGATGACAGCGTATTTGAGGATGCGCCGAAAAAGGCGGAGCCGCCCAAACAGCAAGCCGCTCCAAGCGAGAAGCATGCGGAAAAAGCGGAAAAGGCGGAAGAAAAGCCCGCGCAAAAGGCCGCTGAAGCGCCCGTACAAAAACCGCAGGAGACTGTGAAGGAACAGCCTGCCGCCCGACAGGAGGCTCCTGTTGAGCTTAAATCCGAACCTAAATCCGAGCCCAAGGCCGAACCCAAGGCCGAGCCCAAGCCGGAAAGCAGCGCAAAGGAAGAGACGCAAACGCCGGAACCGCGCGTTCAGAAGACGCCTCCCGCGCAGGGCGGCTATGAGCAGCATACCATAGACCCTGCCATGTATCAGCAGCGCCCGCAGGGGAGCTACCAACAGCGTCCGCAGGGCGAAGGGTACCAGCAGCGCCCGCAGGGCGGCTATCAACAGCGCCCGCAGGGTGAAGGGTACCAGCAGCGTCCTAGGGAGAAGGGTACCAGCAGCGTCCTCGGGGTGAAGGCTACCAGCCGCGCCAGGGTGGGGATCAGCAGCGCCCGCAGGGCGAAGGCTACCAGCAGCGCCCGCAGGGCCGCAAGCAGCAGCGACCGCAGGGAG
>JAEYHP010000132.1 GCA_023409435.1 Bacillota bacterium | reverse complement strand
ACCATCGAACTGCCCGAGGGCGTTGAAATGGTTATGCCTGGCGACAACATCCAGATGACCATCAAGCTGATCACCCCCATCGCCATCGAAGAGGGTCTGCGTTTCGCTATCCGCGAAGGCGGCCGTACCGTCGGCGCGGGCGTTGTTTCCAGCGTCATCGAATAACAAAGGCGATTAAAAGACCCGCCGTTTGTTTTGCAAACGGCGGGTTTTCGCATTTTATATGGGCTCTCATGCACAAAACATGGAGTTTTGTGACGAAATTTATACAAACCGGCCGAAAAAGCGCATACAAAGCCGTTCACGCTCTTTTTACTTCTTAAAAGGCGCGCTTTGTGGTATTATGGTGAAGTACATGCTGGGAAAAGAAAGAGGTGACGGCATGCAGACTGCAAAAGAAAAGCATTTGACCGGCGCCACTATATGGCGGCGGGGCATCTGGTTTTTTATGCGCACGCTGCTGTTGATTTTGCTGCTGGCGGCATTGGGGTACGGGGCGTTCGCCACGGCGATGAACGCATCGAATCTGTATATTCTCTCCGTGGAAGGGCTGCAGCTTCGCGCCGCCTGCATTTTGCAGGAAGGCGATCAGGCTGCGCTTACGGAGTATTTTACGGCGAAGTTTTTAGAGAATGACCCGGCGCTCTACAGCGACACGTATGAACCGTATACCGTTACCGATTACGATTACCGCGTGGAGGTTGAAAAAATCTCCGTGCTGCCGTGGTCGGAGACCGCAACGGTCACTGTGGTGGACCGCATGGGGAATTTGACGGGCAAGTGGAACGAACAGCAGGCGGAACAGGAAGCCACGGAGGAAGAGGATACTGCAGTGACCTTACCCAAATGGGAGGAAGCGCGCTACCTTATTCGCTTCCGGAACGAGGACGGCCGCTGGTATATTTACCAGATGCAGCTTCTTGAAGCGGCCCCGTCTTTGGCGCCCAAGCCCACGCCGGACCTCCGGATGACGCCGTTGCCCATGGCCACGCCTACGCCTACGCCCAAAGAGACAGCGACTCCATGATGAAAAATGCTCCCTATACCGGCTTTCCCGTAGCGCTAGCTCCTATGGCGGGCGTTACGGATCTGCCGTTTCGCATCTTATGCAAGGAACTGGGCTGCGATTTGACATTCACCGAAATGGTGAGCGCGAAAGGTCTTCTTTACGGCAACGAAAACACCAAAGAACTGCTTGCAACCGCGCCCATAGAGGAACCCTGCGGGTTCCAGATATTCGGCTCCGAGCCCAAAATCATGGCGGATATCGCGCGGCGGTTGGAGGAGGACTACGCGGGCAAAATTTTGCTCATCGACATCAACATGGGCTGCCCCGCGCATAAGATCGTGGGCAACGGCGAGGGCAGCGCGCTGATGCGCGACATCCCCCTTGCCGGAAAAATCATAACGGCGGTAGCCAATGCCGTAAAACTCCCTGTAACGGTCAAATTCCGCAAGGGATGGGATGAAGCGAGCGTCAACGCCGTTGAGTTCGCCCGCATGGCGGAAGGCAGCGGCACGTCCGCCATTTGCGTGCACGGAAGGACGCGCGCGCAGGGGTATAGGGGCAGGGCGGATTGGGGCATCATAGGCAAGGTCAAAGCGGCGGTAAGCATCCCGGTGCTGGGCAACGGGGATATTTACTCCGCAGAGGATATGCTTCGTATGCGAGAAGAGACGGGATGCGACGGCGTACTGATCGCCCGCGGGGCGATGGGCAACCCATGGATATTCCGTTCCTGCAAGGCCGCGCTTTCCGGCGGGAAGGAAGAGGCACCTTCTGAAGAGATCCCTTCTATGGAAGCGCGCATATCGCTTGCCATCCGGCACGCGGATATGCAGCAGGAGTACCACGGCGCGCACGGCGTGGTGGAGATGCGCAAGCACATCGCCTGGTACCTGTCCGGGCTGCCCCATGCGGCGCAGCTTCGCGTAAGGGTGAATACCTGCCAATCGCGCGCGGAACTCGAAGATATGCTGCTTGGGTATCTGAAAACGCACGCGCAGAGGCAATGGGAATAAAAGTAATGGAACCGGGCGCGTCCTGTCGGCGTCTATCTTGACAAGGACGGGGTCGGCTTCTATAATAATTAGGACTATCGGCATGGATGGCTTTGGTTCGTGTACGCGCTTGTGCGCGTGGGAAGACCGATATTGAAAAGTAAGTAGGAGGCAAGCGCATGGCAGAAGTCAGGCTCACGCCGGGTGGCATCAGGGAATACGAAGAAAAGCTGGAATACCTTAAAACGACGCGCAGAATGGAGATCGCCGAGCTGATCAAGATCGCGCGTTCTTTTGGCGACCTGAGCGAGAATGCGGAATATGACGCCGCGAAAAATGAGCAGGCGAAAAACGAATACGACATCCTGCAGCTCGAGAACATGCTGCGCAATGCGATCATCATAGACGAGGACGCGCTGGATACCGAAACCGTGAACGTGGGCGCGGTCGTTACGCTCAAAAACGACGAAGTCGGCATCGAGCGGGATTTTCATATTGTCGGCTCCGCGGAAGCGGACCCCGAAAAGGGCCGCATCTCCAACGAATCCCCCGTGGGCATGGCCATATTGGGCCACAAACAGGGCGATACCGTAGACGTGCAGACGCCGGGCGGAACTATGCGCTGGCGGATATTGGCCATTAAGAAGCAGTAACCCCAAGAGAGGAACGTTTAAGAATGGAACAGTTTGACCCTCCCGTATCGGGGGATATGGTATCGGACGAGCAAAGGGAGCAGGAGCTTAGTGAACTGCTCCAAATCAGAAGGGACAAGCTTTCGGCGCTTCAGGCCGCGGGCAACGATCCCTTTGCCGTTGTGACCTACGATAAGACGCACCACAGCCGCGAGATTCTCGACGGGTTTGAAGCGTTAGAAGGCAAGAGTGTGCGCATCGCGGGGCGTATGACGTCCAAGCGCATCATGGGCAAGGCCAGCTTTTTGCACCTTCTTGACGTACAGGGCGGCGTACAGGTGTATGTAAAGCGCGACGACATCGGCGAAGAAGCGTATCAGGACTTCAAGGCCATGGATATCGGGGATATCCTGGGTATCGAGGGCACGGTATTCAAGACCCGCACGGAGGAAATTTCCGTGCATGCGACAAGCCTTGTGCTTTTAAGCAAGTCGCTTCGGCCGCTGCCCGAAAAATTCCACGGTCTGAAAGACCCGGAGCTAAGGTACCGCCAGCGGTATGTGGATTTGATCGTCAACCCCGAGGTGCGCGATACATTTGTAAAGCGCAGCCGCATCATTTCCGCCATACGCCGCAGGCTCGATGACCAGGGCTTTCTGGAAGTGGAAACGCCGGTTTTAAACACCATCCCCGGCGGCGCGAACGCGCGGCCCTTCATTACGCACCACAACACGCTGGACATCGACATGTACCTGCGCATCGCAACCGAGCTTCCGCTTAAGGAATGCATTGTGGGCGGTCTGGAGCGCGTATACGAGATCGGCCGTATATTCCGCAACGAAGGGATGGACTACAAGCATAATCCGGAGTTTACCACGCTGGAGCTTTACCAGGCCTATACGGACTATAACGGCATGATGTCTCTGGTGGAGGATCTCATTGCCCACTGCGCAAAAACGGTGCTGGGGACCACGAAGATCAGCTATCAGGGCACGGAAATCGACCTGACGCCGCCGTTTCGCCGCCTGACCATGAACGACGCCGTAAAGACCTATACGGGCGCTGATTTTTACGCGTGCGAGACGGATGAACAGGCCCGGGAACTTGCAAAGAGCATCGGCCTGAATTTCGAGGACAAGACTATCACGCGCGGCAAGCTTTTGAACGAAGCGTTTGAAGCGTTTGTGGAGGAAAAGCTGATACAGCCCACATTCATACTCGATTACCCCGTGGAAGTCTCCCCGCTCACCAAGCGCAAGCCTTCGCTGCCGTTCGTGACGGAGCGCTTTGAGTTGTTTATCAATGCCTGCGAGTATGCGAACGCCTACTCGGAGTTGAACGACCCGATCGACCAGCGCAGCCGCTTCATGCAGCAGCTTGCGGAGCGGGAAAAGGGCGACGACGAAGCCATGATGATCGACGAGGACTTCTGCCTCTCGCTCGAATACGGCATGCCGCCCACCGGCGGTATCGGCGTGGGCATAGACCGTTTGGTCATGCTGCTGACCGATTCCTATTCCATCCGCGACGTGCTGCTGTTCCCCACGATGAAGCCGCGCCGCTGAGGTTGCCGCATCCTGTTTCTGGCAGGGTGAGTTAACAGTTTATTCACTTTGCCAATGGGCAATATTGCGGTATCATGGAACTGGTAAACCACAATAGTGAGAAAAGTGAAGGGGTTTCACAACATGAAAAAAGTAATTAGTTTGCTGCTGCTGCTATCCTTCCTCGTAACGGCCGTGGCTTGCGCAAAACCGGTAGAGGGAAACGAAGCGATTGACATTGGGTCCGATATAACCCCGGGCGCTACGCTGGCCCCGGGCCAAACGCCTCCGCCAGGCTTTACCGTTGCCCCGGACGGAACGGTTGTACCCGACACAACGTTGGCCCCGGGTGAGACGCCTGACCCGAACGCCACGCTTGCCCCGGGCGTAACGCCCGACCCCAATGCCACGCCTGCCCCGGGCCAGACCCCCGGCGCTTCCACGTCCCCCGGCGCCTCCGCTTCGCCCGCACCCTCTTCCGGCGCCGCGCCCAAGAACTATAGCGAGGCCAAGAAGATCAACAGCGACGTTGTGGGCTGGATCGAAATCCCCGGCACCAACATCGAATACCCCATTCTTTACAACTATG
>JAEYHP010000119.1 GCA_023409435.1 Bacillota bacterium | reverse complement strand
GGAGGTGAAGATCTCGGTGGACGCCGAATAATAAAAAAAAAATGGGGAGGCGGAGGAGGTGCGGGCCTCGGGGGAGGCGGCGGAGGAGGTGCGGGTGCGGGGGCCGGAGGCGGTGGCGGAGGAGGAGGCGGCGGCGCGGGCACGGGAGGAGGCGGCGTAGGCCTCGGAGGAGGAGGAGGAGGTACGACAGGCCGAGGCGGCTCCTTTTTGCTCGGGGGCAGCGGCTGCTCTTTTCCGCGAGGTAGCGGTGCGGGCATCGGGGGCGGAGGGGGCGCAGGCTGTTCTTTTCCACGCGGGAGCGGTACAGGTTGCTCCTTTACAGGTCTGGCTCTTTGTGCGGGCGGCGCAGGCCGCTCAAGATATGTGGGCTGGGCAGGCGCATCGTCATATCCGCCGGGTTGCATTCCGTCTGAAAATGTTTCAATTGCATTGGGAAAGGAACCTCCAACATACTGGGACGCATCCGATGCATGGCCGCCGTAGATATATCCCTGCGGGCGCATGCGCGGGTCCGCGCCGACCAAATCGTCAGGCGCGGGGCGGCTGGCGTAATCGAGCATGGCGGCAGCTTCTTCTCCGTTGATCATGCCGACGTCGGGGCCAAATGGTACTTCCAGCGCTGCAGGTTCAAACACTTCGGAAGCCTGCTGCCCATCATCGGCGAGACGGCGAGGTATGGGCAGGGGCGGCAAGCCGGGTATAAATATCCTGCCGCGGTCGCGGTCCCTGTCGCGATCCCTGTCGCGGTCCCTGTCGCGGTCCCTGTCACGATCCCTGTCACGATCCCTGTCACGGTCTCTGTCACGGTCCCTATCGCGGTCAGGCCGGGGAAAAGGGGGGCGGGAAGGCGGCACGGGAAAGCCAAGCCGGAGCAGCAGCATGGCCTGGGCAAATGCTCGCTCTTCTCCCCGCACGGGGCCACAGCATACACAAGTACGCCCATCGCTGACTGCGGCGATACCATAGAGTCTTCTTCCAGGGCCGAGCGACGCTCTGCCATTGCGCACAGCGCGCGGGCCATCCTCTGTAAGCAGGACAAGCTCCAGATCATTGCGCGGCCTGCCGCTCCATCGCACATCAACTTGCGCTGAATTCCCCATGATCCGAATGCGTGCAAGGCCGCAATGCATTCCGTTCGTTTGATACATGGGTATCATCACAACACCTTGTTCCATAGCCTACCTCCTATATGCCAATTACGAGAGCCGATTATGACCACGGGCGGCCGCCTTTCAAAAGGGCCGTACCGATGTGTCGACGATGAAAGCGCTCCGGTTGGAGGAGCCAAAACATGACTTGCTCCTTATGTATATGCTCAGTTGCCCATTATGACGATAAGATTTTGCATAATTCGGTGCTGAAAGGCCCAAAATTCGAAAATTTTGGCGGGAAAGTGCCTTGAATCGTATTGCCGCATACCGCGCACGCGTGGCGGCGCGGGGGCGGCGTGTGTTATAATAAGCATAGCGCGCAATTCGGCCGGGTTCGGATTGGCGCGCTATGCTTAGGCAAGTCATCCACCACGAAGGAGTTCCGTATGACCGTTCGCTTTGCAAAGGAAGCGCTGCCGCTGGAGCAGACGCCCGTGGACAATCTGTTTCTGCTTGAATATATGCCCGCGGCCGATGGTACGCAGCTGCGCGTGTATCTGTATGGGTTGATGCTCTGCCGCTATCCCGCGTTTTCCGCCGTACCCATGCATGAGGCGCTGGGCCTTACGGAGCAGGAAGTGCTCGACGCATGCGCTTACTGGCAGCGGGAAGGCTTGATGCGCATCCTTTCCGCCGATCCGCTGGAGGCGGAGTATACGGCTCCTAGCGAGCGTCCGCGCGAGCCCATACTCGTGCCGGGCAAGTACGGCGAGCTTGTGCAGGCCGCCCAGCAGTTGTTTGCCCCGCGCACGCTTCGGGCGCAGGAACTCAGGTACCTGTACGATTGGGTGGAGGTCTACAACCTGACGGAGGAAGCGGTGCTGGAGCTTATTTCCCACTGCCTTTCCCAGAAGGGCATGCGCGTGCATGTGAACTATATCGATACCGTGGCCCGCGCGTGGGCGTCGGAAGGGGTCCGCACGTTGGAGGACGCCAAAGAATATGCCGCGGCGTTTGAGGAAAAAACCGGGGGAGCGGCAGCCGTATTGAAACGCTGGAACAAAAGCCGCCGCCCCACGCAGGACGAACTGGAGCTTTACGAAAAATGGACAAAGGGCTGGGGCTTTACGCAGGAGGCTGTGCTCGCCGCCTGCCCCGCCGTCACCAAGGCGGAGCGCCCGAGTTTCAAATATCTTGATGGCGTATTGGAGCGTCTTTATCGCGAAGGGACGGTCACTGCGGACGCAATCGCCGCGCTCTTCGCGGCCGAAGACGCGGACTCCATGCTCGCGCGCGAGGTGTTTTCCGCTATGGGCATGGGCCGCGCTGCGCGCCCGCTCGAACGCGCACAGCTTGCGGGCTATCTGGCGGAGGGCATGGAAAAGGATGCGCTGCTGCTCGCCGCCAACAAGGCTCAGGGCAGGGAGCGGCCGTACGCGTATTTGCGCACGCTCGTAAAAGAACTCCTGGATAGCGGAGCAAAAACGGCCGAACAGGCGCAAACAATGCTTGACGCGCGGGAAGAGAGGCCATCCTCAAACAAGCGCGTTAAAGACTCCATGGATTACCCGCAAAAGAAGTATTCCGATGAAGAGATCGCCCACATATTTGTGAATTTGGACGAGGAGGCGTAATATGTCGCTCGCGGAAATCCAGGCCGAATACGAGCATATCCGCCGGGAAGAGCGCACGGCCCTGCTGCGGCGCACGGAGGAAGCATATGCCCTGCACCCGGGATTTTTAGCCATTGCGGAGCGCAGGCGCGCGGCGGCGCTGACTTTAGGCCAGGCCATCCGCCGGGGCATGGATGCGGTGGAGGCGGCGCGGACAGCTTCCGAGGCGCTTAATAGCCTTCAGGAAGAGGAACGCGCGCTGCTGTTTGCCTCCGGACTCCCAGGGGATTACCTGGTGCTTCAATATCGCTGCGTCCACTGCCGGGATACCGGGTATGTGGGCGAGCCTCACCGCGTCCCCTGCGCTTGCCTGCAAAAAAAACTGCTGGGGCAGGCGCGCGCCACCTCCCAAATCGACGCGCGTGAGACGTTTGAAACGTTCGACGCTGAAATCTTCCCCACAGAAGCGCAAAAGAAGCAGATACTTGCGGCCCGCCGCATCACGGAAGGGTATGCGGACGATTTTCCCCTCACATTAAAGCGCAACCTGCTTTTATTGGGGACGTCGGGCCTTGGCAAGACGTTTTTATTGAACAGTATAGCTGCCCGCGTGCTTGCGCGCGGGTTTTTGGTAAAAAAGGTCACGGCATACACCCTCATGGAGCAGCTGCTTTCCGGCATCCGCCAGAATGCGGATGCTGCGGGGCCGTTTTTGACCGTACCGCTACTGCTCATCGACGATCTTGGCACCGAGCCCATGATCAACAATATCACGCTGGAGTATCTCTTTTCCATACTCAACGAGCGCCACAACGCCGGATTGCATACCGTGATCGCCAGCAATTTTACCTCGGAGAAGCTGCAGGAACGGTATGGCGAGCGCATATTCTCGCGCCTGATCAGCGTGGAGGATTCGCGCATCCTGCAATTAACGGGCCAAAACCTTAGGCTGTGCCCGGCGCGCACAAAGGAGGCCTGACCCGTTGCAGACTTTGGCTTATGCAAAGCTTAACCTGACGCTGGACGTGCTGTTTCGCAGGCCGGACGGGTACCATGAGCTGGATATGCTCAACATCCGCGTATCCTTGGCGGATACCCTTTCGTTTTCCCCGGCGGACGGTATTTTTGTCATCTATGAAGGCATGGATACGCCGGATGACGATACCGTAACAAAGGCGGCGAAAGCCTATTCCGAATTGGCGGGGAGACGTTGCGGCGCGCGCATTCATATACAAAAACGCATCCCCGCCCAGGCGGGGCTTGGCGGGGGCAGCGCCGACGCCGCGGAAACCCTTTTGCTGATGCAGCAAGCCTACGGCGCGCTCAATGTGGAACAGCTCTATGAAGCGGCGCGTATGGTCGGCGCGGATGTGCCCTATTGCCTGAACAGGGGGCCCTGCCGCGTGGGCGGCGTCGGGGAAAAAATAGAGCCGCTTCCGCTCGTCAAAAAGCCGCTGTGGTTTGTACTTTTAAAACCGCGGGCGGGCATTTCCACGCCGATGCTGTTTTCGCGCCTGGAGCTTCCTGTCTTCCATCCCGATACAAAGGCCGCCATACGCGCGCTGCAAACGGGGGACCTCCCCGCGCTGGGCGGCGCTTGCGGGAACGCCCTGCAGAAGGCCGCCGCAACACTGCTGCCTGAAATCGGGGCGCTGTGCGCGCGGTTACAGGGAGCGGGCGCTTTGGGCGCCGCCATGACGGGTTCCGGTTCCGCCGTGTTCGGGCTGTTTGAAAAGGAAGAAAATGCAAATGCCGCGGCTTCGCAATTTTCGGACGTTCCCTTTTGCTGCGTCTGCAGCGCAGTCGACTAATCTCATCTGCGCCTCTTATGGACCCGGTAGTTCACCGGGATACTTCGCACTTATCGGTATTCGTTTTGGTATGCATGCTACATATCTGTCAAACTTTCCTCTTTTCCGCCTCAATATCCATAAAGATACCACGGCTCCAAGCTCCGGGATTCTGACTCATGCATGAAAAAGCTTTTAAAATGGGCATATTGTACTGTTCGCCCATGTTGGCGCGGGCGGCCTCGGAGCCGGAATAATCAAATCTTTCTCCGTTGTGCACAACAAAAAGCGACCTTTTGGCCGCTTTTTTGATACGTATATCTGTGACAAGGTTTCGTGTATATAAACCTTGTGCATATTTGCCCGGACCCCAAAAAAGTGCCGGAAATACGGCGATTTTTGAATCTGCCGCTGTATGTGCACAAGTGGGCATAGTGTGTATATGCGCTGTGTCAAACTGTGCATAACAAACAAATATTACGAGAATATGGCGGCAAACCTGTGCATAACTCTGTGCATGATGTGGATAGATATGCGCATATGCACATAGCCCAGCGCATATACAATGCAATGCATATACAGTCAAACCGCGGAAAAACATGCAAAAAATGCCCGCAAGTGGGGAAAACGAACAGATATAAGCGCGTTGTGTACGGAATATCATATAGGAACAGTAAAAGCCGCGTGTGAAAGACCTGTAAAGCCGCCGTTGGCTTTTGAACATAGCGGGGAGGGCATTACGTTGGAAAAGCAGACAAGGCTCGGGAAGCAGTTTTTTGATTGGATGGGCGTGGTGCTTGCGGTAAGCCTGTTCGCGCTTGCCGCATCCGGCGCGTGGTGGCCGCTTGCACAGCCTGCCGTATTGCCCGCCCGGACGGATGGCGGCGGGGTACCCCTTATTATACTCGACGCCGGGCACGGCGGAAAGGACGGGGGCGCGGTCGGCGTGAGCGGCGTGCAGGAGGCGGGCATCAACCTGGAAGTCGCAAGGCTTGTCGAAAGTGGCTTAAGGGAAGCCGGGTTTGCCGTGGAAATGACGCGCAGAGACGCGGGCGCTTTAGGCGAAAACAAGCGTGCGGATATGGAGGCGCGCCGAGAAATCATGCGCCAGGATGGGGTATGCGCCGTCGTCAGCATCCACATGAACAAATTCCGGGACAGCGCCATCAAAGGTCCCATGGCGTTTTATATGAAAGGTTCCCAGGAAGGGGAAAAGCTCGCTACACAGGTGATCACCGCGGTATGCGAGAGCATCGGCAACCCCAAGCGGCCCGCAAACCCCGGGGATTATTTTGTGCTGCGCGAAAGCATCGCTCCCGCCGTCATCATAGAATGCGGGTTTTTGTCCAACGCCTCGGATGAAAATTTGCTGCAGGACCCTGCGCATCAGAAGAAGCTCGCGGCGGGCATCGTCGCGGGCGTGGCGGCCTATTTTGCCACGCAGCCGGATGCGACCCCAGCGCCTGCGGGGGAATAATGATAAGTTTAGAATGTTGAAAAAAGTACGTTGGGGGAACCCTCAACGTACTCCTTTTTTGCGAAAATTTCAAACTCTTATTGGTGCAGATACTCTCGGATCGCAAGCCACTTCGGGAGCTTATCCTCCCTTGTGCGGACATGCCGCCTGGGCACGGGGCTCGAAGAAGGCAGCAGCAGGTAGGAAATATCCTCCTGTGCCTCAAAATACGCAAAATACGTCCGCTGCGCCGTCGTACCGTTGAAACATATGGTTTTGATCAAAGTATGGTTTTTTAAAAAAACGCAGATGTCGTTGGGGACGGCGGCTTTTATGTTTTTATCGAGACTTCCTTCGCGCTCGCATTCATAAATGACGTCCCACAAAGCGATTTTATGCTGTAACAGCGTGGCAATCCGGGCATCATAAGAACCGGGATCGCTTTCGCGCAGTACTTCAAATATCAGTGGCCAAAAATCGTTGCGTGGATGCGCGTAATACTGCCCGGCTTCCAACGAACGGACGCCCGGCATGGAGCCGAGGATCAATACTTTCGCATCCGCGTTTGCCGCGGGCAACAGGCTGCGGATAGATTGCATTTTGCGCTCCTTCTTTGCGTGAACCATGATAAACACTGCATATTGTGTACCGCCGTGCCGCATACTAAAACCGATCGAACCCGATCAAACGAAACAGGAGGTAACATACATGCAAGACAACAGAGCAGGGCAGCAGACCATCGGATGTGAAGTGAACAGCTGCGCATATTTCAAGGACGAAGGTATGTGCAATTTAAACCGCATCGTAGTCAGGCCATGTCACAGCTGCAACACCGGAAACCCGGAAGACGAGACCCTGTGCGGGTCCTACAAACAAAAGTAACAACGGCTTGCCTCCGGCATGGGAAAAAGCGGCGGACGGCCGCTTTTTTCATACGCAAATTCTCAACGAAAAGCGCGTTATTTCCCCGGCCTGTGTTCGCGGTAAAACGCCTTTAATTCCGCCTTGACTTCCTCAGGCAGGTCGCGCCAGCGTACGCCGCGTATGGCGCCCTCCAAGCCGCACAGGCGGTTGTAGCAGGCGGAAGGGTCGAACGCGAATATCCTCAGCCACGCCTCACGCGCGCCGACCGCTCTTAATTCTTCCGCCGTATGGATATCCGCTTCTTTTAATTGCTGCTCCATCGCCTTTGCGATATTGGGAAGCGAGGTCAATTCCGACATGATGTACCTCCTTTGTTATACCTGATACGTCCAGCCTTCGTCGCCATGATAGATCATTCGCTTTGTCATGCCGCCGTCCACCGTCAGGCTTGTTCCGGTAATAAAGCCTGCTTTTTCGCTTAACAGGAACAAAGCCGCCTCCACAATATCTATCGGGTCTCCCACGCGGGAAACGGGCTGCTGCAGCCTGTCCGGCTCGGAGAATACGGCGGGCGCGTTCCCTTCGCCATGGAATGCCGAGGTATCGATCCATCCGGGGCATATGGCGTTCACCCGTACGCGTCCATGCAAACTCATGGCCAGCGCATGGGTCAAAGAGAGTATGCCGCCTTTCGCCGCCGTATAGCTTTCCGTATCCATCTGGGATTGAAATGCGCGGCTGGAGGCGATGTTCACGATAGCTGCGTTTTTCCGGAACGCATCCTCAAAGAGCAGGCTTAAATAATACGGCCCCGCCACGCCCAGACGCAGCACATAGGTAAAGTCCGTAAAAGAGCAGCCGGAAAGTAGGCCGCGCCTCGTGACGCACGCGTTGTTGACAAGGTAATCGATGCCCCCGCGCTTTTTAAGCACGGTGCCGGCAAAGCTTTTTAAATCATGTTCCTCTGCGGCGTCCCCCGCGAAAAACAGAAGTCTGTCCCCATACCGCGCGGCAAGACGTTCGCCCGTGTCGGCGTCCGTATCCATGCAGGCGACAAACGCACCCGCACCAATCAAAGCTTCAACCAGTGCCCGGCCGATGCCGTTTGCGCCGCCGGTCACAACCGCCACTTTTCCGGTAAAATCCATAAAGCCTCCTGAAGGTTACACAGTAAAAAACGATCCTTTTCTTTCTTTTGACGAAAGAAAAGGACCAAAGAAAGTTATCTTTATTATAGTGGGAATCTTGGAGATTTCAACCGGTAAAGGCGATTACGCCTCTTTCTTTAGCCGTTCCCCTGCCATCATCAGCCCCAGGCCGTTTCGCGTGGCGTCCTTTTGGTCCACAATGCCCATGACCTCGCCCTCGTACATGACGAGTATGCGATCGGAAATCTCCAGAATTTCATCGAGCTCCGTGGAAACCAGCAGGACTGCTGCGCCGCGGTCACGCTCTTCCACGACGCGGGACTGGATGTATTTTGTAGCGCCGATATCAAGCCCGCGGGAAGGGTGAACCGCGATCAACAGCTTGGGCTCGCGGTCAAGCTCGCGCCCCACCACGAATTTCTGCTGGTTGCCGCCACTTAAGTTGCCCGCGAACTCGGCCACGTTGGGCGTCTTGACGTTATAGCGCTCGCACAGGGCCGTTGCGTACTTGTCGATCCATTTCCAGTGCAGGACGCCGTGTTTCGAGAACGGTTGTTGGTCGTAGCTCATCAGCGTCAGGTTTTCGCGAATGTTCATTTTGGCGACCATGCCCATCTTGTGGCGGTCCTCTGGGATGTGAGAGACCCCGTGCAGCAGGATTTCACGCGGGGACTTGCCGGTACAATCCTTGCCGTCGATCATTACCTTGCCGGACTTGGGCTTGATAAGCCCCGTGATGGCGCGGATGAGCTCGGACTGGCCGTTGCCGTCCACGCCGCATACGCCTAAGATCTCCCCAGCCCGCAGGGTAAAGGAAACGTCATTTACGGCGGTGAGCTTGCGGGAATTTTCGCACGTCAGCCCTTCCACGCAAAGCACAACATCCTTGGGGGCTGCTTCCGCCTTATCGGTTACAAGGTTGACGTTCTGTCCCACCATCAGCGCTGCAAGCTGCTCTTTATCGGAAATATCACAGATCGGCAGGCCGGAAGCTACCACTTTGCCCAGACGCAATACCGTGCAGCGGGCGCATATGGTCATGATTTCAGCCAGCTTGTGGCTGATGAATATGACCGTCTTGCCTTCGCCTGTCAGCTGACGGATCATATCAAACAGGCCTTCCACCTCCTGCGGGGTCAATACGGCGGTGGGTTCGTCGAGTATCAGAAGATCCACGTTGCGGTAGAGCGCCTTTAATATCTCCAGGCGCTGCTGCTGGCCCACGGAAAGCTGCTCCACCCGCATCCACGGGTCGATGTGCATGTGGTAGCGCGCGGCCATCTCGGTAAAGCGGGCGGCCGCGGCCTTGAGGTCCAATACCTCTTTATTTCCGTTGAAGCCCAGCACCACGTTTTCAATTGCGGTGAGCGCGGGAATGAGCATGAAGTGCTGGTGCACCATGCCGATGCCAAGCTCAATGGCCTGTTTCGGATCACGTATATGTACCTGCTTGCCGTTGTAGTAGATTTCGCCTTCGGACTGCGCGTACATTCCATAGAGGATATTCATGAGAGTGGACTTGCCTGCGCCGTTTTCGCCCAACAGGGCGTGCACCTCGCCGCGTTCTACTACTAGGTTTACGTCCTCGTTCGCAACGACGCATCCGAACCGCTTTGTCACATGGCGCATTTCAAGCAAAGGAGCCATTTTATTTCCCTCCTATTCCTTGACGTAAGGGACGGCGCTTGAGGCGGGCTTGTTGCTCTTGCGTATGAGGCCGCACAGCGCCAGTATGGTAATGAGATAGGGCAGCATCACGAGGAACTGGGAAGGGATGCCGGTGTTGAGCGCCATGATCTGGAACTTCAAAGCGTTACTTACGCCAAACACCAACGCCGCGCCCATCACGCCGATAGGCGTGTAGTTGCCGAACACCACCGCGGCAAGCGCCATAAAGCCGCCGCCCGCAATCATGTTTTCGGTAAAGAAGCTCATCTGCCCCATGGAAACGAAGGAACCGGCAAAGCCCGCCATCAGGCCGCTGTAGAGTATGCTCATATAGCGCGTGCGCCCGACATGAATGCCTACGGTATCGCAGGCGCGCGGGTTTTCGCCCACAGCGCGAAGCTTCAATCCCGTGTTGGTGCGGAACATCACAAACCAGGCTACGGGCACGAGCAGGAACGCGATATAGACAGGGAACGGCTGGTTGAAGAACACGTCGCCCAGCACGGGGATACTGCTTAAGCCGGGGACGGCGAACCGATCGAATGAGTCGATCTGCGGCGGGCTGGTGCTTGCGCCGAACACTGCGCGGTTGACGGTGATGGTAAGGCCGGAGGCGAGTATGTTGAGCCCCGTGCCGATTACGGTCTGGTCCGCCTTTACCGTAACGGTAAAGAACGCGAATATGGCCGCGAACAGCAGGCATACCAGCATGGCGAACAAAAGGCCCAGCCACACGGAACCGAACACATACGAGCCGATCACGCCCGAGAGCGCGCCGATGAGCATCATGCCTTCGGTGCCGATGTTGACAATGCCCGCGCGCTCGCTGAACACAATGCCCAAAGCCGCTAAGAGAGTGGGCGTCGCAAGCATTATGACGGAGGAAAGAAAACTAATAAGGTTATCCATTTAGGCCACCCCCTCGTCCGGAATGGGCTTCGTCGGGTCGGAGGGACCCTGCGTCTTGACGCAATCCTTCTGTTTACGCGCTCTCCACTGGAACATGGAGCGTCCGGCGATAAAGAGTATGATGAGCGCCTGTACCACCAGCACCACGGAAGAGCTGACGTCGGTGAGCGTCTGCATCTTGAGGGAACCGGACTGCAAGCCGCCGAACAGAACGCCCGAAAGCAGGATGCCGACAGGATTGTTGCTGCCCATCAATGCCACGGCGATGCCTGTAAAGCCGTAGGTAATGGAGAAGGACGTCAGCATCAGCCGGTACTGGATGCCTATGATCTCCACGCAGCCGCCCAGGCCCGCGAAGCCGCCCGCAATGAACATGGATAAAAGGGTGGAGCGGTTGATGCTCATGCCCGCGTAAGAGCCCGCCGTGGGGTTGAGGCCCACCACGCGCATTTCAAAGCCCTTTGTGGTTTTCCATAAAAAGAAGTAGTAAAAGAATAAGGCCAGAACCACCAAAAACAATCCCCAGTGCAGGCGGGAAGTGCCCTCAAACATCCGCGGCAGCTGCGCGCTCTCGAGTATCGGCGCGGACTGCGGGTAGGAGCTTGAAGCGCTGTCCTTCAGGGGACCTGTCACCGCGAAATCGATGATATTGATGGCCACATAGTTGAGCATGATTGTGGTAATGAGTTCGCTCGCGCCAAATCGGATCTTGAGCGCCGCCACGATAATGCCGTAGAGCGCCCCTCCCACAAAGCCGGCGAGCAATGTAAGCGGCAGATGCAGTATCATGGGCAGGTTGGGAAAGCTTACGCCCACGATGGTCGCCAACAGCGCGCCCATGCGGAACTGGCCTTCCGCGCCCAGGTTGATGATGCCGCACCGCCGGGCAATTGCGAAGCTTAAAGCGGTGAATATAAAGGGAATGGATTTTACAAACGTTTCGTCCCAGGCCTTGGCGGTGCCAAACGCGCCTTTGAGCATGGCCGCGTAGGCCTCCATCGGCGTGCTTTTGGACGTAAAGAGTATGACGAGGCTTCCAATAAGAAGCGACGCCACCAAAGCGATGACAGGGAAATACAAAGTTTTCAGAAAGGAGAGCAAGCGCTTGGACAGGTTGGCGGTAGCCATCGTGTTCCTCCCTCTAAGGATTTTCCGGAGGACAGGATACCGCTCCGGCCGCTTTTAACAAACAGCCGGAGCGTCCTTATCCGAAACTGTCCGGTTATCCCGGCACAATTTATAAAAAAGGGTTAGTCGAGGGTGATTGTGATTTCGCCCGCGGCGAGCTTCTGGTAGATTTCCTGCATCTGGGTCTTGACTTCTTCGGGGACTTCGATGTAATAGTCGCCGATGTAGACAACGCCCTGGGCCGCGCCCATTTTGAGCACCTGATCGGAGATTGCGCCATCGAGATACGCCTTGTAGGCGGCTTCATATGCGATGGAGGTATCCTTCACAATCGCGGTCACCGCAGCGTCGGGCGCAACGGTTTCCTGGTTGAGGCCGGAGCCGATGGCTTTTACTTTGCCTTCCTGCGCGGCTTCCATTACGCCCAGAGAAGCCTGGTTCGCCATGGGGGACAATACGTCTACGCCCTGGCCGATAAAGGACTTCGCAAGTTCCTTGGCGGCGTTGACGTCGTCAAAGCTGCCGGTATTCTGGGCAATCACCTTGATGGAGGGATCGACATACGCAACGCCCTGTGCGAAGCCTTTGCCGCCGTTGACGATGGGCTGGATCTCAAGGCCGCCAATGAAGCCGACGGTCTTCGTCTCGGTCAGGAGTGCTGAAAGCGCGCCCATGAGGAAGCCCTGCTCGGCGTCCTGAATGGCGAAGGAAGAGGCGTTCTCCGCGATCACGCCGGAGTTGATAAAGAAGAACTGGGTGTCGGGATATTCGGCCGCGGTAGCGGCGCCTGCATCCGCATAGCTGTTGGTGGACAGGAATATGACGTCGTATCCTTCGTCGCCGAATGTGCGGATGGCGTCGGCCACGGAGGAAGCGGGCGTGTTTTCCACATACTGAACTTTTGCGCCCATGGCCTCGATCTTCTTAAGGCCGTTGTAGGCGGTGGCGTTCCAGCTCATGTCCGAGATGGCGCCTTCGAGTATCAGCGCGACAAGGGGCTTTTCAGCCGGAACTTCCGCGGGCGCTTCGGTTGCTGCGGCGGGGGCTTCTGTCGCCGCGGCGGGGGCTTCTGTCGCTTCGGGTGCGGGAGTGGTCGGGGCGCAGCCCGCGAGCACCGCAAACACCATCAGCAGAGAGAGGGCAAGCGCGATGGTTTTGACGTTTTTCTTCATGTGTTTCCTTCTCCTTCAAAGAAATATTATTCAGGGCAACACGGAATACAATACCCCGCGTTTCCCGCTGAACCAACATACTTTGTAACATACCCGCAAACGCTTTAGAAAAAACATGGAGAGGACATTCGTTTGCATGAGTCTATCACACCGGCCTGCAAAATTCCATTAATTTTTTTGTTAACAAAAAAATATTATTTATGCCATATCGCGAACATTTCCGAACAACTGTTTCGGCGCCCCCCTGTAGGGAAAGTTTGCGAAACATTTGGGTTTGCACCATTGTAACAGATATCCCTCACATCCGCCAAGTGAATTTATGCAGCTTGAAACACTTAAAGATATTACCATAATCAAAAACAATGTTCGGGTTTTGAAAAAACATGGCATTCAACCTGCTTTTTGGCCGGAAGCCTGCGCCTTGCGTGCGGGGAAAAACTGTGGAATAATAAGCCCAGAACATGCAAAACGCATTCATGCCGATACATTTCCGAGCGGTTTGAAAAACGCCGCAAAACTGGATTGCTGATTTTTATTTGACTCAAGATAAAAGAGATATGAATGGCAGCCTCACAGGGAGGGATCAACAATGTCCGCTTTTTTTGTCAATGGCGTCGCATGCACGTCGGAAACGCCCAAGCGCCTGCTTCATTATTTGCGCGATGAGCTTAAACTCATTTCCGTAAAGGATGGATGCACGGAGGGCGCTTGCGGCACCTGCATGGTGCTCATAGACGGCAAGGCGCAAAAAGCATGCGTGTTGAAAACAGATAAGCTCGATGGCAAGCACATCGTAACCGTGGAAGGCTTGACCGAGCGTGAGCGCGCGGTGTACGGCTACGCGTTTGCGCAGGCGGGCGCGGTGCAGTGCGGCTTCTGCACGCCCGGCATGGTAGTAAGCGCCAAAGGCTTATTGGATACGAACCTTTCACCCACCCGCGCGCAGGCGAAGGAGGCCATTAAAAACAACATCTGCCGCTGTACCGGCTATAAAAAAATAGAGGACGCCATATTGCTTGCGGCGGAGTTGCTCCGCTCGGGCGAGCAGATACCGGAGCATACGTTTACCGGCCATGCCGGGGAAAGTATGCACCGCGTGGACGCCAGAGAGAAAGCGCTGGGAACCGCCGTGTACGCGGACGATATCTATATGGAAGGCATGCTATACGGCGGCGCCAAGCGCAGCGCATACCCGCGGGCCAGAGTACTGAATATTAAGACCGAGGCAGCCAGTGCGCTCGATAAGGTCCATGCCGTGCTTACCGCCGCGGATATCCCCGGCGAGCGCACAATCGGCCACATCAAAAAGGATTGGGACGTGCTTGTGCCAATCGGCGGCGTCACCCATTACCTTGGCGACGCCGTGGCGCTGGTCGCGGCGGAGGACAGGGAAACGCTGGACGCGGCGCTCGCATTGATCGAAGTGGAATACGAGGAACTCGAAGCCGTGTTCACGGCAGAGCGCGCCATGGAAACGGACGCGCCGAGGCTTCACGAAACGGGCAACCTGCTCTTTGAGCAGCGGGTAAAGCGCGGGGACGCGGACGAAGTTATTAAGAACAGCAAGTACGTGGTGACCAACCACTACAGCGTCCCGTTCACCGAGCACGCGTTTCTGGAGCCGGAATGCGCGGTTGTCTACCCGGAAGGGGACGGTTACCGCATCATCAGCGCCGATCAGGGCATTTACCAGACGCAGCACGAGTGCGCGGACATGCTCAATATCCCGCATGAAAAAGTGCGGGTTACCGCCGCCATGGTGGGCGGCGGCTTTGGCGGCAAGGAGGATATGAGCGTTCAGCACCACGCGGCGCTGCTTTCTTACCATACGAAACGCCCCGTCAAGGTCAAACTCAAGCGGCAGGAAAGCATACTCGTCCACCCCAAGCGCCATGCCATGGAAATGGACTTCACCACCGCCTGCGATGAAAACGGGTTTTTAACCGCCATGAAGGCGGTGCTCATATCCGATACCGGCGCGTACGCCTCTTTGGGCGGGCCCGTGCTGCAGCGCGCCTGCACGCACGCCGCCGGCCCCTACAACTATCAGGACGTAGATATCTTAGGAAAAGCCATGTACACAAACAACCCGCCGGGCGGCGCGTTCCGCGGCTTCGGCGTGACGCAGAGCTGCTTTGCGACGGAATGCAACCTCAACCAGCTTGCGGAGCTTGTGGGCATTTCGCCGTTTGAAATTCGCTACCGCAACGCCATACGCCCCGGGCAAACGCTCCCCAACGGGCAGATCGCGGATGAAACGACGGCTTTGGTGGAAACGCTCGACGCCGTACGCCCGTATTATGAGGCGAACCCCAGGGCGGGTATCGCCTGTGCCATGAAGAACAGCGGTTTAGGCGTGGGCATCCCGGATACGGGGCGCAGCCGCATCGAAGTAAAGGACGGCAAGGCGCATCTTCATAGCAGCGCAGCCTGCATCGGGCAGGGCATGGGCACCATTCAGGTGCAGATGTTCTGTGAAACCACGGGCCTGACGCCCGACCGCGTAGTTTATGAGGCCCCGGATACCGCGCTTGCGCCCAATTCCGGCAACACCACCGCTTCCCGCCAGACGCTCTTTACCGGCGAGGCCGTGGTGCGGGCAGCCAGCGCGCTCAAGGAAGCGCTGGAAGAGGCGGGCTCATTGGAAGCGCTGGAGGGCCGCTCCTTTTACGGAGAATATACCGGGATCACCGATAAAATCGGGGAACAAAAAGAAAACCCGGTCAGCCATATCGCCTACGGGTACGCGACGCATCTTGTAGAACTGGATGAAAACGGGCTTGTAAGCCGCGTGGTCGCCGCGCACGACGTCGGCCGCGCCATCAATCCTACTGCCATCGAAGGGCAGATCGAAGGCGGCGTGGTCATGAGCCTTGGGTACTCGCTTACCGAGGATTTTCCGCTGGACCATGGAAAGCCCACCGCGAAATTCGGCACGCTGGGCCTGTTTAAGGCGGATAAAACGCCCGAAGTGGTCCCGGAGATCATAGAAAAAAGCGACGGGAAGCTTGCCCACGGCGCAAAAGGCATTGGCGAAATCTGCTCCATCCCTACGCCGCCCGCGGTTCAGCTTGCCTATTACAACCGGGACGGTATCTTCCGCACCAAACTGCCCATGGAAGGCACTCCGTACAGCAGGAAAAAATAGAAAGCCTCAAAGAGCTGTCATCTGGTGAAATGAATAGCCTGGAGAGGATTCTTCGCTTATGTTTTAGAGTAGGGCGGCATGCCCTCATGCCGCCTCAATAAATTATGTTGCTCGGCGGGATGTGGGCATCCCGCCCTACAACCCGAGGTATCCTGTCATTCTGAGCCCGCGGGCGAAGAATCTTTTGCATGGGAGCCTGCATGATAACGGCACGGATAAACGTACGCCGAGGAACGGCTTATATAAAATATAGAAAGCCTCTAAAGGGCTTTCTACCAAAATTATTCATTATGCGTTATTATTTCCTACGGCGTTTTCATCAGCTCCGACAGCGTATGCTCCGTGTCCACGTCGATAAGCTCGCGTACGTCCTCCACGTTGAAGCACAAGATCCGGTCCTCATGCGCCTTGCTTACGACAACACCGCCCATATCGCCGGTGAGTGCAAGAAGCTCGCCGTTGAATTCCTTGGGGAATATGCATGGGTTGCCGCGCCGCCCTTCGTGGCCCGCGACGATGATGCGGTCAGGATTCTCGCGGTACAGAAGCACCACGTTTTCTATGGTTTCCTTCCGCAGCATGGGCTGGTCCGCCACCAGGAACAGTATGGCATCCATGTCAAGAAGTTCCTCGATCCCGATGCGGATGGTGCTGGAGAGCCCTCTTTCCGGCTCCCGGTTGACCTTACATAAAAACCCCCGGTTCTTTGCCAGTTCCAAAATCTCCGGGTATTGCGTCACGACGACCACGCGGGAGAATGCCTCGGAAGGGATGGCGTTGAGCGCGTATTCTGCTAACGTGAGCCCGTCCAGCCTTACGGAAAGCTTGTTGCTGCCAAACCGGCGGGAATTGCCTGCGGCCATCAGCACGCAGCCGATACGCGGTTGCGTTTCTTGCATGGGGGTCCTCCTAACTGTCTTTTTTAAGAGTATACCCTTGTTTTCGGGCATAAAACAACGGCAAAAGCGGACAACCTGTTACACGGTATAAACGCGCGTTATATATAAAATAGGATAGCGTATTGACTGGGATTTTACATTGCAAAATGATATAATGAAAAAAAGTAAGCAAGCAAAAAAAACTGTTAGCTTAGGAGGCGAAAGCGTATGAGCGTAGGAAAAAGCGTCCCGCGCATAGACGCATATGATAAAGTAACGGGCCGGGCAAAGTACACCGACGACCTGGTAGAAAAGAATGCGCTCATCGCAAAGGTGCTGCACTCCACCATTGCCAACGGCCTTGTAGCCAATATGGATATCAGCGAAGCACTAAAAGTACCGGGCGTTGTCAAGATCGTCACGTGCTTTGACGTGCCCAATCTGCCGTTCCCAACGGCGGGGCATCCGTGGTCGACCGACCCGCACCATCAGGACGTAGCCGACATGCTGCTCTTAAACAAACGGGTCCGCCTGTATGGGGATAATATCGCCGCTGTCGTCGCCGAAGACGAGGTGGCGGCTTCGCGTGCGCTCAAAGCCATTAAGGTGGAGTATGAAGAATACCCCGCGGTGCTCGACCCCATCGAGTCCATGAAGGATGGCGTGCCGCAGCTTCATGAGGCGTTCCCCAACAACATACTCGCGCATACGGGCTCCGAAGAGGGCAATTTTGAAGAGGCCATCAAGGAAGAGGGCCTCATTAAGGTGGAAGGCTGGTATGAAACGCCCACCGTACAGCACTGCCACATCGAGCCGCCGATCTCTTATGCCTATATGGAGGGCAAAAGGATCACCGTGGTTGCTTCCACCCAGATTCCGCATATCACGCGGCGCGTGGTGGGGCAGGCGTTAGGCATTCCATGGGGCGACGTGCGCATTATAAAGCCGTACCTGGGCGGCGGCTTCGGCAACAAGCAGGACGTTTTATACGAGCCTTTGAACGCATACCTCTGCCAGCAGGTGGGCGGCAGGCTTGTGAAGCTGGAGCTCTCGCGCGAGGAGACGTTCTTCGCCACCCGCGTGCGCCACGCCATCAAGTTCCATTTGACCTCTTATGTCCGGCCCGACGGCAGAATCGTGGCGCGAAGCGCCCAGCTGTATTCCAACCAGGGCGCGTACGCGTCCCACGGGCACAGCATCTGCTCTAAGGCGATGTCGGGCTTCAAGCAGCTTTACAACGACGAAAAGGCCAAGAAGGTCGAAGGCTATACCGTATTCACCAATATGCCCATTTCGGGCGCCATGCGCGGCTACGGCATCCCGCAGGCCATGTTCGCGGTGGAAAGCCACGCGGACGATACCGCGCGTGCATTGAACATGGACCCCATGGAATTCCGCAAGCTCAATATGATGCCCGTGGGGTATTTTGACCCCTTCTCCAAGAACGTGAACTATTTCGACAGCTTCAACCAGTGCATGGAAAAGGGCAAGGAATACATCAAATGGGACGAAAAGCGCAAGCTGTATGAGAACCAGACGGGGCCTGTCCGCCGCGGCGTGGGCATGGCGATATTCTGGTACAATACCGCCGTATGGCCCATATCCCTTGAAGTATCCTCCTGCCGCATGGTGCTCAATCAGGACGGTTCCGTGCAGATCCAGCTTGCGGAAACGGAGATCGGCCAGGGCGCGGATACCGCGTTTGCGCAGATGGCTGCGGAAACATTGGGCATCCCGTTCCGGGACGTGCATGTTGTAAGTACGCAGGATACGGACATTACTCCGTTCGGCACGGGTGCGTATGCTTCCCGCCAGACTTATGTGGGCGGCATGGCAATCAAGCAAACGGCGGAGATGCTCAAAGAAAAGATACTCGGCCACGCGCATGAACTGTTCCGCTTCCAGGTATATGACATGGATATCGTGGACGGCAACATCGTGCACAAGACGAACAACAACAAAGTAATCACGACTTTGGGCGACCTCTCCAAGGAAGTGCTCTATAGCATGACCCATTCCGAGCACATCACGGCGGAAAGCACCTACCAGTGCAAGACCAACGCGTACAGCTTCGGCTGCTCTTTCGCGGAGGTGGAGGTGGATATCCCTCTAGGCAAGGTGAAATTATTGAACCTTGTGAACGTCCACGACTGCGGCCAGCTCATCAACCCGCAGCTCGCGGAAGCGCAGGTCCACGGCGGCATGAGCATGGCGATCGGTTACGGCATGAGCGAGCAGATGCTTTTTGACCAAAAGACCGGCAAGCCCCTTAACGACAACCTGCTGGATTATAAGCTTAGTACGTTCATGGACCATCCGCATCTGGAGGCGCAATTCGTGGAAAACTTTGAACCGACCAGCCCCTACGGCACAAAGGCGCTGGGCGAACCGCCCACGGTCTCGGGCGCGCCCGCCATCCGCAACGCGGTGCTCAACGCCACGGGCGTTTCGGTCAACAAAATACCTCTCACGCCGCATGTGCTGTTCCCGGCGTTCAAAGACGCGGGCCTTATCTAGCGCGAGGAAGGACGGAGTAAGTATGTACGATATCGAAGCTTTATACGAAGCGACTTCCGTGCCCCATGCCATAGAGCTGTTGCAGCAGCATCCCGAAGCGAAGATCATAGCGGGCGGAAGCGACGTGCTCATTGAGATCCGCGAAGGACGCTTGGCGGGCGCGACATTGGTGAGCATACAGAAGCTTGACGAGCTGCGCGGCGTCACCATGGACGGGGACGGCACGCTCCGTATTCTGCCCGTGACCAGCTTTACGCATATCACAAAGCACCCTCTCATTCAGAAGTACATCAACGTTCTGGGCGAGGCGGTGAACGAGGTGGGCGGCCCGCAGGTGCGAAACATCGGCACCATAGGCGGCAACACCTGCAACGGCGTGACAAGCGCCGACTCGGGCGCTACGCTTGTAGCATGGGACGCCGTCATGGAGTTAACCGGCCCCAACGGCGTGCGCCAATTGCCCATCCGGGAGTTCTACGTCAAGGCGGGCAAGGTCGCGCTGCAGCCCGCGGAGCTTTTGACCGCGATTTTGATCAAAAAAGAGAGCTACGAAAACTGCCACGGCCACTACATCAAGTACGCCATGCGCAACGCCATGGATATCGCGACTTTGGGGTGTTCCGTCAACGTGCGGCTTTCGGAGGATAAACATACGGTGGAGCGCATGCGCGTGGCGTACGGCGTCGCAGGACCCGTGCCCATGCGGGCTGAAAGCGCGGAGGCCGCTGCAAACGGCAAGCCTGTCTCCATAGAAACCGTGGAGGCCGCGGGCAGCGCAGCGCTTCTCGACGTCAACCCCCGCACGAGCTGGCGCGCCAGCAAGGAACTGCGGCTCCAGCTGGTGGAAGAACTCACCAAGCGCGCGTTTGTCCGTGCGATTGAGCTTGCTGGAGGTACGTTATGAAACAGATGCAACTGGTGCGCTGTACCATAAACGGTAAAGAAGTTGAAAACTATGTAGACGTCCGCGCATCCCTTACGGATATGCTGCGCAACGACTACCGCCTTACCAGCGTGAAAAAGGGCTGTGAGGTCGGGGAATGCGGCGCATGCAATGTCATCATCGACGGGGAATGCTTCAACTCCTGCATCTACTTGGCTATTTGGGCGGAAGGCAAACACATCCGCACGCTTGAAAGCCTGCTTGGCCCCAACGGCGAGCTTTCGGATATCCAGCAGGCGTTCATTGAGGAAGGCGCGGTGCAGTGCGGGTTCTGCACGCCGGGCTTCATCATGACGGCGGTGGAGATCCTGGAATCCGGCCACGAATACACCCGGGACGAATTGCGCAAGCTCCTCGCCGGGCACCTGTGCCGGTGCACGGGCTATGAAAATATTCTGAATGCCGTGGAAAAGACGATGAAGCAGCGGCTCGGGAAAGCGTAATACCATGGAAAACGGGCTTTTGTATCTGATTTTATTGGAAAACAAGCAGCCCTTGAATATTGGCGTGATTCAGGGGCATGTGGCTCATTTAAGGGCACTGGATGAAGAAGGCAGGCTTGTCGCCTGCGGCCCGTTTACGGATTACCCTGGCGGCATGGTGCTTATAAAGGCCGACTCCATCGAAGCAGCGCATAGTATCGCCCAAAGAGACCCGTTCATCAAGGAAGGATACAGGAACTATTCCATCCGCACGGTGGACTGGGCCAACAAAGACAACAACTACGGGTTGGAATAAACAAAAAGGGCGCGGCATCTGCCGCGCCCTTTTTGCAACTATTATTCCTGTTTCCCGAACCGCTCTTCAAAGAGCGTTTGCGCCATGGTTTTCACATCCGCGAGATACTCCCTGTATGCGTCAAGCAGCGCGCTTCCCTCTTCGGTCAGTACCGCGCCGCCGCCATGCTGCCCGCCGGTGGTGCTATCTAAAAGCTTAAAGCCCAGCGCATCCTCGCTTGCCTTTACGATCTTCCAGGCCTTGGAGTAGGCCATGTTCATGGATATGGCGGCGGACCGCAGGGATTTCAGTTCGCGCACACGCGAAAGAAGCTCCGCAACCCCTGGGCCGAAGCACTTTTCTTCCGTATAAAGCCGTATTGTAATGATGGGACGCAGCGGTTTGTTGTTGCTCATATCCGCAGTATAAACCACCCGCCCTTGCGTTGACAAGCGGGATTTGCCGGTGCTATCCTGAAACTAGAATAACGGTGGGGGAACAGGTATGCGGTTTGCGCAGGCGCTGGACATTACGCGCGGGGTCACGGCCATCATAGGCGGCGGGGGAAAGACCTCCCTTTTGCTGCGCCTTGGGTCGGAGCTCTTAGGCAGCGGAAGCGTGATACTTTGCGCCACCGCAAAAATGTACCCGCCCGGCGGCATCAAGACGCTGATCTCCCCCACGGAAGAGGAAATTACCTATGCGATGCAGGTACACAGCCTGCTGTGCGTGGGGGAAAAAACGCCGGAGGGCAAGCTGACGCTCCCGCTGGACCTCATCCCAATGCTCGCCCGGCAGGCGGATTTTGTGCTGTGCGAGGCGGACGGCTCAAAGGGCCTGCCGTTAAAGGCCCATGCCATGCACGAGCCGGTGATCCCGAAAGAAGCGAATAAAAGCATACTGGTCATCGGAATAGACGGCATCGGCCAGACGGTCGTCGCTGCGGCGCACCGGCCGGAGCTGTACGCAAATCTCTTAAACGTCGGGCTGTACCATGCCGTTACCCCGCTCGACGCCGCAAACGTGGCGCGGCTTGAGGCGCTGCACGATACCGTGTACATCAACAAGGTTGAAACGCCTCTCCAGTGGGAGCGGGCCAGGGAACTAGGCAAATATTTGGACTGCCCTGTGGTGGCGGGTGCGCTGCAAACAGAAGGAGAACCATGCTTGTTGTCATAAAAGGCGCGGGGGATATCGCCTCGGGCATTGCGCTGAGGCTTTGGCGCGCAAGATTTGACGTCATAATGACGGAAATTGCCCGCCCCACCGCCATAAGGAGAACCGTCAGTTTTTCACAGGCCGCAACGGAGGGACAGGCTATTGTGGAGGGCGTTATGGCGGAGCTTGCAAAGGACAGCCAGGGCGCCATAGCCGTTTTGCAAAGCGGGCGCATCCCCGTATTGATCGACCCGGAAGCGGATTGCATCCGGGAGTTAAAGCCGGACGCCGTGGTGGACGCTATACTCGCCAAGAAGAATCTCGGTACCTCGCTTGGTGATGCGCCGGTAGTCATCGGCATAGGCCCGGGCTTTACGGCGGGTGTGGATTGCCGCGCCGTCATAGAAACGCAGCGGGGACATACGCTGGGCCGCGTCATACTCGAAGGCTCCGCACTGCCCGATACCGGCATACCGGGCAACATCGGCGGCTATATGCTCGAGCGCATCCTCCGTGCCCCGGCGGACGGCGTATTCAAACAGGTGCTCGGGATCGGCGCAACGGTACAGGCGGGCGATATCGCGGGCTATGTGGACGGGAGTCCGGTCAGAGCGCAGATTGCGGGGGTATTGCGCGGCATATTGCCGGACAATACGCCGGTATATAAGGGCATGAAAAGCGGGGACGTGGACCCGCGCTGCAAGGTGGAGCATTGCTATACCGCCTCGGACAAGGCGCTCGCCATAGGCGGCGGCGTGCTGGAGGCCATACTGCGGTTGACGCCACTACAATCGATTGGGTTACGATAGGAGAAACATGTATGGAACAGAATATCAAACTCACCAAGCTCGCAAAATGCGCGGGCTGCGGCGCGAAAGTGGGCGCGGGCGTGCTTTCGCAGCTATTGGAAGGCATTCAGGTGCACCACGACCCCAACCTGATCGTGGGGTTTGACAAAAGCGACGACGCTTCCGTCTACAAGGTAAGCGACACGCTCGCCATCGTGCAGACGGTGGATTTTTTTCCGCCCATTGAGGACGACCCGTACCTGTTCGGCCAGATCGCCGCGACAAACGCGCTTTCGGACATTTACGCCATGGGCGCGGAACCGAAGCTTGCGCTGAACATCCTCTGCATCCCGGAGGATATGCCAAAACACGCCGTACATCAACTTTTGCGCGGCGGGTACGACAAAGCCTACGAGGCCGGTGCCATCATCACGGGCGGCCACAGCATACTGGACGACGAGCCGAAGTACGGCCTGGCCGTGACGGGCTTCATCCATCCGGACAAAATACTCACCAACAGCGGCGCAAAATCTGGCGACGTGCTGCTTTTTACAAAGCCGCTCGGTATCGGCATCCTCACCACCGCCGCCAAGGCGGAGCTTGCGAGCGAGGAAGGCAAGGCGCTTGCGCGCACGCTTATGACCACGCTCAACAAAGCCGCGCGGGACGCGATGGTAAAATACCGCGTCCACGCCTGTACGGACGTGACGGGCTTTGGCATGCTGGGGCATTTGTATGAAATGGCGCAGGGCTCGGATGTGAGCGTGGAGCTAAACACAAAAGAGATCAGCATCATACCGGAAGCCTTGGAGTTCGCAAAACAAGGTATCCTGCCCGGCGGCATGTACCGGAACCGCGCGTTTGCCGAATCCGCAGTGGAGTCAGGGGACGTGCCGGTTGCCGTACAGGATGTATTATACGACCCGCAGACGGCGGGCGGTCTTTTGATGGCGGTGCATCCGGAGGATGCGGACGCGCTGTTTGAAGAATTGAAAAAAACTGTCCCCGCCGCGCAGCGGATTGGCGTTGTGACGGCGGCAAGAGAGAAGCGCATTTATTTGAAGTGACAAGGGGACGCTTCTTTTCTTTCCAGGAAAGAAAAGAAGCAAAAGAAAGCGTACGCCTTTTTATAATTTGATTTTCTTTTGGTACTTTTCTTCTAAAAAGAAAAGTACCGTTCTTATTCTTCCGTTAGCTTCCTTACAGCTTCTATTGTTATATCAATCTCTCGCTCCGACGTCGCCCACCCGAACGAAAACCGCACCGTCCCCTGCGGGAACGTGCCGAGCACCTTGTGCGCATTTGGCGCGCAATGGAGCCCGCAGCGGGTAAGGATACCGTGTTCCTGATCCAGCGCGAATGCGATTTCCGCGTTGTCGTGGCCCACAAAATCCAGCGATACGACGCCCACGCGCTCCTCCGGCGAATGCGGGCCCACGATGCGCACGCCGGGGAGCGTTTTTACGCCGTCCAGAAAACGCGTAGTGAGCGCGATTTCCCGCGCGCGCAACGCCGGCATGCTTTTTCCCTCTATAAAAGCGAGCGCGGCTTCCCAGCCGTAGATGCCGGGGATGTTGGGCGTGCCGCTCTCCAGACGGTCGGGCAGTATGGGCGGCAGTTCCTCGCTGTCCGAATAGCTGCCTGTGCCGCCCGCGACAAGCGGCGTCAATTCATTTGCAAACGCAGGGGAAAGAAGCAAGGCGCCGATGCCGGAAGGCCCCAACAGTCCCTTGTGGGCGGGTACGGCAAGGGCGGATAAACCAAGCTGCTCAAAATGAATGGGATAATGTCCGGCGGTCTGCGCGCCGTCCAGCAGCACGGGCACGCCGCGCGCATTCGCAATGCGGCAAATTTCCTCCACAGAATTCAAAGCGCCGCAGACGTTGGACGCGTGCGTAACGGCGACCAACCTTGTTTCCGGGCGGAACAGCTTTTCAAACACTTCAATATCCATGCGTCCGTCGGTGTCACAGGGGACGCGGTCAAAACGCACGCCCGTTTTTTCGAGCTGCACAAGCGGGCGCATCACGGCGTTGTGCTCAAGCGAGCTTACGATACAGTGGTCGCCCGGCTTTAAATATCCTTTGAGCGCCATGTTTATCGCGGCGGTAGCGCCGGAAGTGAGAATGCAGTGCATGGGGTCGCTATGGCCCAATAGTCTGCACAGACGTTGGCGCAGCGCGAGCGCAACAAGCCCCGCGTCCGCCGCCTCCGCGTATACGGAGCGGTTGACGCTTGCGCCCACTTCGTTGATGTAGTAACTCATCCGTACGCTGACGCCTTCCGGCTTGGGGAAGGAGGTCGCGGCGTTGTCCAGATAAATCCGGTGCATATCTATTCCCTTGGCAGGTAAGCCCGTATGAAAGCGTGTCTACCTGTCTATGCATTATTCTCTTTATCTTCGTATTGAATTTGAAGGAGCTTCTCACCCTTTTTCCACCCGGTATAGAATTTCTCCGGCTCATACTTTTTATTAAAAATGCGGGGAATCAGCGCAATGAGAAAAAGAATGGCAATCTGAAGCACATCCAATTTCCAATCCTCGCTTGCAAGCTCTACTACAAGGAAATACCCTTGCAAATGGAGCGCATCAATACGAAAACCGTTGACGATAGAACCATTCCAGACGGTACCCTCCGGCGCATAGCCTGCTGTAACAAGATACGTACCAAAGAAACCGTCTTCTACTATATCACGATAGAAGTGGTCCGGGTTGCCGTCCTGGGGAATGGTCTCGGCAAAGGATTCCGCCGGCTTCATATTGCCAAATATGTTTTTCTCAAAGCGAAATATGCGCAGCTCATTACGACCGGCCACCCGGTAAGAACAGAGAAACAGGTGGTTCAGGTGCATGCTGTCGCTTTCCAGAATACGAAAGCTTCCTTCCTCATAAGCGATACCTGAATTTTGGGCTTCCCCCTCAAGGATTTTGTTGAGGCTGCCGCGATACCTCGAGTCTCGGGAGTTGATATAATACTGTGGGGCAGGCAGGATAAACTCTCCAAGCAATATGGTCAACGCAAAAGCACATAACCATAAACCCAGTATGCTGCATCCAAGCAACCGTACGGTCCGGATGCGGTATTTTTTCACGAATGGAATTGTCAGAAGAAGAATCGCGGCTAACGCCAGATATACCCATATCCGCGCGGGCATCTCTCATTCCTCCCTGCAAAAGAGTACGGTCTTACTTCGCCCCACTCCGAATTCTATTGCGCCCAAATATGCTCCTGCGGAAGAGCAGGACGTTGATGAATATGGAGAGCACAAGGAGCGCGCCCACCGTAAACCAGGACCAGCCGTTGCTCATAGGCGCAATCCCCATCAGCATGAGCATGGGAAAGCCGAACACGATCGCCCAGGTCTGCTGGTAAATGAGGTTGCTCGAAGCAGGCGTTTCAAACAGCGGGTCGATTTCGCGCAGCAATATCACGCCTGTGCTCGCGGTGCCGGTGAGCATGCCGTAAAGCGCCAGGAACGATTCATCGGAATATGTGGGGAAGAGTTTTTTGCAGGTGTAATCGCACTGCCAGTAGGTGATGAAAGCGCCCACCACGCAGATGGCGGTCAGCGGGATGACGAACTCCTTATGGGAGAATGCGGAGAGATCGATTGCGGAGATCGAGGCCACCACCATCAAATCAAACATCACGCCGGCGATGCGGTTGAGCATGAAATTGTTGAGATATTGGCGGTGGACGATATTCGCCTTCCTCAGACCCTTCAATATGTTCTTGAACGCAATGGCAAGGAAAGAGCCTATGAGGAAGTTAAAACCCCAGATGAGCGGCTTTACGGTGCCGGAAAAGAACCCGCCCAAAGCGTCCAGCCCAAAGGAGGCTCCCCGCATCAGAATGTAGGCTGCAATATAAGTTAAAAACACAAAGCCGAACTGCACCGTCAGCTTATCCAGCGATTCCGTCAGGGGGATCTCGCCTTTTTTGGTAACCATTTCGGCGGAGAGGTCCTCCACCTCATCCGCGTTATCGATCTGCTTTTTGACGCGGCCTTTGCGCTTCATGTTGTTGAGGTATATCACGCCGCCGATGCCGGAGGAGATAAAGCCCATCGCGGCCACCGTCAGCCCGAAGCTTGCGCCGCCCGCAAACGCGGGGTAATCCGTGGCGGTGGAGTAAATGTTACCCCAGTTATAGGCCTGGCCGGGGCCCTGGCCATATCCCATGGGCAGCAGCAGGCCGGAAGCGGGCCAGTTGCCAAGCACATAGGA
The DNA here is from genome assembly GCA_023409435.1 of Bacillota bacterium. Classification (GTDB taxonomy): domain Bacteria; phylum Bacillota; class Clostridia; order Christensenellales; family CAG-138; genus JAEYLA01. The sequence continues at coordinate 12,268 of JAEYHP010000119.1, read as the reverse complement.
AAGACCTAGCGTTATCACCAGGCCGACAAGCCCCTGCAGCAGGTAGGAAGAAACGACGGTCAGGCCGGTATTGAATATGTCCGTCCGGGAGCCTTTGTCCGAATGTTTTTCGGAAGTCTTGAGTGCCAACGCGATAAATCCAAGCCCCAGGCCGTGGTAGGTGAGCGTTTCCATGGTGAGTTTATGGAACATGGGCGAACCTGTGAAGCGTTCATATATGGAGCTTGCGATCAAAATCAAGAATCCGCCGATGACGGAGCTTGGAATAAGCGACTGCCGCAATACCCGAAATGTACGGCGCAGCATGTTGGCAACCAGCATACCCGCCATAAGTATGGCAAGCTCTACTATTAACGCCCATATGCTGCTGTCCCATAAATTCATGCCGCTTGTCATAAAGTTCCCTCCGGTATTCGTCTTTTGCCTGTTAAAAATACGTGCGATTATACCGATTATAGCATACTCAAACGGTCCTCAGGGCAAAACCTTGCAAGTTTGTGTAAAAGGCGGGTACCAAAGGGGTAAAATGCGCGGGTTATCGGGTCGGAAAGTGCCGAATATAGCATTGTAGTCTATTTTAATATGTACTATAATTTATGCATATGCCTGAAACGGCGTTTTTTCGTCATATCGCGGCATATTCAGCTGGCCATCGCGGAGGCTAAAAATTGAGGTGAAACGATGGTTCATTCCGCCGGCGGCACCAGAGAACAGAAGCATACCATCCGGTGGATTACCTTCTTGGCGTTGATTTGCGGCGCCTTGCTTTTTATGGATGCGCTGCTGGGCACATACCTGCTGTTTGGTATGCCCGGGTATGCGCCTTTCTTACCTTCCGCGGACGCGCCCGCGTTGCCTTCAGGCGCGGGGCTGTGGCCGTTTTTTGCGGCGGCTCTCATTCTTTGCGCAGCGCTGCTTGCGCTGCTGTTGCTGCTTCGCAGCCGGAAACGAAAGGAATTGAACTCCCTGCCCGAGCTGTTTTTAAAAACATTGGATCGGGCGCCTTATGGCGTCGCCATAGGGCCGGACTGGGGGGAGACGCTCTACAGGAACGCGGTGCTTTTGGATATGCTTGGACGTACCGCGGAGCAGAGGGAAAGCGCGCGGCTGGAAGAGCTTCTCTGCCCGGAGGACGCGGAAAAAGCAAAGGCCAACTTTGTTGCGCTTTGCCGCGGAGAGATTATGCAATTCAGCCTGGAAGTAAAGGCAAAAGGGCCGTCCGGCTCTCCCCTCTGGCTTAAGATCACCTGTTTCCCGCTCCCGCCGGATTTTTTTAAGCCGCAGCAATACCTGTCCATATTGGAGGATATTACCCATTACCGGCAGGCCCGCCGGGCGCTTACCGAAAGCGAGCGCAGCAAGGCAGTGCTTTTAAGCCACCTTCCCGGCCTTGCCTACCGGTGCGAAAACGATTTGGATTGGACCATGCGCTTTGTTTCGGATGGCTGCCTTACGCTCACCGGTTATTCGCCGGAAGAACTTATCGACAACAACGCGCTCTCCTTTAACGACCTCATCAAGCCCATATACAAGGATATCGTGCGCAGGGAATGGGACCGCGTGCTTGCTTTGAACGAGCCTTTCCGCTACGAATACGAGATTACAGCCAAAAGCGGGGAAAGCAAATGGGTGCTGGAGAACGGACAGGCTGTGCTCGATGAAACGGGCGCAGTCCAGGCGCTTGAGGGCATCATCATCGATATCACGGAGCAGAAAAAGCGCGGCGCGCAGATACAGTACATGCACGACCATGACATTTTGACGGGCCTTCACAACCGTATTTATTTTGAAGCCGAAAAACGGAAGCTGGATGAAAAGCGTCCCTTCAGCCCGTTCGCTATCATCATTGCCGATATCAACGGGTTAAAACTCATCAACGACGCGCTCGGCTATTCGCGGGGGGATGAGCTGATTATCACCACCGCCGCGCTGATAAAATCCTGCTGCGCCTCCCATGCTGTTCTTGCAAGGACAGGCGGGGATGAATTCAGTATATTGCTGCCCGACGCCGAGCTAAAGGATGCGGCGATGCTGGTCAAAGGAATCGCGGAGGCATTCGATACGTACAACAAAAGCAATTCCGCGCTTGGGTACGACATCAGCGTGTCCTTCGGATTTGCGGTAAAACAGCAGGAAGACGAAAACGTGGAGGAGGTCGCAAAGACCGCCGCGGAATACCTCAACAGCCGCAAGCTACTTACGCGAAAAAGCTCGCACAATTCCATTTTGACCTACGTCATGGCCACCATATACGCGCGCAGCCAGGAAACGGAAGCGCACGCAAAAAGGCTAAGTAGGCTTGCAAGATGCGTGGGCTGGCGCATGGGGCTTGCGCAGAGCAAACTCGATCAGCTCGAGTTGTTTGCGATGCTGCATGATATCGGGAAAATCGGCGTGGATGACCGCATCCTCAACAAGCCCGCGCAGCTTACCGGCGACGAATGGGTATATATGCGGCGGCATTCGGAAATCGGCTGCCGCATTGCGACCGCCTCGCCGGAATTGAAGCATATCGCGCTGCTGATACTCACGCATCACGAACGCTATGACGGCACCGGATACCCCGTGGGTTTAAAGGGCGAGGAGATTCCCCTGCTTTCCCGTATACTCGCGGTGGTGGACGCTTACGACGCCATGACGGAAGAGCGCATTTACCGCAAGGCCATGCCCAAGGAGCAAGCCATGGAAGAGCTGAATAAAAACGCTGGAACGCAATTTGACCCTTATATTGCGGCGCTTTTTATCGATTGTATAAAAGAGGGTTCGTTGCCTGCTTTTGATGAGAGCATGGAGCTGGCATACATGAAGGGGACGGGAATATGAGAAAAGCAGCGGTTTGCATACTATTACTGATCGGTTTGCTGTTTCCCTTTGCCGCGAAGGCAGAGGCATACAGCAGCGCCGATTTTATCGGCATGATGCAGACCCACCCCGCCGTCATGCTTCTTGTGGACCCTTATACCGGTGAAATCAAGTATGCAAACTCGGCGGCCGCACAATATTACGGCTACAGCGTAGAGCAGTTTGTTCAAATGAATTTCAGCGAAATCAACGCGACTCCTTCCGAAGATATCAGCCAAGACGTCCGCGCCTCGTTCGGAAACCGCGGCGGCGCTGTGCAGTTTACCCATCGCCTGAAAGACGGAAGCTTACGTGATGTAGAGATTACGGCGGGTATCGTTACGGTGGACGGGCGGCTGATGAATCTTTTAATCGTTCAGGACATCACCGAAAAAGTACAGCTGCTCGAGAATGAACGCAGGGAAAGCAGAATTTTTATTATCGTGGGCAGCCTGGTTGCGCTCACACTTCTTTTGTTGTTGCTGGGCATTGGCTTTAACAGGAGGCAGCTAAAAAAGCTTGCCGCCTCGCTCGAAAAATCCAACGCGCTTATGCGCAGCTTTTACGACGCGGATGAAAGCGGCCTGTTTTTAAAGGACGAAAACCTGCGCTATGTTTCCGTCAACAAAGCCGGGGAGGTCATGCACGGCATCCTGGAAAAGGACACCGTCGGCAAGGACGATTATGAGATATTTGAACCTGAGTTCGCGGAGGCCCGCCGCAAGGGGGACCGTTACGTGCTTGAGTACAATATGCCCACATTGGAAGAGCTTACGCATAACGGCAGGATGTTCAAAATCAAGAAGTTTCCGGTGGTGCTCGTCGACGGCAAACGCGGCGTAGGCTCCTATGCGCGCGACATTACGGATGAAATCAAGTACGCAAAGCGGCAGTCGTTCGCACTCAAGAGGAGCGAGATCGCCTTTGAGATGATGAACCAGAATTTTGAGAGCATGGAAGAGCATCTGGGGCTGGTACTGCAGCAGATGCTGTTGCTCACGCAAAGCCGGTTTGGCTGTATCTACCTGTACGATGAAAAAAAGCGCGAACTAACGCTCTTTTGCTGGATGGATTTGCACAGACCAGAAAACGGCGCGCCCGATATCTGGCTGACCGCCCACGTGGAAGAAGTGGGTTTCTGGGGCGAAGTGCTGGCGGAGCGCGAATCCGTCGTCATCAACCGTTTCGCCGATGGGGAGCGCTATTTCTTCAATTTCGGCTCGGAAAAACCGGAAGCCCTGCGGGAGCAGGCGGAAATTACAAACTACCTGGCCTTCCCCGTATTGATCGACGGGGAAATCGTGGCCTCTGTCGCATTGTTTAACAGGAACGGCGAATATGACCTGGAGGATGCGGCCGAACTCAGCCTGCTGATGGACGGCGTATGGAATTCCATGAAGCGGCGGCAGGCGCTCTCCACGCTGTATTTTGAGCGCAACAAGTATTTGCAGACGCTGATTTCCATAGGCGACGGCGTGATGGTGGTAAATGCCCGGGGTATGATCGAAATGCTCAACGGCGTTGCCGAAAGGCTGACCGGCTGGAGTACGAAGGATGCTGCAGACCATCATTACAAAGACGTGTTCGTGCTTTCGCATGAGCAGCCCGGCTTTACCATTAAGGACCCCATTGAGGACGCCCTTTTGACCAACGAGGTGCAGGAGCTGGGCAACCATGCCATGCTGACTTCGAGGAGCGGCGCTTCCTATTATCTGGAGGACAGCGCCGCGCCCATACGGGACGATCAGGGGAACACCGTGGGCGTGGTGCTTGTGTTCCGCGACGTGACCGATAAAAAAGAGCAGCGCAAGAAGATTGAGTTCCTGAGTTTTCACGATTCGCTCACCGGCCTCTATAACAGAAGGTATTTTGAAGAGGAAGTGCAGCGTGTGGACGTTTCGGGCGTGCTGCCCGTTTCCATTGTACTGGGCGACGTCAACAGCCTGAAGTTGACCAACGATATATTCGGCCACGCGTTTGGCGATATGCTGCTTGAGAAGGTTTCCGAGGTGCTGCGCGGCGTATTCGGCCCGCAGGGCGTGGTCGCCCGGTGGGGCGGGGATGAGTTCGTCATCCTGATGCCGGGCGCTTCGGCTGCGCGGGCGGAAGAGGCGATTGCGGCCGTGAAGGAGGCGTTTAGTAAAGAGCAGATCCGCGCCATCCGCGGCAGCATTTCCATGGGCTACGCCACAAAGACCGATGCGGAGGAACCCATCAGCCGCGTTCTTGCGGCCGCTGAGGAAAACATGTACTCCGCGAAATCCCTGAACCGGGACGATGTGAGGAGCCGCGCGATCGACGCGATTACCACCTCGCTCTATGAAAGCAGCTACCGCGAGCTGGAGCACGCGGAGCGGGTCAGCGAACTCTCCGTACTGCTCGGGCGCGGGCTGGGCCTTTCCGAGGTGAAGCTCAAGAAGCTCAAGGAGGTCGCCCGCCTGCACGACATCGGCAAGATCGTGCTGGAGCCGAATATCCTCAATAAAAACCATCTGCTGACGTTGGAGGAGTGGAACGAAGTCAAGCGGCACCCCATCATCGGATACCGCATCTTAAACTCCTTTGACGATACCGTTGACCTTGCGGAATCAGTGCTGGCGCACCATGAACAGTGGGACGGCACCGGCTACCCCAAAGGGCTCAAAGGGGAGGAAATTCCGCTGCTGGCGCGCATCATCGCCGTGGTGGAAAGTTTTGAGCGCATGACGCACGATTCGGACAACACAAAGGCGAGGACAAAAGAGGATGCGCTGCGGGAACTCCGGGAAAACGCGGGTAGGCAGTTTGACCCTATGCTGGCCGAGCTGTTTGCACGCATGATGGAGGAGAGCGCTTAAAAGCATGTAAGCAAATATCCTGGACCGCGCGCAGCGGCGCGCCCATGTTGAGAGCGTAAAGCAGAAAAAGACCCAGGCAAAAAGATTACAGGGAGCACTTTAAAAAGTGCTCCTTTCTTTATGAAAGCAATATATGCGGATACCGTATTATATGGAATATTTTACAAGTCAGCCATATCATGCATTCCCCGCGATTGCTTTCCCGTGCGATTCATCGTATAATAAAGCGGTCATTTCATCCGGAATAATATTTATAAAGGTGGCTGCAGATGGATTTATTCGAAAAATGCTTTCGCTACGACGAACCGCAGCGGGCGATGGAAGCGGGGATCTATCCTTACTTCCATGCGCTGGAGACCGGGCAGGACACGGAGGTCGTCATGTCCGGCAGGAACATCATCATGCTGGGCTCCAACAACTACATGGGCCTGGTCAGCGACGAAAGGTTGAAAAAGGCCGCGATCGCGGCGGTGGAGAAGTTCGGCACCGGCTGCTCCGGCTCCCGCTTTTTAAACGGCACGCTGGTGCTGCATGAAGAACTGGAGCGCGAGTTCGCCGAGTTTTTTCATAAGGATGCGGCGCTGACGTTCTCCACCGGCTTCCAGACCAACCTTGGCGCAATCTCGGGTCTTGTTGGCCGGCACGACTACATTATAAACGATTCCGAAAACCACGCCAGCATCGTGGACGCGACACGTTTGAGCTACTGCAAAAAAGACGTGAAATTTGAACATTCCAATATGGAAGACCTCGAAAGCAAGCTCGCGCGCATCCCCGAAGACTCGGGCAAGCTGATTGTGACCGACGGCGTATTCTCCATGTCCGGTGAAATTGCGAAGCTCCCCGAAATCGTGAAGCTCGCGAAAAAGTACGGCGCGCGCATCATGGTGGACGACGCGCACGGCGCGGGCATGGTGGGCGACGGCGGACGCGGCACGGCCTCCTACTTCGGCCTGGAGGACGAAGTGGACGTCATTATGACCACGTTCTCCAAGTCTTTCGGTTCCCTGGGCGGCGTGATCGCGGCCAACGATAAGGTGATCAACTACGTCAAGCACCGCTCCCGTCCGTTTATCTTCAGCGCGTCCATACCGCCCGCAAACGCGGCGGCGGCGCTTGAGGCGCTGCGCATCATCAAGAGCGAGCCCACCCGCAAGGATAAGCTGCTTGAGGTCGCCAATTACATGCGCAAAAGGCTCACGGAGTTCAACGTTCCCATCATGGAAGGCGAAACCGCCATCATCCCCGTGTTCACGTACTCCATGGAGCGGACGTTTATTGCCGCCAAGCTGCTCTTTGAAAACGGCGTGTACGTCAACCCCGTGATACCGCCCGCTGTAGTGGAGGGGCAGTGCCTGTTGCGTACAAGCTATACGGCTACCCACACGTTTGAGCAAATGGACCGCGCAGCGGCGATCATCGCGCAGGTGCTGCAGTCGATCTAACGGCAGATACGTTGGGGCTTTGCCCCAAACCCCGCTTAGGACCGTAACGGTCCTAAGAACCTATCCGGAGGGCGTCTTAAAAAGGACATCCCCTGAAAACAGGTTTATTGATAGTCAAAGGGCAGAACGGAACGTTCTGCCCTTTTATGCTGCCATATGCCGTGTGTATGCTTGACAGGATTCCCTTTGTTCCTTTAAAGTGAACCGGTAAAGTTTGCTAGAAAAATCCAATCGAAATGACGGAGGTTATCGATGATCTCAATCAGGCATTATGAGGACCGGGATTTGGAGCAGGCCGCAAAGGGGTATATGGAGACATTTGCGCAGGAGCCGTGGAGTGAACAGTGGCCAAAAGAACTCGCGCAGGCAAGGGTATCCGAGCTTTTATCCGGCCCGCAGGCGCGCGGGTATGTTTGCTTTTTGGATGGGGAGCTCGCGGGCGTCATGTGCGGAAGGCTCATCACGTTTTTGCATGGAAGGGAGTATTTCATAGACGAGTTTTATGTGCTTCCCGGTATGCAGGGGAAAGGAATCGGCACCGCGATGATCGAGCATGCAAAGCGGGAGCTGAAAGCGGAAGGCTTCGTCAACATCGTGCTGAATACGGAAAAAGGCTACCCCGCCGAACGTTTTTATGTCAAAAACGGCTTCTGCCATATGGAATCGCTTATTTTTATGTACCTGGATATTTGAAAGAAACAGTTTGAGGGATGAACTCTGTCGGGGGTTTTGGTGCACAAAGAAACAGCGGCTGATAAGCGAGAAGGGAATTTCATGAAGTTTAATGCTTTGATCCCGGAGTTATCTGTGGCCGATATCGGGAGGTCGCAAGAATTTTATACGGGCTTATTGGGTTTCAGGTGGAATATGAGCGCCGGGAAGATAAATTTGTATTCCTCTCCTTTGGAGGAACGCAGCTCATGCTCGAACAAATCAATCATCATTGGGAAACAGGCCTTCTGGAATATCCGTTTGGAAGGGGCGTCAATTTTCAGATCGATATCACCGGAATTCTATCGATGGAGGAGTTGCTAGACAGAGTAAAGCGGAGAGAGATCTCCTTATTTAGAGGCCTTTCCATCGCAGAATATAAGGCGAATGGAGCCATGGTCGTCCAAAAAGAAATCCTGCTGCAGGACCCGGACGGATATTTATTAAGGTTCTCGGAAACAGTCGCGCCGGAATAAACTGCAATTGGCCCGCCCGCTGGCGGCCGGGTTGGTGCGTTTTGCGGCGAAGAACTTCCTTATACGATCGGTTCAATCTCAGGTGAGCCCAATAAAAAGCACTCCAGCATCCCAATGATGGAGTGCTTTTTGATTGCTCTTCGGGAGAGGAGTGCCTTTCCCCTTCGGGCGAACCCTTACGGCAAAGCAAGAATACTAATATTAGAAGCGCGCAGGTAACCGGAGGCAGATCATGAGCAAAGCGATGTATCAAAATATTCAGATTACGCTATGGGTAATACTGGTGGCAAACTTGCTGGTAGCTTTCGCCAAGATCGCCGTTGGCCTGGCCAGCAACAGCGGCAGTGTGACCGCGGATGGACTTCATTCCATTACGGACGGCGCTTCCAATGTCATCGGGCTGATTGGAATTTGGTTATGCTCAAGACCTTCGGATGAAACGCATCCTTACGGGCATCAAAAGTTCGAGTTCGTAGCGAGCCTTTTTGTGGGTTTCATGCTTATCTCTATGGCGTTCGGTATCATTTCTCAGGCGGTAAAGCAGTTTGTAAACCCCGTTGTGCCCGAAACAACTCCTCTGCACATCCTGGTGATCGGCGCTACTATTGTATCGAACATTACAATATCGGCTATAGAATACCGCTTGGGCAAGAAGTGGAAGAGCATGCTGCTGGTGGCGGACTCTATCCATACCCGAAGCGATATTCTGGTATCCGCAGTCGTACTTCTGGGGCTGCTCGGGATGCGGTCAGGCATCCCCGCATGGCTGGACGGGGTCGTCTCCCTGGGCGTTTCCGGAGCTATCCTCATTTCCGCCTGGGAAATCATCAGCTCCTGTGTGAAGGTGCTCACAGACGGGGCGGCTGTAGACTGCCGGGCGGTTCGGGAAATTGTTATAGCGGTGCCGGGGGTCTCCAGTGTACACAAAATCCGCAGCCGTGGAACGCCGACTGGTATCTATATCGACATGCATGTGATCGTAGACCCTGCCGACAGCATAGAAAGAGGGCATGAGATTTCCCATGCGCTCGAAGAAACTCTTCGCGGGCGCTTCGGTCCCGAGACGCAGGTCCTGGCCCATATCGAGCCGGATCATTACACAACCAAGAGAAACGGCCCGGGCATGGCGGCGTAACGGGTATAAGGGAAAACGGTGAAAGCGCCGGAAAATTGCCGGAACGGACAAGCCCGGTATGGTATACTCTTATCTGTTGGGAATCCTGTATCATTTAGATACCAAAGGGAGTATCGCCATGGAAGAGCAACGATTACAGCACCGTTTCATAGAACTTGCAGAGCGGTCCTATAACAGTGGGCGTTATACCTATACGAACTTCTTGAATCTGATGGAATTGGATATGCTTTCGCGCATAGAAAACGACCTGCGGCATGTACCGCATGCGCTTTGGGGCGGTGCCGGGGACTGTGAACGTAAGCTGGTACGCTTCGGCAATTATGAAACGTGCGGGTATGAAGAAGAGATTCCTATTACCTGCATCCGTATCCGGCCGGCAAATGTTAAATTTGCTGATGCGCTGACGCATCGGGACTTTCTTGGAGCGATCATGAATCTTGGAATCGAGCGGGAGCTGATCGGCGATATCCGCGTGATAGAAACGACAGGATATGTATTTTGCCTGGACCGCATCGCGTCCTTTCTCATCGAGCAGCTCACAAAGGTGCGGCATACCACCGTTGCCTGCGAGATCGTGCAGGCGCTGCCCGAAACCGCGACGATATCTACGGAAGACATATCCTTGCAGGTGGCCTCCGAACGGCTGGACGCGGTATTGGCGCACCTGTATCAGCTTTCCCGTACAGATGCGCAGGAATTGTTTCGGTGCGGCCGTATATTTGTCAACGACAGGATGCAGGAAAGCTGCAGCTACGCGCCCAAAGCGGGGGATATCATATCCGCGCGGGGCTATGGTCGCTTTCTATACTGCGGGATGTCCGGCAGGACGAAAAAGGGGAAGTTCACGGTTTGTGTCAAAAGGTATGTGTAGCTTTATAGGCTTCTATGACACCTGCCTAAAGCTCAGCTCTATTGAAGCAAATCCCGATTTTTCCGTTAGACAATACTGAATGATACCCGCGCTTGCAAGGGCTCAGCCGATGCGAGGGTTACTTTTTTTAGAAAGGGGGAGCAAAGCGTATTTTGCTCCGACATGGAGGTGCGCACCCGGCGACCCGCCCGGCCTCGGAGGGGGACGCCTTGGCACTAGGCCTGCGGGCCGTCGAGGCGGGAAGGTTCCTCGCCGTCTTCCGGCGAGGAACTTCCTTAGTAACACTTGCGGCCTCTTTCTCAATATCGTGATACCGGTTGACTTTTATGATAAGGATGGACAGCACTGCAATTCATGCTATAATTTGTATATCCATTGCATTAGAGGGCTAACCTAATGAGTTTTTTATCCGATGTTCCGAGCTTTTCTGGATTTTGGGATTCCGACGATGAAATTTTGGGGCTTAGATTACCTACTACCCCAATATTTCATTATACAAATTCCGTAAGCGCGGTTAAGAGCATAGTTTCGTCAGGTGAATTATGGTTTTCTAAATCGACCGTAATGAATGATTTTGCGGAAATACAATATGGACTTGATTTATTAAACGAAGTTATTATTGAACGTATACCTGAAGACGAGATGTATGAGCCATTGTTGCATATGATTGATGAAATACTCGGTAATGCATTTGGTGACATCTTTATTTGTAGTTTTTCCGAGAATGGCGATTCTCGTTTGCTGTGGGACAGTTACTCTAGAAAAAATGGCTATAGTATTGAGTTTAATCCGTATCTAATTAGTCACCTGTGCGAGAAAAGCGGAACCGTTATTGGTGAGCTCGTTGATGGCCAGTGGAGACAAACGGGAGAGGAACTATATATTAAAATTTTAACAGAGAATTATCGACAGGGGATTACTCATCCTTTCGAATATCAAACTTTCGCAAACCGAGTTTCATATAACGAATAGAACAGGAGCAGATTTTTATTGATGTTATTGAGCGGGTCAAACAATCCTGGTTCGATAAAAAATCATTCCATTCCCTGTATTGTCTTGAAGCATTAACAACAACTATCCCCTTTTTTAAGGATCCTTCCTTGAGAGATGAGGAGGAATACAGGATAGTAATTAAAATTTCTGGCCGTCCCACAAAGGAAAAAGGTAAACGCGATTATTTACGCGATGTTCAGCGCTATCGGGAAGTAGATAACAATCTATTTCCATATATCGCGATAAAGATGATGAATCCAGAGGACTATATAAATAGCGTAATTTTAGGCTACTTGAATCAATCCGAAATAGCTATAAAAACAATGAGAGATTTTTTAGATACACTGCCGGGCAATATCAGACTGAAAAAGGCGAAGTTTTCTTTGAGAAGATAACAGCTTATGTACCACGCTCCATTGGATTAATCTCGCCTGTCAGAGGGCAAGGAGATGAACCAACGCGGAGAAATAAAATGAGGTTTTTTTCAAAAGTTGCCGAAAAGTTGCCGGAACGCACATGAACCCAAAAAACAAAAGCCCCGAATGTGCCTATTTAGGGCGTTTCGGGTCTTCTCGGTGGAGGCGCCACCCGGCGGCCCGTCCGCAGGCGGGAAGGTTACTCGCCGTCTCCCGGCGAGGGACTTCCTTATAAAAACGGTTCAATGGAGGGTGGCGCCTCCAGAAAAAAAGCACCCGTTATCGGGTGCTTTTTACTGGAGGCGCCACCCGGAATTGAACCGGGGGTGAAGGTTTTGCAGACCTCTGCCTTACCGCTTGGCTATGGCGCCGTATGTTGGAGCGGGAAACGAGATTCGAACTCGCGACCCCTGCCTTGGCAAGGCAGTGCTCTACCGCTGAGCTATTCCCGCAAGGGTGCGCCTGTATTACTATGCGTAATCACAGGCATTGGTGCCTCAGAGTGGAGTTGAACCACCGACACAGGGATTTTCAGTCCCTTGC
>JAEYHP010000057.1 GCA_023409435.1 Bacillota bacterium | reverse complement strand
ACTTCAACATACTTCCCCCTGTGTGCGAATAAGTATTGTAAAAACGCGCAACGGGGGGAATCTTATGTTACACAAAAAACGCTATGCGCCGGCGGTACTCGCGTTGTGCTTGCTGCTGGCATTGCTGATGAGCGCCTGCTCGACCGGCGTATTCAACGAGGAAGAGCTGGAGCAGCCCGTGGATTCCGATGCCGGATTCCGCCGGACCGTACTGTATTTCCAAACCGACGACGGCTTGATGGTTCCTGTGATGAAACTGCTGCCGTGGGAAGAAGGCATTGGCCGCGCCGCCCTCAACCAGCTTGTGGATACGGAGGAGAACCATATTTCCGCCGCCTCAATGGGGCTTAAGAACGTTGTGCCGCCGGGAGTCACATTTGTGCTCTCCATTTCGGACGACGCCGTGGCCACATTGAATATCAAGGACCTGCCGAAGCTTGAGAGTGCGGAAGCCGAGCAGGCGCTTGTCACCGCGGTGGTCAATACGTTGACCGAATTTCCGACCATAGACCAGGTGCAACTGAAATTTGACGGCAAAATCAAAAGCAAACTGTCCCACGGTACCCCGGTCAAGGACGTCATGCGCGAACTGCCCCTCAACGAGGAGCCGATGCCTGTGAGCGCCACCGGAGAAGATATGCCCTACAGCCTGAAACTGTACTTCCCCAACCAGTCCGGCAGCCTGCATGTGCCGGTCACACGGTCTATGGCGCAGGAGCCGAATATTGAGGTCGCCATGCAGGAACTCGTGTTTGGGCCTGTGGACAGCGCACTGCGCAGTTGTTTCCCGGAAGGAACGCAGGTGCTTTCCGCTTCCATTGTGGACGATATGGCGACCGTGAATCTCAGTAAGGAATTCGCCGTCATTTCGGATACGCCGGAACTTGAAGAGCTGGCGCTGACCTGCATGCAGCTGACCGCGAAGCAGTTTGGCGTTATTGCCTCCTTGCAAGTGCAGGTGGACGGCAAGGACTATGAAAGCGGCGCGGTCGAAACCATGGCAATGCCCGCTTATGACAACGAGTACAGGTAATATGGTCAAAAAAGTGGCTGGCGCCGCACCTTTGAAACCCTTAAGCAATATATACAGCGGCCCTTTGGCACAAATTGAGCCAAGGGGCCGCTGTTGCGCTTTTTTCTCTTTTTTCTGTCGAAGCGAAGTGATATACTAAGAAAAACCGCGCGGGGAGGGTCACTTCTTGTATACATGGGATAAATGGGATATCCGGTTTATGGACCTGTGCAAATCCATCGCCAACTGGTCGAGCTGCTACCAGGAAGGGCGGAAGATCGGCGCAATTATCGTAAAAAACAAGCGTATCCTCACCACGGGCTACAACGGCGCCCCGGCGGGCATTAAAAGCTGCGTGGAACGCGGCGAATGCCTGCGGCGTAAACTCAATATCCCGTCAGGAACGCGGCATGAGCTGTGCTACGCCATCCACGCGGAGCAGAACGCCATTATACAGGCGGCGAAGCTCGGCGTTTCCATAGAGGGTGCCACGCTGTACTGCACGCACCAACCCTGCGTCATCTGCGCGAAAATGATCGTAAACGCGGGCGTCTCCCGCGTGATATACGCGGAAGGCTACCCGGACGCGTTCTCTTTAGAGATATTCGAGCAGGCGAACGTCAGCCTGGAACGCTATGAAAAGCCGACGGAGAACCCCGAGCCCTACCCGGCCTAGGGGCTGTTTGAAAACCAACGCAATTGTCTATTTGGGTGAAAACAGGCTGCGACTTCGTTAAAAATCCTCGGAATACCTCCAGTATTCCTGTGGTTTTGCCTTGTTTCGCTCTGTTTTTCCTCAAAATATCCGGCATTTTTGAGTTTCCAAACACGCCCTAGACTATGCATTTGCCGCCCGCAGGGCGTTTTCCACCGCTTTTTTGATCATGATGCTTGAGTTGGTGGCGCCGGACACGGCATCCACATCGAGCGTCTGGCTTTTAATCATTTCCCCAATGATCGCTTCGGCGGGTTTTCCGCGCCCGTTTTCATGCTCCAACAGCGCAATGTCCGTGACCGCGCCGTCCTGTACTGTAACGCGCACCCGTACGCGGATGAACGTCTCGTCTACCGAACCCTCGTATACTCCATCCGGAACGGCGGAAAAATCGACGTCCGCAATCGTCATGCCCGCCACATGCTTCTGATACTGGTCCACGCGATCCAGGTAAAACAGTACGCCCGCCAATACGATAAGCAGTACGATCCCGGCCGCCATAAGCGGCCATTTTTTCTTTGCTTTCATATTCAAATCCTTTCTATATGACCAACGCATCGTTGGCTGATGATCAAAAAACCACTATGCACGCAGGGATTGCATCTGCCGCCTCAATAATCTGAGGCCGCTGGAAGGCCGCAAGTGCTTCTTTTTTTCGATCATTTATTCCCTCCGCACTTACAGTATAATTATCATACCATCAGTTAAATTCTGCATTAAAAGCGCATTAAAAAGCGCCGCTTTCACGGCGAACAATGAGCAAATATTATATTGGATTTACATCAGACAGAAACAACACAAAATTTGGATATTCCACACGATGAGGTTTTTAGGGTTTATATAGGCAGATTTCGTCAAGGTTTTTATATGTAGCTTTGCCTTTCATGGAATAGCCTCTGTTCTTAAATTCCCGCACCAGCATCCGCATAAATACGCCATGACAAATAACAATGATCGGGCCAGATTCCCTTTCCAAAACATCTGCGGCCTTTTGCGCTCGGATTTCCGTATCCTGCTTTGTTTCAGGTTGCCGCCGTAATCCGAAAAGCCATTGTAATCTGCCAATAAAAAACCATAGCATTGTCGGCATCGGAAATGGCAGTTTCGCGAAAGACCTTATCGGTACTTCATCAAAAAGATTGCTTTCAACATACTTCTTATCAGGCAAGATAAGTTCAGCGGTATGATGGGTCCGTTGGAGGCTGCTCACATAAATCGCATCTGCTATGCAGTGACATTTATAGTCTGGCGTAACACTCACAGGGCTTTCATCGTATTCTTTACATGCATTATCATATTCAAAATGTCGGTACATCTTTTTATACCGGTAATTTACTTTTGCGTGCCGTATCAGTATAATTTCCATTCTTCAATTTTCCTTTCAACGGCTTCCTTTTCCCCATAGAAAAACGGCGGTTGAATCCGCCGCCATACCGTTCAAACGCTTACGCTTCAGGAATATCCCCCACGCCCTCCAGCACATACTTGGGGCGGTACGGGAACTTCACCAGCATATCCCGCGATGTTACGCCGGAAAGCACAAGCACGGTATCGATCTCCGCTTCCACGCCCGCCATGATGTCCGTATCCATTCTGTCCCCCACGATAGCGGTGTCGCCGGGCAGCGTCTGCAGATTTCTTAACGCGTGGCGCATCATAAGCGGGTTGGGTTTGCCCACAAAGTAGGCGTTGACCCCTGTGGCAAGCTCGATGGGCGCGATAAGCGCCCGGCAGGCAGGGGCAAGGCCCTGCTCCGTGGGGCCGGTGAGGTCGGAATTGCACCCGATCAGGCGCGCGCCCTTGTTGACAAGGTATGTGGCGCGCTCCAGCATTTCATAATTGAGGCTGTAGCTTTCGCCCACCACCACATAATCCGGGTTGACGCTGTTCATGGTAATGCCCACGTTGTAAAGGGCGTTGATGAGCCCCGGCTGGCCCAGCACGTAGGCGCTGCAATCGGGGTACTGGCTGGCTAAGAAGCTTGCGGTCGCCAAAGCGCTCGTGTAGAAGCAATCCGCATCCACGTCTATGCCCAGCCGCGCCAGTTTCTGCTGCAGCTCGCGCGGAGTATAGCCGCTGTTGTTGGTTAAAAATAAAAATTTCTTATTTTTTTCCTTGAGCCACTCCACAAATTTGGGCACGCCGGGGAGCAGCCTGTCCCCGTGGTAAAGAACGCCGTCCATGTCGCAGATAAAAGCCTTCTTGTTACGCAAGATCTCCATGCAATACCCCTTGTATTCTTTTTATTCTGTCCGCATCCAGTATACCGCAACGCGCCGCGGCGGGCAAACAGTTTCCATCCGTGAGGGGCCTGCTAAAAAAACCTGTTTCAAACCGGAAATACGGAATTATACTATAAGTAACGAACCAATGTTGAAGGGAGTTTTGATTATGGCATTGTACCAAACCACCGCGCATTCTGTGAACGGGCGCAACGGCGTTGTCACCGTAGAAAACAGCAAGCTGACGTTTGAATTAGCTTCCCCTATCGCCATGGGCGGAAAAACCGACGACGCGGTCAACCCGGAGCAGCTTTTCGCGGCCGGATACGCCGCATGCTTTGGGGGTGCTTTGCACCATGTGATCCGCGTGCGCAAACTCCGCATTCCCCTACCGGAAGTCAAACTGACGGTTGGGCTTGATATTGTGAACGGCGGGCACGTTCTTTCCGCTGACATCACCGGCCTCTTTAAGGAGCTGGACCAGGCCACCGCGGACGATATCATGCGGGAAGCCCATACCGTCTGTCCCTATTCCAAGGCGACAATGGGCAACATCCCCGTGACGCTGAAAGCGGAGATTTTATAAATCGTCTTATAAAGCGGCATTGCCGCTTTTTCGATAAAAGGACTGGGCTCCGCCATGCGGAGCCCAGCCCCTTTTTTTGCTTCACTATTATAAGTTCATCGTCAGTTTGACATGGGTCTGCTGCATACCCTGCTTTTTATAAAAAGCGTGCGCGCGTTCCCTTACCATATTGCTGGCCACCTCAAGGCGTATGCAGCCGTTTTCCTTTGCCGATTGCGCCGCCGCTTCCAGCAGGCGCGCACCGACGCCGCGGGAGCGGACGTCGGGACGGACGATAAGCTCCATCACTTCCGCTACCCTTCCGCAACGGCAGAGCTGCTCCTCCATGCGGAGATGCAAAAAACCTATGACCGTGCCATCTTCCTCGGCCACCAGGCAGGGCGACGCGGGGTTGCGGAGCGTGTCCGCGTAGATGCGCCGGAACGCCTCTTCATCGAGCCTCGCCGCTTCCATGTCGCACATCAGCGCATAGGCGGCGCAAGCGTCCTCCATGCGGGCGAGCCGGATTTCCATTAGGCACCCTCCCTCCATATCAGAGGCCAAGCTCTTGTAAGAATTCCTCCGTGGACAGTACCCTTGCAAACCGTCCGTCCAATGCTGCCATATATGCGGCGTGGACATCCTGCGCCGGTATGGTCTTGCCCTTCCAGACAAGCTCTTTTGTGGCGCACGCGTCATGCAGCAGTGTTACCTGAAGCCCGTGGTCCCTGGCCGCACGCACGGAAGTATCAATACACATATGGCTCATCATGCCGCAGACGACAAGCTCCCGTATCCCCCGCTCCTGCAAAGCCTGCAAAAGCCCGGTTTCAAAGAAGGCGTTGGGCGCGTGCTTGACAAATACCGGCTCCCCGCTTTGCGGGGCGACCGCACCATAAATCTCCGCGCCCGGCGTGCCGGGCAGGAAGAACGTAGCCGAACTGCCGGTGCTCACATGCTGGATGTGATAGACGGGCCATCCGTTTTGCCGGACACATTGAAGCACTCTCGCCGCGCAAAGCGCCGCCTGCTCCGGGGCAAACAGCTCGTTTCTGCCGCCGGGAAAATAATCGTTCTGGATATCGATCAATACCAACGCGCGTTCCATATACCCTCCAAATACAAATATGGCAATATCGGGCTTACTCCGCCCGGTATCCGCAGGGGTCTATATTTAATACTTTTACCTTCCAGCCGCCGTCCAGCGCCTTCAGTCCGGGTTTAACGGCCTCCAGGAATCCTTCGCCGTCCTTCAGGAAGGAGATCATCGTCGGCCCCGCGCCGGAAAGGCAGGTCGCTATAGCGCCCGCGCCTTGCGCGATGCGCACGATCTCCCGATACCCCGGCACAAGCGGCATGCGGTAGGGTTGGTGCAGCGCGTCCTGCATGGCGTACTGCAAAAGGTCGATTTCCCCGCTCGCGATGGCCGCGGTCAAAAGCGACGCGTGGGAAAGGTTGAACACCGCATCTTTTAAAGTGACCATGGCGGGGAGTGCTGCCCGCGCCTTGCGGGTGGAAAGCGAAAACGGCGGAATGAACACGGCGCAGGTTAAATGTTCCGGCGGCGTGAACCGCGCGTAGCGCACCCGCTTTTCATCCATGCAGCCTACGGTAAAACCGCCTAAAAGCGCGGGGAGGATATTATCCGGGTGCCCTTCCTGCTCGGCGCACAGGTCGATCATCTGCTGCATGGTGAGCATATTGCCCAAGTATTCGTTCGCCATGGCAACGCCGGCCACCACGCAGGCGGCGGAGCTTCCCATGCCGCGCATGGCGGGGATGCCGTTTTTCTGCGCAAAATGGACGCCCGGCACCTCCCGCTGATGCCGCCGCAGCGTGTCCGCAAACACGCGGTATATAAGGTTCCGTTCGTCCGAAGGAATCCTTCCGAGATCGGTATTTTGCAGATCGATCGCAAGACCGCTCTGCGTAAATTCAAAGGAAACGGAATTGTAGCAGCACAGCGCGATGCCAAGGCAATCAAACCCCGGGCCAAGGTTGGCGCTTGTGGCTGGAATGGTGATGGTACGCATAGGACTCCTTTGTATCTTTATGATGCCTAAATTTTACCATAAAAACGGGGCCGTATGCAAACGCGTATATATAATACACGCGAACGCACACAGCCCCGTTGCCGATACGGATTATTCTTCTTCTTCCTCTTCCTTCTTGGCCTGCTCGATGATCTTCTGAGCGATATTGCCTGGAACGTCCTCATACCGCACGAATTCCATCTTGAAGGAGCCGCGCGCCTGCGTCATGGCGCGAAGGTCGGTCGCATACTTGAACACTTCGGCAAGAGGCGCTTCCGCAACCACTTCCTGGCCGCCCTCCGCGGGGTTCATGCCGATAACGCGTCCGCGGCGGCGGTTCATATCGCCGATGACGTCGCCCATGTATTCATCCGGCACAAGCACTTCCACGCGGTAGATCGGTTCGATCAGCGCGGGGCTGGCCTTTACGCACGCGGCCTTGTAGGCAAGGCGCGCGGCGGATTTGAACGCGACTTCCTTGGAGTCTACGGGGTGATATTTACCGTCAAAGAGCGTGGCCTTTACGCCCACCATGGGGTAGCCTGCCAGTACGCCGCGCTGGAGCGCTTCGCGCGTGCCCTTTTCTACGGCAGGAACATATTCTCTGGGCACCACGCCGCCGACGATTGCGTTGACGAATTCAAAGTCTCCGCCGGGCAGGGGCTCAAAGCGCAGCTGCACCACGCCGAACTGGCCGGAACCGCCGGTCTGCTTCTTATGCTTGCCTTCGGCTTCCGCGGTGCCGCGGATGGTTTCGCGGTAGGGCACCCTCGGATCCACAAGCTGCGCTTCCACGTTGAACTTGTTCCTGAGCTTGCCGCAGACAACGTCCAGGTGCATTTCGCCCAAGCCGGAAATCAGCACGTCGCCGGTTTCGGCGTTCTTTTCAAGCGACATCGTCGGGTCTTCTTCCTTTAAGCGGTTGAGGCCGGCAATGATCTTATCTTCCTCACCCTGCTTCTTGGCGGTAACGGCCAGGCTGATGCAGGGCTTTGGGAATTCGATCTGTTCAAAGAGAACGGGAGCAGCCGCGTCGCAGAGCGTATCTCCGGTGTTGGTGAACTGGAGCTTCGCCATGGCGCCGATATCGCCCGCAGAGAGTTTATCCACGTTGATGAGCTTCTTGCCGCGCATGATGTATACGGCGCCCGGCTTTTCCGCTTTTTCCGCATTGGAGTTGTAGGCGGAAAGCTCCGCCGAGAGCGAACCGGAATATACCTTGAATATGGAGATTTTCCCGACGAACGGGTCGGCCACGGTCTTGATGACCTGGGCCGCAAACTTGCCGTCCTGCTTGATTTCCACATCCGCGTTGGTCTTCGCGTTCTTCGCTTTGCGGGCCTTCAACTGATCGGCGGTGGGCATGTAATATAAGAGGTTATCAATCAGCGTTCTAACGCCGATGTTGGGCTGGGCGGCGCAGCAGCACACGGGTGTGACGACGCCTTCCTTTACGCCTGCGCAGAGACCTGAGACGACTTCTTCCTGCGTGAGCTCTTCGCCCTCAAAGTACTTTTCCATGAGCGTTTCGTCGCCTTCCGCGGCGGCTTCGATGAGCGCTTCGCGGATGGATTCGGCTTCACTTTGCAGCGCAGCGGGAATGGCAACCTCTTTATCGCCTTTCGCGTCAAAGAGCTTGGCTTTCATGGTGACGATATCGACATAGCCCTTGAACGCGCCGCCTTCCACGATGGGAAGCTGTATGGCAACGACGCTTGTGCCGAACTTTTCGCGAATTGCGGCATATACCTTGCCGAAGTTGGCGTTTTCACGATCCATCTGGTTGATGACGATCATGCGCGCCTTGTTGTACTTCTTGCACAGTTCAAACGCTTTTTCAGCGCCAACAACAGGGCCGGAAACCGCACCCACTACGATCAAGGCGGAATCCGCCAGCGTCATGCCCTCAACAACTTCCCCGTAGAAATCAAAAAATCCCGGCGCGTCGATCACATTGACCTTGGTGCCATTCCATTCAAAGGGAGCAAGCGCTGCGCCAATGGAAATGGTGCGGCGGGTTTCTTCCGGGTCATAGTCCGTGGTGGTGGTTCCATCCTCCACACGGCCCATACGGTCGAGCAGCCCGGCATTAAAAAGCATGGCCTCGGTCAGCGTGGTCTTTCCCTCGCCGCCATGCCCGAAAACGCCAATGTTGCGGATCTTGTTCGCAGTGTACTCTTTCATGCGTGCAGTTCCCCCTGTTAAATTAGGTTGTATTGCTGATGTTTGAAAGCGCCTGCCGCAGGTCTTACACAAAGCTATTATGAGGTATTTCTTTATGAAAGGCTCATCCTTGAGGCTGAACGCCCAATTTCTATCTTATTGTATCAGCGAAGTTCCTCTTTGTAAACCGTTTTTGCCCCGATGCAGCGGACGGCAAGCGCCGAATAGTAACGCGAAATACCGTTTGCATCACCCGATAGGGTATGCGATAATGGACAGGATCATTCACATAAGCCAAGGAGGTAGAGCGCATGTTCAACAAGCGCGATCCGGAACCCAAGCAGCCGCGCCTGCAGGGCGAAGATTTTGATATTTTCCCCACCCTTGACGATGAGGACCTGAAACGCCCCGTGAGAGAGGAAGAAGAAAAACCGGCCGCGGAACCGGAGCCTGTTGACGATACCCCGCCCGAACCCACCGAACTTGAAAAGAAAATCGCCGCCATACCGGATGATAAATGGAGGAAATACCAGATTATCGCGGGTGCCGTGCTGGGCATATTATGTTCCACATGCATCGTGGTGGTGGGCAGAATAGAAACGATCGGAACCTTTGGGTTCATCATCGGAGCGCTGCTCGCGCTATACCTGCCCAACATGCTGGAGAAAAAGGGCGGCCGGAAAATCCCCGTGCTGCGCACGGCGCTGATTATCTCTTTGGTAATTTCCATGGGCCTCTACGCGTTCTACGGGTTTGTCATAAACCCCGGCTACTTCGCGCCCACCGAGACGCCTGCCGCAACTGCCGCGCCTACTGTCACCCCGGCGCCGTAACAATCCTGTCAAGCATATATCGCGCCGAATATTCGGCGCGATTTTAATTGTGGTAGAAAACCCCCGGCATAGCCGGGGGTTTTCTACCACAAAAGCAAAACGGAGCAGGGAACCCTGCTCCGCTATTTCACGCGAATTTTTCCGTATCACCTCAATCATCCCACTGGCTGCGGTATTTTTCCATGATGCCGCGAAGCAGCGTTGCCTGCGCGGGCGGCGTATACGTGATGGCGTTCGCCCCCGCCTCTAAGGTAAGCGCAATGCTGTCCACCGTGACCCCGCCCGTTGCGATGATGGGCACGTAGGGATATTCCTTTCGGATTTGCCGTACGATATCCGCCGTGTTGGGCCCGCCGGAAACGTTGAATATATCCGTTCCCGCCTCCAGCCTGGCTCTTATATCCGTATGCTCGGACACCACGGTGACCACGACGGGGATATCGATGATGCGCTTTAGGCCCTCTATTGTCTCGTTGGGCGTAGGCGCGTTGACCACGACGCCCATTGCGCCCTGAAACTCCGCGTCCTGCGCGATATTGAGCGTGCGCCTGCCTCCCGTGATTCCGCCGCCCACGCCGCAAAATACCGGCACGTCCGCCACGGTCATAATGGCGTGGGTAATGGCAGGCTGCGGCGTAAAAGGATAAACCGCTATAATTGCATTGGCGTTAATATTTTTTATGATTGCGACGTCGGTGGTAAACGCCAGGGATTTAATCAGCTTGCCGAATATGCTGATGCCCGTAGCCTGCTTGATGATCTCCGGCACCTTGATCATATGGCTGCGAAGCGTGCCATCCAGCTCAGGTACATAACGATGATCTTCCAAATGAACTCCTCCTTCCCGAAAAACATTCTATAAATGCGCCGGTTTTTAGCAGCAGGTATTTTGGCACCGATGCTCTAAAAAGCAAGCTGCATATCACAATGCGCGAAAAAGAATCCGACGATTGGCGTATTAATAATTCTTGCCCGGGTTTTATAATTCCTGCCTTCAATTACGGCTTTTTTGTGAAACCTGAGCCTTAATAATAGTATGCAATACTC
>JAEYHP010000056.1 GCA_023409435.1 Bacillota bacterium | reverse complement strand
TGGAGCTGAACCGTGCGCTTAACCAATTGCTCAAATATACTATCGTCATTTTTTAATTGGATATTAATAATTTTTTTGGCAATTGCAAAAGAAAGCCGCAGCACGTTTTCTTCAAATGCTGCGTTTACTGCTTGCGTAAATTGATTTGTCTGCGAAAGAATACTTCGCATGAGCCCATCAAACTCGGACTTTTGCGTTTGAGCCTGCTGGTTCAGGAGATCCATGCCCTCACTGTAGCCCTTTTGCCAGGCCTCTATGCGGATCTGTTCGGCTTGCGTGCTGGCTTCGTTTATGATGCAGAATGATTCATATTTCGCGTCTTCGAGCAACTTGGCGGCAGCCGCTTCCGCATCCTTCCGGATGCGTTCAGCCTCATTTTCCGCAAGCTCAAGCGCATGCTCGGGCTTCGTCTGCACGTCTTCGGGGGAGGCGGCTTCGGGAGAGGCAGTTTCGGCGTGAACGGAAACCTCTTTTAGAGAAGATTCTTTTCGGGAAGCTTCTTTTAAGCCCGGCTTTGCAGCCTCGGAATGTCTGGAACTTTTTGGGGGAACATTGTCCGAAGCGTCAGGATGCTGCGCGGCTGATTGCCGCGCAGCATCTCCTGTTTGTTCATGAGGGGGAAGAACGGTCAGGAAACGGTTGGCGTCGAGGAATTCTACCGATGATTTGTCGATTTTAAACAATCATCTCATCCTCCTTGCTGCGGGAAATGAATATCTCGCCGGCGTCGTCCAGCTTGCGTATGGTATTGACGATTCTCTGCTGCGCCTCTTCCACGTCACGCACACGCACGGGACCCATGTATTCGATATCCTCCTTGATCATATCCTGCAGGCGCTTGGAGGTATTGTCGAATATCGCCTTGGTGACTTCCTTGCCTGCGGTTTTGAGCGCGACGGCAAGATCGCGGTTGTCCACCTCGCGGAGTATGCGCTGTATGGCCTGGTCGGTGAGCTTTGTAATATCCTCGAACACAAACATGCGGTTCTTGATTTCCTCAGCAAGCTCCGGGTCTGTCTGTTCGAGCGCGATCAACAGGCGCTTTTCCGTGCCGCGGTCCTCGCTGTTGATGATATTGACCAGGCTGTCGATACCGCCTGCCATCGTCTGGTTGCCCAGCATCATTGAGGAAAGCCGGTGTTCGAGCACGCGCTCGGTATCCTTCACATATTCGTGGGAGGTCGCACCCATGTTCGCTATTCTTATGATGACGTTTGCCTGCTTTTCGGAAGGAAGGGAGGCAAGCACGGGCGCCGCCTGTTTGGGTTCCAGGTAGGAGAGTATCAGTGCGATCGTCTGCGGATGCTCGTCCTGCAGGAAGTTGTATATCTGCGAGCTGTCCGCGCGCCGCACAAAGTCAAAAGGGCGTACGCGTAATGCTGAGGATAAGCGGGAAATCAGTTCGTTTGCCTTCGACTCGCCAAAAGCCTGGTCCAGAATTTCCTTGGCGTAGTCGATACCGCCTTCGGATATGAATTTCTGCGCCATGCAAATCTCGTAGAATTCGTTGACGACGGAGTCTTTGAGCTCCGGGTCAATGCGTCGCACGCTGGTAATGGCCAGCGTAAGCTGCTCCACTTCCTCCTCGGAAAAGAACGGGTATAATCTCGCTGCATGGTTCTTGCCCAAAGAGATCATTAAGATCGCAGCTTTTTCTTTGGATGTGAGACCTTGGGCTGCCATAAGCATCCTCCGTTTTTCAATCTCAGTTAATATGGCAGGGGCGGCGACAGAAGCGCATCATGCAGATGCTACTTCGTATCGTCGCTGAGCCAATTGCGCAAAAGCTGCACCACGGCATCTGGGCTCTTTTCGATGTATTTTTCCAGCGAAGAAAGCGTGGTGTTTTCTATTTCCGGTATCTCGGGCACCTCCGCAGGTTCCGCTTCCTCAATGGTGGGCAAGATATCCTCGTCGCCCGCCTGAAGGTCCATCATGGCGCCCGCTTCTTCGTTCACCGCATACATGACAGGCGCGGGTTTTTTGCGCAAAGTCGCTACGGCCAGAAGCCCAATCAGAAATACGAGTACAACTGTTCCCGCAGTAATGAGCGTTCTCATTGTGGAGGCGCTCACTGCCTGGCTCATCAGTTCCTTTTGGGAATTGAACGCTTCCTCAATGCCGGGTTCTTCGTCCGTTTCAAGCTGGAAGAAGGGGATCATTTCCACGGATACCTTGGCTGTTTCTACACCGATGGCGTTGGCTACCAGGTTTTGCACGTTTTCTGAATAATCTTCCTCCATATCGGTGCCGTTGATGACCACGCCTACGGAAAGGTCGAGCACCTGACCCTGCGCGTTATCAATTTGCGTTCTTGTTTCGTTCAGTTCCAGATTGGTTTCACGGCTAACCTTGCTGTAAATCGAATTCTCATCCGTTTCCAATTCCGGATAAATGGTAGTTGTGGAAGTCCCGCCGCTCGAGTCCATGCCCGGCACGCCGGTGGCGGCAGCGTCCCCCTTAATGCTTTCGGCCAGTTCCTGCATGCTGACGGCGAGGCCTTCTGTTCCGTTTTCAAGCGGGGGAGCGAATTCCACACTTTCAGATTGTTGTTTATCAAAGTTCAGCGTGACACTGACTTCCGCAAACACCCGTCCTTCTCCAAAAACGGGAGTTAAAAGGTTGATGACCTGTTGCTGGATTCTATCCTGCACGGTATTTTGCAGCGCAAGCTGCGTGCCGATCATTTCGTAGGTCTGCTGTGCGGTCTGGACCGGCTCTTCTTCAACTTCATCTAAGCTATAAAGCTTCATATTGGAATCTACAATTCTGACGTCATCCAGGCTCAGTCCGGAAACGCTTTTGGATACAAGCTCCGCAATCGTGCGCGCCTCGGAGGGTTCCAATTCGGCGCCTTCCTTTAACTTTAAAAGCACAGAAGCGGAGGCCGGCTTTTCATCTTCAGACAATACATAGGCGCTTTCCTGCGCGAGCGAGAGGCTGACCACCGCATCGTCTATTTTCTCCATCTTTTTGATGACCTGTCCTAGGTTTTCCTGCAGCTGGAACTGGTAATAGACGCGTTTTTCCATGTCGGTCATGCCCAGGCCCGACGCGTTGGAGAAAATATCAAAGTTCAAGCCGCTTTTGGGATATCCATCCGCAGCAAGCTGCATACGCACGCTGTCCGCCTGGGTGCTTTCCACCAATATGGTATCGGTGCCCTGCGGCTTGGCGTCTACATCCATTTCTTCCAGCAAAGAGAGCACTTCACCTGCGTCCTGGGCTTCCATACCGCTGTAAAGCACCGTATAGGATTTCTGGTTAAGCAGCACGCTTGCGGCAACTATGATGGCTACCGCTAAAAAGGCAAAAACAAAAAACCTCGTTTTTTGACCTTTTTCAAGATTCTTAAAATATTCGGCTATCTTGCCGAAGGTGTTTTTAAAAAAATCACCCAATTGCATTCACCTATTACTATCGTATTTTTTCTGCTGCTTTCCCTGCGCACGACAAAAAAAGCCCCCCAAAAACACAAGATGCTGTATATAATCCCACAATAAAACACAATTCTACATATGTATTGTATACGGCATAAGTTGCAGATTCAATAGTTTTTTGGTGAATACTGTCTAAGCTTCTGATCAAGCGGGAAAAATCCAAGAAATTTTTATAAATGGCGCTAAAGTACCATAAAAAAGAGCCGATGTATATACCAAACGCTCAGGAAAGTCGCTTCTTTCCACCAGGCGCCGGTGGGGAAAAGGCAGGAATGACGTAAAAACAAGGCATGGATGCCGACAAAAATCAAGGAGGAATTTACAATGCGTATTAACAACAACCTGATGTCCATGAACACCTATCGCCAGTACTCCATCAATAGCGCCAATGCCGCTACTTCCACCGAGAAACTGTCCTCCGGCTACCGCATCAACCGCGCGGGCGACGACGCCGCTGGCCTTGCAATCTCCGAGAAGATGCGTGCACAGATCCGCGGCCTGAACATGGCTTCTAAGAACAGCCAGGACGCGATCTCCCTGGTGCAGACCGCTGAAGGCGCGCTCAACGAGACCCATTCCATCCTCCAGCGTATGCGCGAGCTGGCGACCCAGTCCTCTTCCGACACCAACGATAGCGAAGTCGTTGACCGCGAGGCTCTGAACGAAGAATTCCAGGCGCTCAAAGCGGAAATTGATGATATCGCCGGCAAGACCGCGTTCAACGGCAAGAAGCTTCTCGACGGTTCTTTTGGCGCGACTGTTAAGGTAGGCACTGGCAGTGATCTTGCCGAAGGCACTCTGGGTATTACCAAAATCAGCGTTTCGGGATTTAACGACACCGACACAACGGACGCTAACCCCACTCAGTACGCCGTTACGATCGCGGCAAGCGGTACGGATTATACCGCGACTGTTGGCGGAGAAACGGTTACTGTTGCACAGCCCGGCACAACCGGCGGCGATTTGACTTTCAACTTCAGCAATGGCAAGAGCATAACGCTCACGTTGGCTTCTCACGCTACAAATGGTTTGGTAGGAGAATTGAACCTTGATGTCACGGGCGCCGATGCTCTGATCCAGACCGGGGCGAACCAGAACGACACGATGAGCGTTTCTATTGCGGACATGAGCTCCACTGCTCTGAGCCTCACCGCTGCTGATCTGTCGACGCAGCCGGGCGCTTCCTCTGCCATTACCACCGTCAATAACGCCATCAACCAGGTATCCACCGAACGTTCCAAGCTGGGTGCTTTCCAGAACCGTCTCCAGCACAAGATCAACAATCTGGATACCTCCGCAGAAAACCTCACCGCTGCCGAAAGCCGCATCCGCGACCTCGACATGGCGAAGGAAATGACCAACTACACCAAGAACAACATCCTCGTGCAGGCTGCCACCGCCATGTTGGCGCAGGCCAACTCCGCGCCTCAGGGCGTGCTCCAGCTGCTCCAGTAAGCCTCGTAAGAGGAATCGTGTTCCCCCTTTATCCCCCACGGAAAAGCGGCGTAAGCCGCTTTTCCTATTTATATATCTATATCTGTATAGATATATAAATAGGATGGGTTTTCCGGGTATGGAATAAGATCCAGACCTTTATGTATAATATGTATCAACAGGCCTTCGCGAAGCAATGGCGGCGCGAAGGCTTGCTTTTTGTTCCGCGGATACCTAAAAATTTTTTGAAGAATGTTGTTCATAAACGCAGCAAAGCGAATAGATATGAAGGGGTCATAAAAATTATGCAAAAAACTCATAGAAGGGAGTTGACAGAGGAGGATAGGTTTGCTACAATAAACAAGCTGTCCCGCCTGAGAGGGTGAAAGATAAGCAAAACAAGCACCTTGAAAACTATATAGTGCGAGATA
>JAEYHP010000054.1 GCA_023409435.1 Bacillota bacterium | reverse complement strand
TATCTCGCACTATATAGTTTTCAAGGTGCTTGTTTTGCTTATCTTTCACCCTCTCAGGCGGGACAGCTTGTTTATTGTAGCAAACCTATCCTCCTCTGTCAACTCCCTTCTATGAGTTTTTTGCATATCTTTTTATAACCCAGTTTTTACAGGAGTCACCGGCCTTTATCCTTAAATTTTTCGCGCCGCTTTCATGTTTTGGATGATATTTCTACGTGATTTTTCAAATGATTGAGTACTCTCTAATGAAAGCCGTGGCTGAGGCTGCTTCTTTACTATATGCGTACCGCCATTTCCCCGCACAGGTCGCGGGACATGATGGCGCGCACGTCTTCCATTTTGTCGCTTTGGCCCAGCGCCCACATCAGCTTGGTGACGGCGGCTTCCGTCGTCATATCGTTGGCGGGGAGTATGCCCGCCTCGCTTAACGGGCGGCTGACCTCATAAAGCGCGGGCGTGCTTTCCTCATATAAGCATTGGGAGCAAAGCACGACAGGCATGCCCTCCTGCAGCAAGCTGATAATGGCGTGGGTATGGTCGCGCCGGATGCTGTGCACGCCGCCCAGGCCAAACGCTTCCACCACCAATCCTTTGTATCCGCAGGCGGGCAGCGCGCGAAACAGCGCCGGCGTAGCGCCGGGTACCAGCTTTAAAAGCGCGACGTTGGGGTCGATTACATCATTATAGGAAAAGACTGCATGCTCCTGCGCCGGAACAAGCGGCAGAAACCGGCCTCCAGCGCATACGCCGACGTATGGCCGGTTGATGCTTTCAAACGCGTTTCTTGAGGTGGTGCGAACCTTCACCGCCCGGCACCCGAGCATCACACTGCCGCCAAACACCACGTATATACCGCCGGGCAGCGCGCGGGCGGCGAGTATTGCATCCGCAAGGTTGGTGCGTCCGTCCGAATCCGGATAAAACATGGGATACTGCGCGCCGGTAAGCACCACCGGAATGGATATGCCCTGCAACATAAAGGAAAGCATGCTGGCGGAATAGGCCATGGTATCGGTACCGTGGGTAATGACGACACCTATGTACTCATCTTTTACCGCGAATATCTCACGCGCCATCAGCCGCCATTCTTCGGGCTGTATATTGGAAGAATCGAGCGCGAACAGGTCGCGGCAATCGATATCGGTTTGAGGCTCGCTTAAAAATGTCAACAGCTCGACGGCGGACATCTGCGGGGAAAGCCCGTCCTTTGTCGGCAGGCATGCAATTGTGCCGCCCGTACCCATCAACAAGAGCTTGTTCATATTTGGGCTCCTTTTTTCTTTAGAGTATACCACGCGGGGGCGGGAAACAATATAGGCGGCCGGGTCCCCAAATGAAAGCAGGGCGAATTTTGCATGATGGAAAGCATTTTCTTGCAAAAAATCAAAAGTTCCGCTTGCCAGACGTTCTGTTTTCAGGTAAAATATTTCAAAATGGGTGATTTTCGACTACAGTCCACTGATTTGCAGCAAACCTTACATCCAGAGTGATATTGGGCCCAGATTCTATAATCTATGGTTATAACAAAGGCGTTATAATACCAAATAACTGGAAGGAGTAACCAAACAGAAAATGAAAGACTATTGTGAAAAACTTGGCATCATCGCTCCTAAGGCCGTGTACCGCAATCTCTCCCCCGCAGTCCTCACCGAAAAGGCACTCGCACGCGGAGAGGGAACGCTTTCAGAAACCGGCGCTTTTGTCATCTATACCGGCAAATATACCGGCCGTTCTCCGGAGGACAAGTTCGTGGTGGACGTCCCCTCGGTTCATGATGAAATCGAATGGGGCAAGGTCAACGCGCCCTTCACGCCCGAAAAATTTGATGCGATCTATGGCAAGATGATGGCCTACCTCCAGGGCCGTGAAATCTTTATTTTCGACGGTTATGCAGGCGCCAACGAGCACTATGCGGTCAACGTCCGCGTTGTAAATGAACTGGCAGTGCAGAACATGTTTATCCACCAGATGCTATTAAGGCCCACCGAAGAGCAGCTTGCTTCCTTTGACCCCGAGTATACCATTATTGCAGCGCCCGGCTTCAAGTGCGTTCCCGAGCTGGACGGTACGCATTCGGAAGCTGCGATACTCGTCCACTTCGAAAAGAAGATGGTGCTCATTGCCGGTACCGCTTACTCCGGCGAAATGAAGAAATCCGTATTCACAATCATGAACTACCTGCTGCCCAAGAAGGGCGTGTTCCCTATGCACTGCTCCGCGAACATCGGCAAGGATGGCGACTCCGCCCTGTTCTTCGGCCTTTCCGGCACCGGCAAGACCACGCTTTCCGCCGACCCCGAGCGCAAGCTCGTCGGTGACGACGAACACGGCTGGTGCGACGAGGGTATCTTCAACTTTGAGGGCGGCTGCTATGCAAAATGCATCAACCTCTCCAAAGAGCATGAGCCCCAGATTTGGGACGCGATCAAGTTCGGCGCCGTGGTTGAAAACGTGGTGATGGATCCTGTGACCCGCACATTCAACTTCGACGACGACAGCATCACCGAAAACACCCGCGTGGGCTACCCGGTGGAATACATCCCCAACTGCGTCATCCCCGGCGTGGGCGGCCAGCCCAAGACTGTCATCTTCCTCACGGCGGATGCGTTCGGCGTGCTGCCTCCCGTCGCGAAACTCGGCAAGGACCAGGCCATGTACCACTTCGTTTCCGGCTATACCGCGCGTTTGGCCGGTACGGAACGCGGCGTAAAAGAGCCGCAGGCTACATTCTCCACGTGCTTTGGCGCGCCCTTCCTGCCGCTGCGCGCTTCTGTATACGCGGAGCTGTTGGGCGAATACATCAACAAGTACAACGCCAACGTCTACCTGGTGAACACCGGCTGGTCCGGCGGCCCCGCGGGCGAAGTGCCGCGCATGAGCATCAAGTTCACCCGCGCCATCGTTTCCGCCGCACTCAATGGTAATCTGGAAAAGAGCGAGTTCGTGCTTGACCCGAACTTCAACGTGCTGGTTCCCGCCTCCTGCCCCGGCGTTCCCGCCGAAGTGTTGAACCCCAGGGAAGCCTGGAAGGACAAGGCGGCTTATGACGCCAAGGCGAAGGACCTCGCCGGCCGGTTTGCGAAGAACTTCCAGAAGTACAAGGATATGCCCGCGCACATCGTGGAAGCGGGCCCCAAGGGCTAATGATTGCCAGGCCATAGACTGCTAAAAGCACAAAGGCTCCCCCGTCTGAACTGAACCCGTAAATACGGACATTGAGAAAAAAGAGCCTCCTGTTGTAGGATAACTGCAGCAGGAGGTATTTATATGAAGCGGAAATGGACAAACATGAGGGCTTTGGGAGAAACCATCGAAAG
>JAEYHP010000185.1 GCA_023409435.1 Bacillota bacterium | reverse complement strand
TCCACCTGGTTGAGCAAGTACGTTCTCTGGGCGCTCGGCGGCTGCATGGATACCCCTCCTTTTTATCCGGCTGCCTATTCTTATGCGCCCGCCCGTCCGTTTATCAAAAGAAATCCCCGGTGCTCCTGCTTAGTACGTCCGACCCGGCAGGGATTTTTTTGCATTCTCCTCCGTGAACACCACCTCGTCCGTAATGATGCGAAGCGGCAGCTCCTTGCCCGCCATCAGGTCCGCAACTGCCTTCATCAGCTGCGGCCCCAGTAAAGGGCTACACTCCACGGAGCAGTTGAGCTTGCCCGCCACGATTGCGTTGAGCGCGGCGCGAGTACCGTCCACCGATACGATTTTGATGTCCTTCCCCGGCCGGAGGCCATGCTCCTCCAGCGCCTCGATCGCGCCAAGCGCCATGTCGTCGTTGTGGGCGAATATGATATCGATATCCCAGTCATGCTCTTTCAAATACCGCTCCACGATCCGTTTCCCGCCGTCCAGCGTAAAATCCCCGCTTTCCGAATGGACGATGCGGTATCTGGCGTTCTTCTCCAGGAGCATCTCAAACCCCTGTTTGCGCTCCACCGTGGGCGTGGCGCCGACCGTGCCCTGCAGCTCCATGATATTCATGACGCGCCCGTCTTCATTTGCCGGGACGTTATTTAAGATCCACCGCATGGCGCGGCGACCTTCCTCCTTGAAATCCGCACCGATGAACGTCAAAAACATGTCCTCGTCCGGCACCTCGATGTTGCGGTCGCTCAATAAAACCGGGATACCGGCCTCGCTCGCCTCGCGCAGGACTTCGTCCCACCCGGTGTTGACCACGGGGGAAATGACGATGACGTCCACCTGATCCTCTATGAAGCTGCGCACCGCCTCCACCTGTCGCTGCTGGCTCTGGTTGGCGTCTATGGCGGTCAGTTCGATATGGAACGCATACGCGGCAGACTGTATGGATGCGTTGTTGGCAAGCCGCCAGGAGCTTTCCTGCCCTACCTGCGCGTAGCCCACACGGATGGACCGCGTGAGTTCGCGCGGCAGGCTCTGCCGCATGCGCTCGTAGCTTTCCACATCGCTTACGCCCATGATGCTGTGACTGCGCAATATCACCTGCTTGGGCACGCCTTCGACATGGTCTAATATTTCGATTGCGTAGCGCACGGCTTCCTTGCCGCCTGTGGGGCAGGTGACCGTCTGGCTGATAATACCCTTTTTCACCAGCTCCAGCCCGCCGTTTTCCCCGGAGTATCCGTCAATGCTGATGATGCGGATGGAACCGTCCTTGTGGAGGGCGTGTAGCGCCCGGGAAACACCCAGCGCGATATCGTCGCTGTGGGCAAACACCACGTCTACGCCGGAAAGCACTTCCTCGTTTTGTAAAAGCGCGTCCTCCGCAGTATCCCGCAGCTGGTTTTTCAATGCGAACGGCCGGACGGATATGTTCTGATTGGCCGCGATTTCCTCCATAAACCCCGCGCTGCGCTCGGCCGTGGCCAAGGAATTGGATTCGGCGAACACCTCGAGCACCTGCATATCCGTTTGCTCGCCCGGTACCCGATCGCTTAAAAGTGTTTGCGCCATACGCGCCACGGCCTGCCCCGCCTGCCTGCCGATGCGCTGATTGTCGGGGCCGATAAAGAGCGAATAGTCATACCCTTCCACCGCACGGTCCAGCACAATGACGGGAATGCTTTGGTACACCCTGCTGACGACGGGCGTCAGCTCCTCCGCGTTGGTAGGGGAAACGATCAAAAGATCGATGCCGTAGCCCAGCAGGCGTTCAATATCGGCGACCTGCTTTTTGCTGTCCTGCGTGGCGTCAGTAAACACCAGCCGGACGTTCGGATACTTCTTCGCTTCCTCCTGGATTTCACGGGTGAGCACAAGCCGCCACGGCTCGCGCATATTTGCCTGCGATACGCCGATGATATACTCCACATCCGCAAGCGCCTCCTGCGTCTTGGCGCAGCCCGAACAAAGCGCCAGAGCAAGGGGCGCGATCAGCAATATGGCAATATACCGGAGAAGCTTCATCGCATTACTCCTTTTTCATGCTGCGCCTGTACTCCATGGGCGAAACGCCCAGTACCTTTTTGAACGCGCTGCTGAAATAATGCTGGTTTGCATAGCCGATCTGCTCGGCGATCTCGTAGACTTTAAATTCCTTCTGAAGCAAAAGTTCGGACGCCCGGCGGATGCGCAGCCGCGTCACATGCTCCATAAACGTAATGCCCGCTTCCCGCCGGAACACACGGCTTAAATGCTGCGGCGAAACGTGCAGTTTTTCCGCCACTTCCTGAAGGGAGAACTGTTCCTCCATAAAGTGCGCGTCCATATAGGCGCGCACATGCCGCATGAGCGAAGAGGACTGCGCAAGCTGTTCCATCTCCTCCGCCGCCTCATCCATGGCGTGCGGCATATCCGCCCAGCATTCCTTCCTCCTCGTAATTTGCAGCGCCTTTATGGGCAGGTGCTCCTGCAGCAGGCGTTTTGCGTCCGCCGCGCACTCCAGAAAACGCTTTTCGGGGTAAGCCGAGCAAACTAGCACGATATCCCCGCTGGACGCTTCCGCCGTAAACACGGGGGAACAGGGTGCAAACACCTCCCGGGCGATGTTTTCCGCGGCGTAATAGAGCGTCTGTTCATCCCATTCCAGTTCGGCAAGGAGCGAATCCGTCGTGAGGCGGAATAAGGTCAGCCCTGTCTCCCGCTCGGGCAGGGTAAGGGAAAGCTTTTCCGCCTGATCCTGTATTTCGGTGGGGCTGAAATATCCCTTGAGCCAATTCCTGGTGAATTCCGCGCAAAGCGCGGGGCGATATTTTTCTATTTGCAGCTTCGCCCAGTTGAGGTACTGCACCTGCTTGCTGTGCCGGGCCAGGTGATCCTTGGCTCTTTTGACGGATTCAAAGAACACGGGCTCGGAAAGCGGCTTCAATAAATAATCAAACGCCTTTAACCGCAGCGCCTGCTGCGCGTAAGCGAACTGGTCGTACCCCGTAATGACGATGATGACGGCGTTTTTTAATAGATCCCCCAGCTTTTCTATAAACTCCAGCCCGTTCAAAAAGGGCATGTTGATATCCACCAGCAAGAGATCCGGCAAGTGCGCGCAAGCTTGCTCAAACGCCATTTCGCCGTCCTCCGCTTCCGCCACAACGGCGAAGTCCGGGTCCTTTTGCAACAGCTTCGCCACCCCGCGGCGGATGATCTCTTCGTCGTCGGCGATCAATACCTTATACATCGCTGTTCGCTTCCTTTACCGGCAATCGTTCAAGCGGAAGGCTGATCGTAACCGAAGTGCCTTCCTCGGGCGCGCTGTAAACTTCAATGGAATAGTCGGTTCCGTAATACAGGCGGATGCGCTCCTTGACATAGAATAATCCAAAGCTCGGCTGTCTGTCTTCCTCAACGAGCCCCATTCGAAGAATGGCTAACTGTGCGGCGTCCATGCCCGCGCCGTCGTCCTGTACAGTCAGGCGGATATGATCCCCTTTGCGTTCGCTAAGTATCACGACCGTGCCGCCGCCCCGCTTTTTCTTGATGCCGTGGTAGATGGCGTTCTCCACGAGCGGCTGCAAAATCAGCTTAGGCACCTCTGCGTTGAGCGTGGCGGGGTCTGTTTCGATGCGGTACTTCAGTTTTGACTTGTAGCGGATCTCCTGAATGTAGAGATAGTTGGATACATGGCGGATTTCCTCCTCCACGCTGATAACGTCCCGACCCTGGCTCAAGCCGATGCGGTACATGCTGGTGAGCGCATCCACCAGCCGCACGATATCCGCCGCCTCATACTCGCGCGCCATCCAGCTGATGGTATCGAGCGTGTTGTAAAGAAAATGCGGCTTGATCTGCTCCTGCAGGCTTTTCATTTCCGCGTCCCGCTTGTGCCGCTGTTCCTCGTACACCTGGTGGATCAGCTCGTCGATGCGGCTGAGCATGTGGTTGAAGCTGTTGCCCAACTCGCCGATTTCGTCATGGTATTGGGTGTTGAAATGCACGCTAAGGTCGCCCGATTCCGCCTGCTTCATCAGCCGCTGGAGTTTCAAAAGGGGCTTCGTCACGGAATTGGAAAGCGGCAGCGCCACAAGCGAAATGATGACGATGGAAACGACCATCGCTACGATAAGCATCACAAGCATCGAGTTGACGTTGCCCATCACTTCCTCAAGCGCGAACACGCCCACCGTCTTCCACCCGGTATAGGGCGAGCTTTTGACATGAATCTGGTATTCCGCGCCCCGGATAGTGACGGGGAATATGGCGTCCCCCGCCGTAAGCCACTGCGGGTTGACGCGGTAGACGATATCGTTGAGCGGGGTGTATATGATATTCCCCTCCGCGTCCGTCACAAACACAAAGCCGTTTTCGCCTATTGTGATGCTGCTGATGGAATCCTTTAGAATATCGTGCCTGAGGTCAAAGAGCACAACGCCTAGGGTCTTCCCGGTTTCCGGATCGGTCACGGCCTTGGCCAGAGAGAACACGTTATCCGTGCTGGTATCTCCGTTTAATGTCACGTTGCGGCCGACAATGCTGTTGACCAGCGCGATATTATTTGGCGTTGCCGCCGCACGCTTGTACCATTCCTCCTCGCGGAACGGATCGCGGGAAATTCTTGACATGCCCACAGGGATGCTGGTATCGTCCTCCATCGCGACCAATATCCCCGCAATCTCCGGGTGCGAGGCGGCGATATCCCAAAGCATGCTGTTGAGCGCCGCGCGCGAAGCGCTTTGCGCCGCCGCTTCCCCGTGCAGGGAAAGCGATATGAGATTCGCCATTTTATCGATGCTCTGGATATAGACGTCTATGGAATTGCTGACCTGGCTGACCATTTGCGCCGTGTGGGAGCTTGCGGTATTCTGCGCGCGGGAGATGGAAAGGGCGCCGCTCACGAGTGCGAACAGCACCAGCGGGATGAGCGCAATGAGAATATAGAGCGCCACCAGCCTTGTACGAAACTGCGCGTTCGGCAACAGGACCCATCGTTTCATCCCCCGGCACACCCCCTCCTTTAATTATAAGTTGGTATGGGCAAACGCACAATATGACGCTCCCTGATTATGGCAGCCCAGGCTATCAACAACTTCTTCAGGGACTTTGCCCCCGCCTCCCCACCCAAGGGACACATCCCTTGGGAATGCCTAACGTCGGAAACGTCTGTTCAGGCGTTTCCGCAGCGGGTTCTTAGGGGCCGTTACGGCCCTGAGCGGGAGTTTGAGGGCAGCGCCCTCAACGTACCCCGTGAAATATTTAGTTCCTCCATTACCCCAGCCTCTCTTTTTCCGCCCGCAGAGCGATGATGCGCTGGATGACGATGAAGATACAAAGAAGTGCGGCGTTCGCGACCTTGGTCCACCAGGTGTTAAGGTTCTGGTAAGTGACGAGGTTCTGGATGACGCCCTGTATCAGCACGCCAAACAGGGAACCTATCGGCGTGCCCACGCCGCCCGTTAACAGCGTACCGCCGATGACGGCGGAGGAGATGGCGTCAAGCTCCAGGCCGATATTTTGCAGCGAATACCCCGCCAGCGTATAGAAGCTGAACACCATGCCGCCTAAAGAAGCGCAAAAACTGCTGATGGTATAAACAAGCACCTTGGTGCGCGCCACGGGCAGACCCATGAGCAGCGCGCTCTGCTCGCTGCCGCCTACGGCGTAGACATTCCTGCCGAAGCGGGTGTGCTTGAGCGTGTACCAGGATGCGAGCACCACGACGAGCGCGATGAGCACGTAGTAATAGAGCTTGGCGCGGCCGAACACGAGCTTGTTGAGCGCCATATCCATATAGAACGCGTCGGATATGGGGATGGACTCGGTGCTGATGACGGCGCACATGCCCCTAAAAAAGAACTGCCCCGCCAGCGTGACAATAAAGGGCTGGAGCTTAAAGAACTGGATGAGGCTCCCCATGCCCGCGCCAAACGCCGCGCCGATGAGCAGTACAAGCAATATGACGATGCCCGCGGGTACGCCCGCCCGCAGCAAAAACGCGGAAAGCACGCAGGTGAACGCGACCGTGGAAGCAACGGAAATATCGATGCCCCCAGCGAGCAGCACAAACGTGACGCCTGTGGAGACGATGATGAGGTAGGCGTTGTCGTTCAACAGATTGAAGAACGTGGAGAGCGAAAAGAAATTATCAAACGCCACAGCGCCAAGCAGGAACAACGCTACGAACAGTACGATGGTGATGAAAAGGGAAAGGTTTTTGATGCCCTGCCGTTTCTTGATCATGTTTTTGCCACCGCCTTCCCCGCGCGCATTTTCTTTGTAATCGCCTGCTTGAACGAGGACGACTGGAACAGACAGATGACGATGACGATAACGCTTTTGACCACCTGCGTCGCCTGCGGCGCCACCTCCATCGCCAGCACCGATGTGGTGATACTCTGAATGACGAGTGCGCCCACGATGCTGGCGACGATGGAGAAACGCCCGCCCGAAAGCAGCGTGCCGCCTATGGCGACCGAGAGAATAGCGTCCATTTCAATAAAGAGCCCTGCGTTGTTGCAATCCGCTCCTTTGATGCCGGCGCTTTCGATTAAGCCCGCCACCGCCGCCATCAGGCCGGAAAATGTATAGACAATCCACTTGATGCGGTCCACCTTTATGCCTGTAAAGCGGCTCGCGGTGGCGTTACAGCCGATGGACTCCAGGTACAGCCCAAACGCCGTCCTTTTGGTAAACAGCAGCGAAAGCAGCAAAAAGGATGCCACGATATAGACGGGGAACGGAAGCCCCAGGATATAGCCGCCGTTTATGAAATAGTACGCGTCCGAATTGATGGTGACGATCTTGCCGTTGGTAATGAGCTGCGCAATGCCGCGCCCCGCCACAAGGAGTATCATCGTCGCGACAATGGGCTGGAGCTTGACCTTTGCGACCAGCAGGCCGTTCCATACCCCGCAGATTGCTCCCGCAGCAAGCGCAAAACCCACCGCTGCGACCATGCTCCCATTTGCCGCGGGGAGGATGCGACGGTCTATGATGCTGCACGCGATGGCGCCGGAGATTGCCATGACGGAGCCTACCGAAATATCCGTACCGCCGGATGCCAGTACCATCGTCATGCCGATGGCGAGCAGCATCAGCTTGCTGCCGTTCCGAACGATATCGATGAGGCGGCCGAACAGGTGATCGTCCACCACGCTCATTTCAAAAAACTTGCCGCCGGTGATGACGCCGTTTACAAAAAGGATGGCCAGTAGCACCATCAGCGGCCAGAACACCTGCGCCTGATAGAACCGTTTCCACCAATTCTTCATGCCGGTTCACCTCCCGCGATATGCTCCATGATCATCCGCTCGTTGATCTGCTCCCCGCCCAGTTCCGCCACCTTCTTCTGATCCCGCAGCACCACGATGCGCGAGCAGCAGCGGAGCATTTCGTCGATTTCGGAGGAGATGAAAACAAGCGCCATGCCGCCATGCGCAAGCGTGACCACGATCTTCTGGATTTCGGCTTTGGTGCCCACGTCTATGCCGCGTGTGGGTTCATCGAGAATCAGAAGTTCTGGATCCGTCGCAAGCCAGCGCGCGAGTATCACTTTTTGCTGGTTACCGCCCGAAAGGTTGTGGACGAATTGCTCATCGGAGGGGGTTTTAATAGAAAGCTCCGCGATATAGCGTTCGGCAAGCCTGTTTGCCTCCGCCCGCGGCAGTTTTTTGAACATGCCTTTTTTCGCCTGCAGGGCGAGCACAATGTTATCGCGGATGCTTAATTCCCCGATGATGCCCTCGGTCTTACGGTTTTCCGGGCAGAAGGCGAAGCCTTTTCGCATGCCATCGATGGGTTCTTTTAACTCCGCGGATTTTCCTTTTAGCGTGAGTGTGCCGCTTGCGATGCGGTCCACGCCGAATATGGCGCGCGCCGTCTCGCTCCTGCCCGAGCCCAACAAGCCGGAAAAGCCCAGCACCTCGCCTTTTCTTACGTCAAGGTCCAGCTCCTGCACGGAGCCTGTAAGGCTGACGTTGTTTAAGCGCAGCAGCAGCTCGCGCTTTTGTTCCTCGTCATTAAAAAAGAGCGCGCCTGCTTCAAACGCAGCGTACTCCTTGCCTATCATTTTCGCCACAAGCTGCACGCGCGGAAGCTCCGCCGTAGCGTACGTGCCCACATATTTCCCATCCCGAAGTACGGTAATGGTATCGCTTACCTCGTAGACCTGCTCCAGGAAGTGCGTCACGAATATGATCCCCATGCCCTCCGACCTCAACTTGCGCATGATGTCAAAGAGCTTGTTGACCTCCACCACGCTTAAGCTCGAGGTCGGCTCGTCAAGTATCAAAACCTTTGCGGAAATGTCCACCGCGCGGGCGATGGCTACCATCTGCTGGACCGCGACAGAATAGGAGGAAAGCGGGCGCGTGACGTCCACCGAAAGATCGAAGCGGTGTAAAAGTTCCTCCGCCCGTTTGTTCATGGTCTTCCAGTCAATTTTGAAGCCGCTGCCCGGTGCGCGGCCGATAAACACATTTTCCGCCACGGAAAGGTTCGGGCAGAGGTTGACCTCCTGATACACTGTGCTGATGCCCAACTCCTGTGCTTCCTGCGCGGACTTTGGGAATATCTCTTTTTGTTCGAGCGTTATGCTTCCCGCGTCGCGCTTTTCCACGCCGGTGAGCACCTTGATAAGCGTGGACTTCCCCGCCCCGTTCTCCCCCAGCAGCGCGTGGATGCTGCCCCGCTCCAGCGTAAAATGCACGCCGTCCAGCGCTACGACGCCCGGAAATGTCTTTACGATATGCTGCATGGAAAGCAGCGGCTGCGTTTGCTCCATGCATATTCCTCCAATCCAAGGTATTTGCTTAAGGCAAGGGGAGCCGAATCCCCTCCATTGCCCTACCCAGCACAAAATCCGCTCCGGCGTGAAGGCCGGAGCGGATGTGCGTCACGCCGTAATGTTTAATACTTGCGGTTCGGAAGATCCGCCGCCGCGGTATCCGCGCGGTAGATGCCCTCTTCGGACTTGATCCATTTTTCCACCGTCTGGCCTGCTTTGAGCTTGGCGCAGACGTCGAAGAACTGCGGCCCGAGAAGCGGGTTGCACTCTACCGTTACGTTGGCTTCGCCCGCCGCCATGGCTTCGAATACGCCCTTGACGCCGTCGATGGAGACGGTCTTGATATCTACGCCAGGCTTGAAGCCGGCTTCCTTGATTGCCTCGATGGCGCCGAGCACCATGTCGTCGTTATGGCCGTATACGCCCTTGATTTCAGCGCCGTAGGTCTTGAGGAAGGATTCCATGACTTCCTTGCCCTTTGCGCGCGTGAAATCGCCGGTCTGGGAGGCTAAAATCTCGATGCCCGGGTGGTTGGCGGCGATTTCGTCATGGAAGCCCGTCTTGCGGTCGTTGGCAGCGGAAGCGCCCACGGTGCCTTCCAATTCCACGATCTTGCCGGTGCCGCCCAACAGGTTGCTCATTTCGATAGCCGCGTTCTTGCCTTCCTCAATAAAGTCGGAGCCGATGAACGTGGCGTACAGGCTCTCGTCCTCCAGCTTCGCCATGCGGTCCACCAGAACGATGGGGATACCCGCGTCTTTGGCTTCCTTGAACACGGCTTCCCAGCCCGTTTCCACCACCGGCGCTACGCCGATGACGTCGACACCCATTTCAATAAAGGACTTGATGGCCTTGATCTGGTTGGCCTGCTGCTGCTGCGCGTCCGCGAACTTCAGGTCGATGGTATCGAGGTTCTGGCCCGCGTAGAACTGGATGGAGGCGGTCTCCGCGTCGCGCCAGCCGGATTCCTGACCGATCTGCGCAAAGCCAACCACCAGCTTGTCGTTGGCTTTCGCCGCGGGTGCGGCCTGGCAGCCCGCAAACAATGTGAGTACCAGTAAGAGCGTCAGGACAATGGCAAAAAATTTCTTCATACATGCTCCTCCCCTATGCGTAAAAGATTTGGCAGGGCTTGGGCGACTATGCCTCATGCCTGCATGCATAGTGTACTTTTATGGATGCATGTAAGTCTTTGTAATAATGCAACCAAAATGTATGATTTTTTAACCTGTCACGAAAGGATAAATTTTGCGGCGATACCATTGACACACGCCTTACTGAGATGTATATTATCAGTATTAAGTCCTATTAATGGAGGGTGCATTTTATGCATTGGCCCGGCATTGTCATTGGAGCTATGGCATTTTTGATCATCGGCGCTTTCCACCCCATCGTAATCAAAAGTGAATATTACTTTTCCAGCAAAATCTGGCCTGTGTTTCTGGCTGGCGGGCTACTGTGCTGTACTGCGTCCCTCTTTGTTGCACAGGCTATCTTTTCCGCTACGTTAGCGGTGCTGGGCTTTACCATGCTGTGGAGCATCGGTGAGCTGAAGCACCAGGAGGAGCGGGTCAGGAAGGGATGGTTTCCGCAAAACCCCAACCGCAAGCACGCCGCCAAAATTGGATCAAACTCTGTTTCTGATCTGGAGGGCGGTTTGAAATGAACCTGAAAAACGTATTACTTGCGGGTGCAGGGTTCCTGCTGTTGGCAATGGGTGCAGTCGGCCTGGTGCTTCCGGTATGGCCGCCCACGCCTTTCGTCCTAGCCGCCGCCGGCTGCTTCGTATCCACCCCGAGATTACATGCGCGCATGATGAAAATCCCCTTCGTCAACGAATATATTCGAAATTATGAGGACAAAAAAGGTCTCTCCAGAAAAACGGTGGCAATAAGCCTGATCTTACTGTGGGGCATGCTTCTGATTTCCGCGTTTCACATCCAGACGGCTTGGATAATATGCTGCTTGGCGCTGGTCGGCACCGCCGTGACGGCGCATATCCTTTCCATTGCAAAGCCCAGAAAGCAATAAGGTTGCCCCATGAGCAAAAACGCCTGCGAAACCGCGGTAATGCCGCATAAGCGTATCTTCGGCTGGTTTGAAGCCGTATTCGATATCGGATATCTTTGCCTGGCACTTACAATTGGCGTCTTTATTCTAACAAACGCGTCCAAATGGGTGCAGACGCTTGCCGGAGTCATGGCGTTCGTGCTGGCTTTCGGCGATATGTTCCACCTTGCGCCGCGCATCGCCGCAGCCGTGACGGGTGAGGAACAACAGCTAAGAAAGGCCATGGGGCTGGGAAAGCTGATTACGTCGCTCACCATGACAATATTCTACGTGCTGCTCTGGCATATCGGGGTTTCCCTGTTTCCCTTCGCTTCCGTGCGGGACTGGACGGCTGTTATATACGCGTTGGCCGCTTCGCGCGTCATGCTGTGTTTTTCCAAACAAAATTGCTGGTACGGCGAGGAGCCTCCTGTGAACTGGGCGATCTACCGCAACATCCCTTTTTTACTGTTGGGCATTGCTGTGGGCATTCTTTGGGGCGTCCAAGCGCAATCGGCTCCGGGCTTACGCTGGATGTGGCTCGCCATTATGCTCAGCTTCGCCTTTTATATTCCGGTGGTGCTCTTTGTAAATATGAACCGGAAGCTGGGCATGCTGATGCTCCCCAAAACCTGCGCGTACGTGTGGATTCTGTGTATGTGCGCTTCCATCTAAGCGGATCGAAAGTCCGGCTATTGACAGACACCTGTCAGGAATGGCGGGGCCTGTTGATATAATATCTTAATTTGAAGGAGGTATAAAACATGGATGAGCACAAAAAGCTGACCAATGAGGTGGGCGCGCCTGTCGCCGACAACGAAAATTCCATCACCGCTGGCCCCCGCGGACCGGTCGTCATGCAGGACGTCTGGCTGATGGAAAAAATGGCGCATTTCAACCGCGAGGTCATCCCCGAGCGGCGCATGCACGCCAAAGGATGGGGTGCTTATGGCAAACTGACGGTAACGCACGATATTACGAAGTACACGAAGGCCAATGTTCTCCAGCCGGGCAAGGAAACCGATTTGTTCCTCCGCTTTTCCACCGTGGCGGGCGAGCGGGGCGCGGCGGACTGCGAGCGCGACATCCGCGGCGTGGCAGTCAAGTTTTATACGGAAGAAGGCAACTGGGACCTGGTCGGTAACAATACGCCTACATTCTTCATCCGCGACGTGCATAACTTTTCAGATCTTAACCGCGCAGTCAAGCGCGATCCGCACACGGGCCGCCGCTCCGGGCAGAACAACTGGGATTTCTGGACGCTTTTGCCCGAGTGCTTCCACCAAATTACTATCGTGATGAGCGACCGTGGTATTCCCGCGTCTTTCCGCCACATGCACTTCTTCGGCGAGCATACGTTCTCTTTGTACA
Organism: Bacillota bacterium; assembly: GCA_023409435.1. Lineage (GTDB taxonomy): Bacteria > Bacillota > Clostridia > Christensenellales > CAG-138 > JAEYLA01. The sequence goes on along the minus strand of JAEYHP010000185.1, from coordinate 7,845 downwards.
ATGAAAAGAATGAGCGCGTCTGGTGCAAGTTCCACTTCAAAACCAAGCAGGGCATTAAGAACCTGACCAATGAAGAGGCGGCCAAAATCAACGGCATGGACCGGGAATACCACGGCAAGGACCTGTTCGAGGCCATTGAGCGGGGTGATTACCCGAAATGGGCCATGTACATTCAAGTCATGACCGAGGAACAGGCGAAGAACCACTATGAAAACCCGTTCGATATCACTAAGATCTGGCGCCACAAGGAATTCCCCCTGATCGAGGTGGGTGAGCTGGAACTCAACCGTAACCCGGAAAATTACTTTGCGGAGGTCGAGCAATCCGCGTTTACGCCCGCGCACGTCGTTCCGGGCATCGGCTTTTCGCCCGACCGCTTTCTGCAGGGCAGGTTGTTTTCTTACGGCGATGCGCAGCGTTACCGCCTGGGCGTCAACCACAACCTGATCCCGGTCAACCGCGCCAAGTGCGAGGTAAACGAGTACCACCGCGACGGCGCAATGCGCGTGGACGGCAACTATGGTGCAGCGCCCGCGTACTCTCCCAACAGCGCCGGCTACTGGACCGCGCAGCCCGAGGTGGCGGAGCCGCCGCTTCCGGTCGAGGGCACGGTGTGGCGCTACGACCCCAAGGACGATCCCACCGACGATTGCTTCCGCGCGGGCGGAAACCTGTGGCGCGTGCTCACGGAAGATAAGAAGCAGATTCTCATCGACAACACCGCCGCGGATATCGCGCCTGTTACCGAAAACATCAAATACCGCCATGCGGCGCACTGCGCCTTAGCCGACTCCGAATACGGCGAACGGATGGCAAAGGCGCTGAACCTTAGCATGGATCGGGTAAAGGAGCTGTCCAAGCTGGATAACAACGAGTTGATAAAGGCCACGCTTTCAAGTAAAATGGAGTAAACTTTTCTTGGAGTGTGCAGCGGATGAAGTCCCGGCGAAGCACTAAGCAGCGGAAGATGGTTTTTGAAGCGGTCAGGACGCATACGGACCATCTCACTGCCGATCAAATCTACCTGCATGTGCGGGGAGACGATCCGAAAATCAGCCGCGGAACGGTTTACAGGAACCTGAACCTTTTGGCTGATAGCGGTGAGATCCGCCATGTTGTCGTACCCGGCGTGGACCGCTTCGACTGGCGTATGGAACCGCACTATCATATACGCTGCGTGCGGTGCGGCAAAGTGAGCGACGCGCCCGTTCCATACAGCGACGAACTGGACCGCCGCCTTTCGGAAGAAACCGGTTATGAAATCGTCCAGCATTTGACCGTGTTCGAGGGGCTTTGCCCCGACTGCCGTCAAAAGAAAGAAGAGACTCCCCCGGAGTAAAATGGAAGGGTTCCCAAAACTGTGGCAAAGCCGCATCGAAAAAGCGATGCGGCTCTTTTTATAGGCTTTTATGATTATCCCGGTTTTTCTCCTGCACGCCTTTTGTTCTCATTCCACCTTGCCCAGCACGAAGCTTATAAGCAGTATGATGAAAACGGCCGTGGTGATTTTAACGTAGAGATAATCCTTTTCTTTCAGGAACACAAGGATAGAAACGCCCACCCGGAACACCGGGGTAAGTATCAGCAGAAACAGGCCCGTCAGAATAACCGCATAGGGTTTCAGGGCTGCAACGTCCCGAAATACCACCAGCAGATCGGTCGGAAATGCGCCGTTGGGATACCCGCCGTTTCCTGTAACCAGAAACATGATGAGGCCGGCCAGCATGACAACTGCGCTGGCTATGACGCCGATTTGCAGCAGCTTGCCGATGATGATCTCCACATCCTCAATTTTGCTGCTTTTTTCGGCGGGAAGAGTGTCCGTCTGAACGGATTCGGAACCTGTCTTTTTCATTACAGCCCTATTCCTTTCACGATCATCTGAATCGACACAAACGCAAGCACCGGCACAAAAATCAGCCGGATCGTCTTGCTCTTTAAACGCTGCATGACGCGCGTGCCTACCGTTGCGCCCAGCAAAACGCCCAATGCGACGGGCGCCGCGATCTTCGGATCAATATCGCCTCTTAAGAAATATACACCAGCGCTGGCCGCAGCCGTAACGCCGATCATAAAGTTGCTGGTGGCGCTGGAAACTTTGAGCGGCAGCTTCATGCACAGATCCATCGCCATGACCTTAAAAATGCCGCTTCCGATGCCCAGCAAACCTGAAACGACGCCTGCCCCATACATCATGCCCAGGCCGCCATATACGCCGTCCACCTTATAAACCACCTGCTGCCTGAGCAGTTTGTCATAATACTCGCCGTTGAGGCCGAGCTTTTCCGCCATGGGATGCCCTTGCACGTTTTGCGGAAGCTCCGTGTTGGTCTTTTTAAGCATTATCACAGCCGAGTAAAGCAGCAGAAGGCCAAATATAATGTATAAATACTTGGGGTCGATGAGACCGCTTAAGTATGCGCCGGTAATGGCGCCAAGCGTCGTGCCGATTTCAAGAAACATGCCGATCCTGACATTTGTAAGCCTGTCCTTGAGATAGGCGACCGCCGCGCCGCTGGAGGTGGCGATGACGGATACGATGCTGGCCCCGATAGCGTATCTGATATCCAGCCCAAACATCAGCGTAAGCACAGGCGTTACAATGATGCCTCCGCCCAGCCCCAAAAGCGACCCCAGAAAGCCTGCGCCGATACAGATCAGAAGTATTTCGAGTGCGATAATTGTGAACATGCAATCCTCCTTGCAAAATATTCCATCCGTTGCGCGCAACAGCCGGAGTGTTGATACTTGAGGGCTTAGGATATTGATGCTTTCACACCAAGCAAGCCTCATCCTCACGCAGCATGTAGCCGATAAACGCGAGGAGCACGGCCCCGAATTCCATGCTGGGCATTGCATCCCAGCGTATTGAGGAAACGCCCGACAGCGGCGACAGGTAAATATGCCCTGTCTTTCCCTGCATGCCGCTTATGACGAGTTCTTTTTGACCGGCCCGCCTGATTTCGAGTTCTCCATATTTGGAACATATCTTCAACGCGCCTACGCGGGGAGTCCTCAGCACGGGCAGCAAAGATTGACTCTTCGCATATTCCGGCGATGCGGACGCCACAACCTTTGATTGATCCCTGGCACAATATGCGACATACCTGCGCTGTTTTGCCTGATCATCAACCGCGGACGAGAGGCCTGCAAGAATATCTGTGGTATATGCCAGCTTATTTCCGGAGGCATATATCTCATTTTGGGCGCTCCAAAAACTGAGGCGCTGTATCCTGCATGCCATGCGGCCGTTTTCATCGTTGATAACGACCGCCAACAGGCGATGATGAACAGATAACGTCATAAAGCCTCCATTGCCTAGTATTTGATGTAGCTCCAATATCTATTGTATTCTTTACATTTTTTAAAGTAAAATAGTATAGAATGATATAATGTATTTATATTTTATTATGAAAGGCTTGTATTATGACTTTACGGCATCTGTCCATATTCATTGCGGTTTGTAAATATAAGAGCGTTACGGCGGCAGCAGACAAGCTTTTTCTCGCGCAGCCTACGGTCAGCCTTGCTATCCGGGAATTGGAAGAGAAGTATGATATCAAGCTGTTCGACCGGATCTCGAGAAAGCTATATTTGACGGAGCCTGGCAGGCAGTTTTTAAATTATGCGACACAGATCGTCTCGCTCAGCGAGCAGCTGGAAAGCGGTATCCGGGAGTGGGATGCGCTTGGCCCCATCCATATAGGCGCGAGCGTCACAATCGGTACCTGCCTGCTTCCGCAGTACGTCTCATTGTTCCGCCAATCCAACCCGGGCGTTACGGTATATGTGACGATTGAGGATTCCGAGAAAATCGAAAGGAGGGTTCTGGATAACGAAATTGATTTTGCGCTGATCGAAGGATGCGTCCATAGCGAGCATCTGATCGGCGAGCAGTTTATGGAGGATGAAATGGTTCTGATTTGCGGGAACCGGCACGAACTCGCCCTGTCGGGTCCGCTGGATGTGGAACAGATCCGGGACTGTGACTTTGTATTGCGGGAAAAAGGAAGCGGCACAAGGGAATTGTTCGAGAGCGCCCTGCTGATCCACAATATTTCCATCACGCCGATCTGGGAAAGCATCAGCACCCAGGCCATCGTAGAGGCTGTCGCCGCAGGACACGGCCTTTCCGTGCTGCCGTACCGGTTGGTGAAACCGGCCCTGGAGCAGCGCCATATCCGGCAGCTGATATTAAAGGACATTACATTCAACCGGTCGCTTTCTATCCTCTATCATAAAAACAAATTCCTGACCAGATCGGCACGGGATTTTATTGCGCTGTGCAAAGCCAATCCAAACTGAGACAGGAGCAAGCAAAAAGCCGCGTCGTGTCCGACCCGGCTTTTGCTTGTCGAAAAAGTGTCTTGCGACACTTTTTCGAAGATTACAGGAACAACCTGCGCCTACGGCACGGTCGGTTGTTCCTGCAAGGAAAGCCTTGCCCCGCAAGGCCTTCCGCCGCCACCGCGCCTGTCGCTGGCGGCGGTTGGAAGCCTCCAGGAGCCGGAGCCGAGCGCTGCCAGTGGCAGAAAAAGCGAGGCGGAAGGTCAGTGAGTAAGGGAGCACCGCCCGTAAGGGGTGCAACCATTGCGAACTGCGAAAGCGGCCCCCGAACCCCCAAGGAGTTTTCGACACATTGAAGCCGTGTCGTTTCCGACACGGCTTTTCTTTGCCTATTGTTTTTTTATGCTTCTTTAGGAAGCAACGCCCTTGGCCTGCGCCGGAGCTTTCTCCTTCTTCTTGCTTGCGCCTGTTCCGATGGAGAGTATCAGGTTGAGCAGGATTCCCACTACCGCCGCGGTGGCGATGGCAGGAAGCTTCGCGCCGAACACCGGGATCATGCCGCCTGCAAACCCATAGTTTCCGCCCAAGCCGATAACGAATATGACGGATATAACGGCAAGGTTGCGGGCGTTGAACAGATCCACGTTCTGATTGATCATGATCGCGACGCCCTGCGCAGCGATGACGCCAAACAGGAAGATGCACGCGCCGTTGATAACGGCGGCGGGCACGGTGTTCACGGCGTTAGAGAGAGGCGTCAGGAATGAGAGCACGATTGCGATGATGGCCGCCATGCCCAGCATTTTTGAAGAGAAGTTTTTCGTGATGGCCATGGTGGAGATGTTCTCGCCGTAGTTGGTGCCCGCAGGGCCGCCAAACAGAGACGATACGATATCGCCCATACCGTCGCCGATCAGGTTAAGCCCCAGCTTATCCGCGATCTTGTATACGCCCTTGCCCTTTTTCTTGGCCAGGTCGTTTACATAGATGTCAAGCTGGAACAGATGCGCGGCGGATTCGGGTATGGTCGCAAGCGCGATGGGCATGATGGCAAGCACCGCCATCCAGTTGGGGGCGGGCAGCGTGAAGTGCGGCACGGAAATGACCGTACCCGTCCACACCGTGGAGAAATCCACAAGACCAAACGGGATCGCCACTACATACCCCACCAGGATGCCGAAGAGTATGGGGAGCTGGCCCAGCACGCCTTTGAGGTATACGGAGAACAGGATTGTGGCAAGCAGCGTCACAAGCGCCACGATCACCGCGCTGCCCGGCATGAGGCCGGGTATGGCCGGGTCCGTAATCGCCTGGGTAAGGGCGGTGCCCGCGAGCGAAAGCCCTATGATCATGGCGATGGAACCTGTGATTGTGGGCGGCAATACTTTTTCAATCTTCTCCATGCCGAACCGGTTGACGATAAGGCCCGCGAGTATGGAAACCAAACCGGAGCATATAATGCCGAACTGTGCCTGCGATATCAGCGTGTCCGGCGCGAGCTGGCCGAAGCCAACGCCGCCTGTTACGCTCACAATCGCCGCGATATAAGAGAAGCTTGAGCCGTAGTACAGAGGGATCTTGCCGCGGGTGATCAGCAAAAAGCTGATGGTGGCAAGACCGCTTGCGAATATGGTGGTGGATACATGGAACCCCGTAAGCAGCGCCACCGTCACCGTGGCGGGGAACATGACGAGCACCTGCTGGAACGCGAACACGATCAGCTTGCCTAGCGATGGGGTCTCATCCGGCAAATAGCCGATCTCAGCCGCTTTTTTCGGATCCTTTGCCATATCGTTTCACCTCTCTTAAAATATTGGGGCTACTGTGGTTGTGGACCCTCCGTTGTACGAACAAAGAACCATCGATTTTCTGCCGCAATCCCCCCCATTCCCTTTTGATTTGCCCAGTGCCTTTCCCGTTCCGCCGTCACAAGCGGCTATTTGCCGTGCAACTTGTGATATACCCTGTCTGCTGAAAGGGGAAGGCTGTAGAATTCGGCGCCGGTCGCGTTCGCAAGCGCGTTCGCGAGTACCGCGGTCACCGAAATCAGCGGATGTTCGCCGCAGCCGCGCGCGCCGTATGGGCCGTCCTGCTGCGGGGTTTCCACGCTCAGCACCTCCACCTTGTGGGGGACGTCCCGGAACGTGGGGATCTTATAGTCCGTAAAGTTTCTTGTGAGCAGGCGGCCTTTTTCATCGTAATACACCGCCTCGGAAAACGCGGTGCCTATGCCCTGGAGTGCTCCGCCCACCACCTGCCCGCGCAGGAGGGCCTCGTTCATGACCTGGCCGATATCGAGAGAACTCACCATATGCAAGATGTCGATATCGCCGGTGTTCGTATCCACCTCGATCTCCACGGCATGCGCGCCGTATGTCCAGTCCAGCGCGGTCTTGCCTTGCCCCGTTTCCGCATCCAGCGTGGTGAGCCCCTGCGCGATCGCCTTGCCCCGGCCGATCAGCGGGCCGCCTATGGCGTTGCCGTTTTCAAACGTGTATCCCATGGCGAGCTTGTATAGCGGCACCCGCTGGTGCGGGTTTTGTTTGACATAGATGCACTCCTCCCCGAGCGCGATCTCATGCTTGGCCGCGCGCAGTATGACGCTGCCCATCTCCATGATCTGCTCTTTCAGATCGTCGCATGCCTCGCACACCGCGTTGCCGCACAGCACCGTCATGCGGCTGGCGACCGTCTGCCAGTCGTACGGGCTTAAGTTCGTGTTGATTGCAGGGGAGACCGCGATCTTTTCGATGGGAATGTGCAGCCGCTCGGCCACGATCTGCTGCATGACCGTATAGGTGCCCTGCCCGTAATCCACGCCGCCCACGCTTAAGCGCACCGTGCCGTCTTCGTTCATCTGCACCAGAGCCGATGTTGCGCACCAGGTGGGGATGGCGGGCGATTTCTGCAGCACCACCGCCGCCTTTGCGCGATATTTGCCCGTCTTTTCAAATTCCTCTTTCTGTTCGGGCGTGTAGGGGATATTTAGGCCAATCGCCTCCGTAACCTGCTTGAGGCACAGATCCACCCTGCCGGTATGCTCGGTGATGAGTTCGCCCGTGATGGTCTTGCTGCCGGGCATCAACAGGTTTTTTAGCCGGAATTCCATCGGGTCCATGTTGAGCGCCTTGGCTAAGAGATCCCGCTGGCGCTCGATGCCGAAAAACACCTCCGGATGGCCGAACCCGCGGTACGCAGTGCCGAATATGTGGTTGGTGTAGACTGTCTTTGAGTCCACCTTCACGTTCTCGATATCATACGGCCCGCAGCCCGTGACCGCGCCCGCCCTGCCGATATTGACGCCGTAATCCGCATATGCGCCCGCGTCCCAGAGGTACTCCACCTCTTCTGCGATGATGCGCCCTTCCTTTGTAACCCCCGTCTTGATGCGGGCAAAAAGACCCTGTCTGCAGGGAAGCGTCGCGCACTCCTCCTCCCGGATGGGGATGAGCTTGACCGGCCGCCCGCCCGCGGCTTTGGAAAGAAGGCCGACCAACGGCTCCAGATGGATGCCGCTTTTCCCGCCGAACCCGCCGCCCACATAGGGCACGTTGACTT
>JAEYHP010000181.1 GCA_023409435.1 Bacillota bacterium | reverse complement strand
GACCAAGACCATGTCCGACGACGAGGTCCGCAATGAGATCAAAACCATCGCCCAAAACCTCAATATCTCCCTGACGGATGGGCAGGTGAACCAGCTTCTGGACCTGTGCCGCTCCATGGAAGGGCTCGATTCGAAAGAACTTGCAGAAAAGGTTGAGTCGTTAAAAAAGACTCTGGAGGGCGCAAGCAAGGCGCAGCAGACTGCCACCAAGCTATGGGAAGGCGTGAAGAACGTAGTCAGCGCGGTAGGTAACTTTTTTTCAAACCTCTTCAAATAAACAGTACGTATTACATGCAAATGGCCTTTCCGAATGCCGAAAGGCCATTTGCCGTTTCTTAACATTAATCCGGTTGGGTTGACCGCTTTCAATTTTTAAGTTATCCTTAATGGAATGGAATAATTATCCTTAAGAGTAATGATCCTGCTTGGGGACGCTATGACAGAAGCCGAAAGTGCCATAGAACAGTTTTATGAAGCGTTCGAACCCATGCAAGGCTTGGTCTACGGATTGATCTTATCGCTTGTGCGTAACCGTGAGGATGCGCTTGATATCCTGCAGGATACCATAGTGCTCGCCATCCGGCATTACGATCAGCTGAAAGACAAATCCATGCTTAAGCCGTGGATTTTGCGTATCGCGAAAAACGAAAGTTATACATATCTTAGAAAGAACAGCCGCTCCAGAGAACTTTTAACCGAGCCGATACTCCTCTCCCTGCTGCCCGTTGCCTCCAAAGAGAGCGTGGAGCAATCCATACTTCGTTCGGAGGAAACAGCGCGCTTAATTTGCGCGCTGCAGGATTTGGACGAGGTGGATCGGCTTATTTTATATTTAAGGTTTCACGAGGACATGAAACTCGGCATGATTGCGGAAGTAACGGGTTTTACGCTGCCCAAAGTGAAATCCCGCCTGAGCCGGGTATGCAAAAAGCTCCGGCGCGTGCTGGAAAAAGAAATATTGCATCCATAAGGAAAAGCGCGACCTATTTTGTATTCTTTGCATCTTATTTAATACGAGGTGTAAAACAGGAGCCATGACGCAACGCGAGCTTGAAAAGCTGCTGAAAAATCCGGAGGTCCTGCAGGAACTGGAGCAGGGCCTGTTTGGCGACCCTCTGCTGTGGGCGTCGCCTGCGGAAGTAAAAGCGGCAAAGAGCGCGGAAGAACTTTTAAAAAGAAAACAGCTTCAAATAAAGGAGCAGGCAACGCGGCGCATCCTGCAGGAGGGCATGGCGCAAGCGATGCAGGCCGTGCCCATGCGCCGCGCATACAAACGGGCGCTGCAATGGACCGCGGCGATGGCCTGCGTCGTACTCCTTGCCTGCTACATCGTACTTTTCCCCAAAGAGGAATCGCTTGCGACCTCCTATGATGAAAAGGTGGTCCGAAAAGAAGAAGGCTGCGTCATTATAGAAAGCGTCGAAACCCCGCCCAACGTGTTGAAAAGTTCCGGCATGCAGATTTCCGGCGTGGACGGGTTTGAAATGTATTCGTACATGAGCATCGACGAATACATCGAAAAGACCGGCAGGGACCCTGTGCTCCTGACCGGCGGGTATAAGAATATCGTCACTATCAGCGACGAACTGGACCCGAACCGGGGCTATACGCTGATGGTCGCGTATGAGCTGCCAAGCGGGCAATACATCAGCACCTCTCAGTTTTACGCGGGCGACGCAAAAGAAATGATATTCCCGGACGGTTACGAGCGCACGGTTTTAAACGGCAGAACCATGCACTGCAGGGTAGAGGACGACAGCACATCCACATCGACATCTGTGCGCCTTTCCGATGATTGTATTTTCTATATGTTCCTGCCGTATGAGGAGCAGCTGGACCCGTATTTAAGCAAGTTAACGTTCGCTTCCGAAATTGATACCTCCTCCTTTGTTGTGCCGCCGCCGGAGCCCATGCCTGAGAACGCGGGTGAGGAAATTCAGGATGATGGAAGGCCAAGGGATATTCCCTACAACACATTCGAGGAGTTGAGCCGGGATACCGGCTATTGGCCCATGGTTCTCGATGAAGCGTTCGCGAAGCCCACATCCATTGAACTGCACAGGTTCAGGGCGATGGGGGATGATATTTCCGTGATCTATGAAAAAGACGGGCATGAAATTGTTGCGTTCCAGCGGTACGGTTTTATAGATGGGGCGGTTTATTTCCTGGAGGAGGAAACGTACTATACCACCAAGGTGCTTGGGAAGTATACCTTCCATTGCTCGGTGGACCTAATAGACGGCAGCGCTGCGGGCGTCGCGGTGGTGAACGATACCGCGTACTTTATTATCGCGCAAAAGGGAGTAGATTTTAACGAGGCGCTCAAGCATCTGTACATCATGAAGCCGGAGTAACGGTGTTTTAGCATACAACATATGTATATTTTTTTGAAACGTAAGGGCAGCATTCATTTGGAATGCTGCCTTTTGTATGTTTATACCCGTATTATTTCTTGGGCAATTCCCGGCTGCCCGGCTTTTCCAACGGCAATCTTCCTTCTTTGCAGATGGGGCATGATTCTGGTTCATAAGTCTTAATGTCTAATGCCAATGCCGCGTATACGGGGAGCTTGAACGCGCAGTCCTCCGCCCGCCTGTCTACAATGCACGCTGCGCCGATGACCTTGGCGCCCATATCTTCCAATACCTTCACGGTTTCCATTGTGGATTTTCCGGTGGTGATGACGTCTTCCGCTATGAGAATATTGTCCCCCGGACCCACGGAAAAACCGCGCCGAAGCTGCATTTCGCCGTCCTTGCGCTCGGTGAATATACTCTCTACGCCCAACTGCCGCGCAAGCTCGTAGGAAACGATGACGCCGCCCATGGCCGGGCCGCAGACCTTGGTGACGGGAAGGCCCTTTACCTGCTCCGCAACGGTCTTCAATACCTCTGCGGCTTGATCGGGGAAGCGCAAAAGCTTGGCGCACTGGCAGTATTGCCCGCTGTGCAGCCCCGAGGAAAGCAGGAAATGTCCCTCCAGGAATGCCTCGCACTCCTTCATGATGGTAAGGTTGTCTTTCATAATTCCCTCCTATATAATCCCGCGGATCTTGCTGATGTTCTCTAAGCCCTGCTCTTTGCAGTAGTTTAGAAGCCCGTCTATGATATGAAGCATGGCGGCAGAATTCGCAAACGTCATGGAACCGACCTGTACTGCCGTCGCCCCCGCCATTAAAAAGCACAGCGCGTCGTTTACGCTGGCGATGCCGCCCATGCCCACAATGGGGATGGTTACGTGCCTTGCCACCTGGTGCACCATCCGAAGAGCGATGGGCAGTATGGCGGGGCCGGAAAGCCCGGCGTATACGTTCTCAAATACCGCCCGTTTTTTCTTGACGTCGATCGCCATGCCTAAGTAAGTATTCACCAAACTCAGCCCGTTTGCGCCCGCTTCCTCGCACGCAAGCGCCACCGCGACGATATCCGGCGCGTTGGGGGACAATTTTACCAGCAGCGGATGCTTTGTAACAGCCTTTACTTCTTTTACGATATTTGCCGCGCAAGTCGGGTCCATGCCGAACGCCATGCCGCCCGCCTTCACGTTGGGGCAGGAGATGTTGAGTTCCAGTATGTCGATATCCGCGTCGTTCAGTAATGCCGCGCCCTCGATATAGTCTTCCTCGCTGTGACCGCCGAGGTTTGCGATTACCGCGCAGCCCAGTGTGCGCATATACGGCGCTTCTTCTTGTACGAAGCGCTTCACGCCGGGGTTTTCGAGGCCGATGCTGTTGAGAAGCCCGGAGGGCGTTTCCATCACGCGCTGGCCTATATTGCCCGCGCTGCCATGTAGCGTCAGTCCCTTGCCGCAGATACCTCCCAGGCGGGAAACGTCGAAGAGTTCCGCGTATTCATGTCCGAAGCCGAATGTGCCGGAAGCTGCAATGACGGGGTTTTTCAGCTCCACGCCGAGAAGCGTGGTTGCAAGCGGATTAGAGTGCATCGTACACCTCCTGATACGGGAACACCGGCCCGTCCTTGCAGATGCGCTTTTGGCCCGCCGTTGTCTTGCAGGTACATCCCAGGCACGCGCCTACGCCGCAGGCCATGTGCTTTTCCAACGAAACATAGAGCGTTGCGTCCGCTTCTCTTGCCGCCTGCGCCGTGGCGCGCAACATGGGCGCGGGGCCGCAGGCGTAGTAGGTGGCGTTTTTCTTAAAATCCACATCCGCTGTGACATACCCGCCGAGGTTGATCTTCATGCTGTCCGAGAGTGCCGCAAATTCAGTTTCCAGATATGCTTCCTCCCGGAAGCCAAGATATGTTTTGATTTTGCGGCTCGGGTCGGCTTTGCGAAGCTCCTTTAACAGCAGGTACAGCGGCGCCGTGCCGATGCCGCCGCCGATAAGCACCGCGTCCCCGGGGAGTATAGGGAAACCGTTGCCGCAGGGCCCCTGCGCGTTAAGCTCCTGCCCGACGAGCATACGGGAAAACAGCTCCGTCCCGCGTCCGGCTATTTGATATAAAAACGATACCTCGCCGGTATCTTCGTCCGCGTCGTACAGGCTGATGGGCCGACTTAAAAACGGGTCCAGTGTATCCGGCTGGCGCAGCATGTAGAATTGCCCGGCCTTACCCATGGGCGCAACGGAGAGACGCATGCGGTATATGTTTTCCGCGATGCGCGCGTTTTCGGTAACTACAGCCATTTCAGGATATCCTCCCGCATGGCAAGTACGGCGTTGTTTACGTGTACGTCAAAGTCGCTCTCTTCGGTCTTGCCCTTGTGCGCCGTGATGAGCCCGCGGGAGGAGTTGACCACCCCGCGTATCCCCTCCCGGAAGAAGCTTGCGATATCCTTGCCCGTGCCGCCCTGTGCGCCGTAGCCGGGG
>JAEYHP010000189.1 GCA_023409435.1 Bacillota bacterium | reverse complement strand
GTACTTGCTCAACCAGGTGGAATTTGCCTTCACTTTGCGCAGGCTTTTGGCGGAGTATGCGCATTGGACGCGGGAACTTATACTCCTTTCCGTCATGGGAAGCGATACGGAGGCTGTGCAGCAGCGGTTAAGGCGCAATACGGAAGACTTGGCGGCGCTGGTCCGCCAATTATATGGGGAGCGCAACGCCGTGCAGTTTGAAGGGGTATTGAATGTTGCAAATGCTTTGGTGCTTGAATGGGTCAATGCGGCCAAAGCCAACGATGCGCAGCGCATGGAGGAACTCAATATCCAGTGGTATGCCGTTGCGGATACCGCCGCCCAGTTTATCTCCACGCTTAACCGCAATTTCGACCGGAACGAATTTCAGACAGTCTTTTATGATTTGATTTATATGACCCAGAATGAGGCCGCAGAGATTCTCTCCGGCAATTACGCAGGCAGCATCCAGCAATACGATCAGATTATCGACCGTCTGATGGATATGGCGGAAGATATCACGTTCACCATTCTGCAGCAGTTCCAAATCTAAATGCTTATAGGGAAAGCCGTTCCGGATCGCACGCTGCATCCGGTTTTTTGTGCATGCCTTAAAAACCTGCTATACTATGCGGGAACGATGCTTGCGGAGGGTTTTATGAACAGACAATGGGATGCGGAAGAGTATGCGAAAAACTTTCAGTTTGTTCCCCAATACGGGGCGGACCTCCTTGAGTTGCTGGAAGTAAAAAAGGGCGAACGCATTCTGGACCTTGGCTGCGGTAACGGCGAGCTGACGGCAAGGCTCCATGCGCTGGGGACGGATGTGACCGGGTTAGATGGCTCTCTTAATATGCTTCGGCTTGCAAGGGAGAGTTATCCGCATTTGACGTTCCTTCACGGCGACGCGACGGATTTCCAACTTCCCAATCCGGTGGATGCCGTATTTTCTAACGCCGTGTTCCACTGGATCGGCGATCAGCATGCCCTGCTCCATTGCGTTGCGAACGCCCTCAAACCAGGTGGGCGGCTTGTTTGCGAATTTGGCGGAAAGGGCAATACGGAACTCATACACGGCGCCTTGGCGCGCGCGTTTGTAAAGCGCGGGTTTTCTTACCGGAATCCGCTGTTTTTCCCTACCATAGGCGAATATGCGCCGCTTCTGGAGCGGCACGGGCTGCGGGTGATCTACGCCACCCTGTTTGACCGCCCGACGGAATTGAAAGGGGAAAACGGCCTGGCGGACTGGATAGATATGTTCCTGCCGCAGGTTTTTGAGGGAGTATCGCCTTGTATCGCGGAGGAGATCAAACAGGAGGCCGTGCAAGAACTGGCCCCCATACTGCGCCGGGACGGAACATGGTATGCGGATTATGTGCGTATCAGGATCAAGGCCGTGAAGGCGTGATGTAAGCGGTTACGTGGGCTTATTAATTATGCGCTGAGCATTTTACGTACGTCATACAGTTCGATAAGCGCAAGATAACTTTCCGGAGAAAATTGATTGATTGTCCAAAAACTGACCCCTCCAAGATTATAGAGCCTTATAAGTTCAAGGCGCGCGCGGATACTTGCCTCATCGTCGAACCAGACCAAATGCAGCACCCCCATGTCGTCCTGATAATAGAAGAACGGAGACTGTGCCTCCTGATCGAATTGTATGGTGGCGCCCGTGTGTAGAGCGAGCTCTTTTGCCTGTGCAAATGAAAGCATGTAAGCGGGCATGCTTGTATTATACGGCAGAGCCCAGTCGAACCCGTAATTCGTCATACCCATAAGTATATTTTTGCTGGGAATGATTGAAACGAGGTTATCGAGAGCCCTGTGTATCTGGTTGAGAGGAACCACCGCCATAGGCGGCCCGTAGGTATATCCAAATTCATATGTCACAATAATGGACACCCTGTTGACTTCCCTGCTGTATAAAACGGGATATTGCTCTGCTCCGAACAGCAGTCCATATCGGTTCTCATTCAATCTCAGAGCTCCCGACGAAACGACGATATAGCCGAGCGGATGTAAGTTAGCCGTGACCGTTTGAAGGAACCGCGTATATGCTTCACGGTCCGAAGGGGAAATGTTTTCAAAATTGATATTCAATCCAAAGTAATTTTTTGATTTGAGTATCCAGATCACGTTATTGGTAAGCGTGATCTGCAGCAGTTCGTCGGTCAGTATGGCGTGTACCAGATCGCTTGAAAAGCTGCCGTCATCATCCGTGTTGGCAATAACCAGAAGAGGAGCCACGAATGCCTGACGCGCCATTTGAATGAGAGGGGTATCGTCAATTCCAACAAGCGTCCCGTCAGGTTTGATTTGATAATTGAATATGCTAAGATACGTAAGATATTCAAGCGTGTCGAGCAGCACCTGGCCATCGATATCGGGGAAGGCATAACCGTTTACTTCGATCATTTGCCGCATGGGATATCCCGGCGGGAAATGGATGGTCTGTCCTTCGAAAAGGCTTTCCGGGTCGACAATCTCCGGGTTTGCCGAAAGTAAAAGCGGGAATGGAATATCAAACAGCCGTGCAATGGAGGAGAGTGTGTCGCCGGGCCTCACGATATAATCAGTCAAATGGGCCACTTCCTTAAGATGGAATTCCAGATTGTCTATGCATATGATGGACAACACAAAACTGAACCGAATTCTGACGGCCTGGCTAAGGTATGCATATGGCGATAGCTGCGCCATTTATGCGCTTAAAAGATATGTATATCTTGCCAATGATCCCCACTTCACATTAAAATGGATGGATCACAACGAAAGAAACCAGGATTATGCAGACAAGAAATCTCTTTTTAGCAGTCCGTAGATTTGCAAGCTTTATTTTTGCGCTGGTCGCTGCCCACTTCATCGCGCTGGCCGGCCACTGGGTTGCCGACCGGATTTTTCCTTTTATTTCGGGCATTGTCTGGGCAGATATTCTCTATCGGGTCATTTTCTACTTTATGCAAGTTACACTTGCGATATTGGCATTGAAGGTTTTCACCAAAAACCGGCTTGGTCTGGCCGGCTTTCACACGCGTGACAAGGCAGTGAGCCTCCGGCTTGCGGCATTGTTTCTGGGGGCTTGGGCAGCCTTTGTCATACTCTTTTACGTTGTCTTTCTTGCCGTTTCTCCGGCTTTCAGGCTCTATGTGGCCCAAACATTCCCCGCTGAGAGCCTTGTAAGGCATCTTGTTGGCGGTGGGCTGCTGGCCGGAATTGGCGAAGAGCCGCTTTTTCGCGCATTGGTCGTCCATATCCTGGTGATCGGTTCGGGAATAGACGTTTCCGCAATGGAACAGAAAACGAAATGGGGCGTCTCAGTTCTTACCGGCGTCATTTTTATGAGCGCTCATATCGGATATACTTTTGTCCCGGCCTTCTCCATCGTCTTTATAGACCCGCTTAACCTTGCGTCCACGCTGCTGCTGGGAACCGTATGGGCTATGATGTACCTTAAAACGAAGAGCCTTTTAGGGCCCATACTTGCCCATACCGGTGCAAATATTATCCAATATACGATTGGGCACCTTGCCGCCGCATTGTTCTAGATATTTTTCGCATGGAAGCATGATTCTTTAAGGCGTGCAACATATGAATATTACAAAACAAAAGTCCCGCAACAAACTGTTGCGGGACTTTTTCGCTCTGGCTCCTGAACGCATTGCGTCTCCCCCTCGCTAAATCGGATTTCAATGTGCATTGCTTCTCTTATAGTCAGGCCATTTCCCCAAGGCCTCCATTGGTCATCGAGATAATTAAAAGCAACTGAGATCAAGAAACGCACTGCCCGTTCGGCTAAAATGATCATGACCCAGACTTCACCTAAGGAGGCATGACCATGAGAGAAAAGAGCGCGGCATGGAAGCTGTTTGCCAATTCAAATGATTGCGAGGCACCCAACAGGATGCAGATACAGAGACGAGTGATTGCGTTTCGAGCGATGGATCCCGATGATATATCTATGCGCTATTGCCTGATGTTGAGGGATGCTTTGGGAAAATGCGATAGCCGGAGCGGAAACAATACCTTGTTTCCGCCATTTTGCAACGTATGAAAACTATCATGCCAACGGTATTTTCTTTAGCAGGTAGGGATCCTTCGCTTCGCCCGCACCATTTGCCCTCTGGGCTGCGCAGATGCGCGGCAGCGCTCCGCGGCCGCTTACCGCTTCATTGAAACGGTTTTTCACGCGGCTTCGACCCTTTAAAGCCAAAAACAAAAACAGTGCCGTCGGCACTGTTTTTGCTTTGGTGGCTCCCCAGGCAGGGATTGAACCTGCGACACTCCGGTTAACAGCCGGATGCTCTACCGCTGAGCTACTGAGGAACGGCTCGCAAATCATAATACCGCAGCCGGATAGTCCATCGCAACGTCAATCCGTTTTGAATTATGCGCATTAACTCTTCCAGACACGCGGAATCTCGTAAATGCTTTCATTTGCTTTTGCGTTTGATTTTTGTGTTTGACGGTGGGCAAAGCCTTGTTATATCATAAAAGCGTTGGAACAATTATTGCCGCGCGATTTTATATCAAATTGTCTGCGCGATTTGGAGAAAGGGAGTATATGCAAAAGCCTTCGCGTTTGCCGGATGCACTTGGCGCATATGCGCAAAGGCAGGTAGCGCGCTTCCATATGCCCGGCCATAAGGGCAGGGGCATGGCGGGCTTTATGCGGCCCGAGCTTTCTCAATGGGATATTACGGAACTCTCCTTTTCAGACAATCTGCACAGCCCCAATACCATCATCGCGGATGCGCAGAACGCCTACGCCCAATGTTACGGCGCAAAGCATACGTTCTTTTTGGTAAACGGCGCGACGGCGGGCATACTCGCCGTGCTTCTGTCCCTGCCGGAAGGGTCGCGCGTGCTGCTGGGCAGGGATTGCCACCGCTCTGCCATATCCGGAATTGCGCTGGCAGGTCTTGACTGCCGCTTTGTGCAGCCCGCATATGAAAAAACGTTCGGCCTGTGGGGCTGCGTCACGCCGGAGGCGCTGGAGCAGGCGCTTAAAGAAGAACCCGCCGACGCCGTGCTTGTGACCTCACCCAATTATTACGGGCTTTGCGCGGATATCCCTGCGCTTTCCCGCATTGCCCATGCGCATGGGGCGCTGTTGTTTGTGGATGCTGCGCACGGCGCGCACTTCCCGTTTTCGGATGCGCTGCCGCCCACGCCCGCGGGTTGTGCTGACGCATGGGTCAACAGCGCGCATAAGACGATGAACGCGCTCGGGCAGGCGGCCGTGCTGCATGTGGATAAAAGCATGGATGTATCCGCCGTACAGCAGGCGCTTTCCCTGGTGCAGACGAGTTCGCCTTCGTATTTGCTGCTCGCGTCGCTCGATTGGGCGCTCTATACCGCAAGTCAGCCTCGCTGCTGGACACAGGCGGTTAATGTCTGCCATACGCTTGAAAAGAGCATGAACGGTCTGTTGGGCCTTTCGGTTTTGCCGCAGTCTGTCGCAGGTTCGGCGGGGATTGCGCATCTCGATCCTACCCGCGTTACCGTAGACGTCAGCCGCCGCGGCATTACGGGGTTTGCGGCGCAGCGCGCGCTGGAGGAACGTGACGTGTATGTGGAGTTTTCGGATGTGCGCCGCGTCACGTGCATCTGCACGCCCGCCGACGATTCCGTATGGTACGAGATGCTATTGGACGGCCTGTGCACGCTTCCGTACGGAACCGAGCTTCCGCCGCAGGTGCACGCGCAGTATCCGGCGGTTCTGCGTATTATGCCGGTACGTGAGGCCGTGCGCGCACAAAAAGAGGTGCTTCCCCTTGCCGCCTGCGCGGGGAAGATAGCTGCCGACAGTGTGGGCGTATACCCGCCCGGTATCCCGCTGTGGACGCCAGGGGAACGCATCACGGAGGAAGCCGTGGCGTTTTTGAAGATTCAGCAGGTATTAGGCGCGGAATTGTTCGGCGCGCAGGAAAACAATGTAATCGTCGTGCGGGAGTAACCCCACACGTCAGATATTTGTTTTAGGAGAATAGGAATGGCAAAATATCAGGCGGTCATATTCGATTTTGACGGCACGCTGGTGGACAGCGGCCCGGGTATCGTACTTACGTTACAGCTGATGTTACAGGAAATGGGACATGCCCCGATGCCGGGCGCGGAGCTTCGCGCGTGCGTCGGCCCGCCCATCCATAAATTCTTTCCGGAACTGTTCGGCTTTGAAGGGGAAACGCTTACCCGTGCGATAGAAGTCTATCGCAGGATATTCGCGGAGAAAGCCGTTCCCATGCTGCGGGCGTACCCGGGCGTCACAAAAATGCTTGCCGCCGTGCAGCAGGCGGGCATGCCTACGGGAGTCGCCACCTGCAAGCTGCAGCGTACCTGCGAGGAACAGGCGGAGGCGCTGGGCCTGCTGCCGTATCTGGATTTTATCAGCGGCGCGGACCCGGAAAAAGGTCTCTTGGAAAAAGAGGATATCATGCAGGCGCTCCTTGACAGGACAGGCTTTGACCCGGCCCGCTGCGTGATGGTGGGGGACCGCATGTTTGATATGATCGGCGCGCAAATTGTTCATATGCCCGCCATCGGCGTGCTGTACGGCGTTGGGTCGGAAGAGGAGCTTTCCACATACAATCCGCTCTATCTCCCCAAAAGTGTGGAGGAACTCCAGGCGCTGCTCTTAAGCGAATAGACAAGTTACTGAAAAGTCCCCTTCTGACGTTGAGGACTCTGCCCTCAAACACCCACTTAGGGCCGTAACGGCCCTAAGAACCCATTTCTGATGAAAGGGATTCCCAAGGGATGTGTCCCTTGGATAGGGGTTCGGGGGCAAAGCCCCTGAAAAAAGGAGTTTACATGTCCAACCAACTGACCGCAGAACGCTTATACGAGGCCATAAAAAACGGGCGCATCCCGCACGCCATCCTGCTCACGGGGCCGGAGGGCGGGGCGTACCCAGCTTTGGCCCAAAAGGCTGCGGCGGCTCACCTTGGGCTTTCTAAGGAGGACGCGCTTAGTACCTGCCCGGACTATTATGTCCTGGGCCCCAAGGCCGTGCCCATCGATGCGGTGCGCGCGCTGCAGGCGGAACTCTCGGCGCGTTCGGTTTCCGGCAGGCGCGCCGTGGTATTCTTAGATGCGCACAACATGTCCGAGGTCACGCAGAACGCGCTGTTAAAGACTTTGGAGGAGCCGCCCCAGGGCGCGCTGCTGCTGCTTACCGGTCTTGAAGCGGGGCTTTTGCCCACTATACGCTCGCGTTGCCTGGCTGTACGCCTGGGCGCGGAGCCGGAGGATGTGCTTGTTGCTTCGTTGATGCAAACGGGCGTTTCGGAAAAATCAGCCCGTCTTGCCGCAAGGCTTTCGGGCGGCGCAAGCGCCTTAGCAAAGAACCTCTGTTCCGAAAATCATATTGCGTTTGTCCCCATGGCGGCCAAACTTTTCTATGACGCGGTCACAGCTCCTTTGCCGCCTTACGCGGCGGTTGCGGAACTGCTGAATACGGCGGTTGCCCCGCCGCCGGAAGAAAAAGAAAAGCGCACGCCCACGGAGGAAAAGCGACAGACCGCGCGCTATTGCCTGCGGATCATGGAGGCCCTCGCGCACGATATGCTGCGTGTGAAGCTGGAACTTCCGGCCGCCACATTCACGGAGGAGGCGCAAAAGCTCCGTCAGACGGCCCAACGCTTTACATTTCAACAGATTCAGGATATGATTGACTTGATATTGTCGGCCCAAGTGCGCTCACTTGCGGCGCATCCCTCCCTAACGATGGATGCGCTCCTGACCGGCCTGGGCGGCGCTTTCTCCATACAAAAGGGTGTTCACAATTGAAAGGCATTGATAACATATGACAAAACGAGTAATCGGCGTTCGCTTTCGGAAGGCCGGGCGCATGTATTATTTTGATCCGGGAGAGCTTACTGTTCTCGAAGGCGACGGCGTGGTGGTGGAAACCTCCCGCGGCGTGGAATACGGCGACGTGGTGCTTTCCCCGCGCGAAGTCCCGGAAGAGCAGATCGTAGCGCCGCTCAAGGAAGTCATGCGCATCGCCACCGTGGAAGACAAAGAGATTCACGAGCGCAACCTCCAGCTTGAGCAGGAGGCGTTTTCCATCTGCCAGGAAAAGATCACGCAGCACACGCTGGATATGAAGCTGGTGGATGTGGAATACACGTTCAACGCCAGCAAAATCACGTTTTTCTTCACATCCGAAGGCCGCGTGGATTTCCGCGAGCTTGTGAAGGACCTTGCGTTCGTGTTCAAAACCCGCATCGAATTAAGGCAGATCGGCGTGCGGGATGAGGCGAAGATGTTAGGTGGCCTGGGCTCCTGCGGCCTGCCGGTATGCTGCAAGACGTTCCTTGCGGATTTTCAGCCGGTTTCCATCAAAATGGCCAAGGAACAGAAGCTTAGTTTAAGTCCCACCAAAATTTCCGGCCTGTGCGGGCGGCTGATGTGCTGCCTTAAATACGAGCAGGACGCGTATGAAAGCATGCGCAAGCTGATGCCCCGCGTGGGCAAGGACGTCATTACGCCGGACGGCCGCGGCGTTGTGATTGACAACAATGTCATCACCGAAAAAACCAAGGTACGCATCACCATGCCGGACGGCACGCCGGACCTTCGGGAATATCATTTTTCCGTTGTGCGCAAGCCCGGTACGCCGGAGGAAGAGGAAGCCGTGCGCCTGGAGCTTGTGGCCCACGCCAAAGCCCGCGAAACGGAAGGAGAAGGGCCGGAGGAAGAGGAATTCCGCTTTGTCACCGGGCAGGAGCACACGCCTCCTCCCGCCGAAGAAAAGCCGCAGCAGGAGCAAACTCCTGTGCAGAGGCAGCCGGATGTCCAGCGCCAGCAGCCCAATAGGAATAAGCCCCGCCGCGAGGACCAGCCCCGGCGTGAAGACCAGCCACGCCGAGAAGACCAGCCCCGGCAGGACCACCCCAAACATCAACACGGGCAGCCCCGTCCGCAGGGTGGGCAGCGTCCGCAGCAAGGCAATCAGCCGCGCCCGCAGCAGCCAAATCAGCCCCGCCCACAGCAGCAGCAGGTGGAAGGCGGCGCCGAGGGCCAGCAGCAGAAGCCGCGCCACAACCACAGGGGCAACCGCAACCGCCGCAGGC
This sequence comes from Bacillota bacterium, assembly GCA_023409435.1. Taxonomy (GTDB): domain Bacteria; phylum Bacillota; class Clostridia; order Christensenellales; family CAG-138; genus JAEYLA01. The sequence continues at coordinate 20,964 of JAEYHP010000189.1, read as the reverse complement.
GCCAGGGAAACACTCCTCCAGCAGCGGAGGAATAAAGTTGGATCGGTTCTTGCAAATGCAGGAACGAGTAGGGAGTATCTGTAAATTAACGGCGCGACCATATCGTTGGCCGCGCCGCACCTATGCAACGAATAGTGAAAAAGCGCCTGATTATTGGCTATTTCTTTGTGGCGCAGCATGTATGTGTAAACCGGAATGCCATTGGTTAGTGTCAGCAAACGCAACAAATGAAGCCCTGCTTTTTACATTTCCACGTTGCATTTTACTGTACGCATGCTACAATAGAACCGAATGAATTTGTGGAGGTAACGAACAAATGGCATATGTAATCAACGAAGAATGCATCAGCTGCGGCGCTTGCGAAAGCGAATGCTCCGTCAACGCTATTTCTCAGGGCGACACCACTTATGTGATCGACGCTGACGCTTGCATCGATTGCGGTTCCTGCGCGAGCGTATGTCCGGTTGGCGCGCCCAACCCCGCGTAAAGAAACAAACAAGTATTAACAAAGACCCGCGTTCTATGAAGAGCACGGGTCTTTGTTGTTTTGGCGTTGTTGCCGGTGAACTCTATTCGTCCGGCAGATAATTTTTTAGCGTCGTCTTTACCCAACTATCTCCATAATACCCGTAGTGACTTTCCACGGTTTTCGCCTTGAGGTCGAACAGGGAGACGCAGCCCTCTATGCGGATTTGTTTCCCGTCACGGCTTCGGGGATTCTTTTTGTAATAGTCCGGGTACCTGCCGTAGGGGGCCAAAAAATCCGCGATGCGCCGCGCGTCCTCGTAGCTGATGCTCCCCTTTTCCGCCAGTGTGGAGCGAATCTCATAATTGAGCGCGTCGTAGCGCCATTGAATATCGTTGACGTTGCCCTTTGTTACCGCTGCCGTCCATGGGTCCATGGCGCAGCAGCGCATGCGCGGCGAAAGAAAGTGGTTGCCGGTGATATGCACGTCTCCGTCTGTCCGCACCGGCGCAAAATAGAAGCTGGAAGGGCAGTTTTTTTGCTCCGGCGTACGGTTGATAAACCCGTCCGGCGCGAACGCGTCCGGGTAAAGGATGATGGAGGCATCCTTTGTGTTCTGATAGTTCTTCCACAGCCCGGGGTTATATGTAAAGTACTCTTTGGGGTAGGGCGCATTACACCAGCGCACTGCCGCTCCGTTTTGAAGCGGCGCGCCGGGATGCGTGACGAGGTATTTTTCATCCGGCAAAAACGGGCGCAGGTCGGGTGAAGGGTAGCTTAAAACATCAAGCCATTTGGCGGACATGCCCGCCTCCGCCGTGCAGGCCAAATCGAGCGTGCCGTCGGAAAGGGCATAATTCCACGCAACGCCGCGTTCGGCGTTTACGATCACGTCCGCCGCGGCCTTGATATCCCCGCCGTACAGCACCGCGTCCCTTGCGAGCAGCAGGGAATTTAACCCCACCGCGCCGGGGCTGGAATTTGCCCCCGGGGACATGTTGACGCCTATCGCCACGCCATTAGAGTTCATGGCGCTGATGCTGCCTGCAATGCCCGGGGCCGTTACGCTCACGTAGGGATAAAGTTTGGTGCCGGGCTGCTCTGCAGGTACATGGATCGCGTGGCAAAGGTTGTTCTGGAATACGCCGCCGGAAGCGAACATAAAATCCCGCGCAAAGTAGTGTCCGCCATTCGCCGTCGCTTTCATCACCGAGAACGCGTTGCACATCATGGTCAGCTTTATCGCCTCCGCCGCCACCTCCGGCGCTCTCTTGTGAAAGAACTCGCCGGAATACGCGAGTGCACACAGCACGTCAAACGCCATGTTCATCACGACAAGGCGCTTTTTTGTGACCTTTGTCTTTGGGTTCGCTTTTTTACATCCGTCGAGCATGCCGGAAATTTCCGCGTGGATATGTCCGGGCAGCGCCTCGAACGCATGCTCGGACAATTCGTATAAAAGTTCCACCAGCAGCTTCTGAATGAGCGGGAAATGGGTGAGGAACTCCACATCGAGAAAATCGAATATTACGTTGTCCGTAAACTTCACGGCCATCTCCGACATTTCCTTTTCGGCGAGCAGGCCCATAAGGTACCCCCGCTCGTATGGCGTTCCCTCCACATAATAACACCGCTTGCCCCGCCCCGTGTCATAGGAAAGGGCCTTTTTGTGCGCCGCCATCACGCCAAGCCGTCCCTCGAAGGTAAACGCCTTCATAATTTTATAGCCGTCCGCCTCAAACGCGTCATATAGCCTTGTCATAGTGGCCGAGGCGCTTTTTATTTCCATGGCGCTCCCCTCCTGTCACAACCCCGTATATGCAATACTATGCGGGAAAAGAGGGAAACTTGATGAGGACGGGCAGATTTCATATTTTGATACGTATATGGCAAATCTTAATACAATCTTTATCGCGCATGCGGTATCCTTCATACTGCGTTTATTTATCGGCAGGTATACTCGGAAAAGAAGTATGGCAAGTTATCGGGTGAAAGGCGGAAATAAGCGATCATTACCGGATGTTGGGGAGGAAAGGGAATGAGTTACGCGCAAAGGAAGCGGTGGAAGACTGCCGCGGGAGGAAACGGGGGGATTTGCCCCGTCCTTGATAGCGGAAGCGAAACCGGAACAAAATATGCGGGTAGAGCGCAGAAAAAGGGTGTGTGCGCAACGATATGATGTATAATGGAAATGAACTCAAAGAACAAAACGAGGTGAACGCCAGCATCCATCGGCTTTCGGTGGATGAGGTGTTTCCAGCGTTATCTTCGGGCCCAAACGGTCTTACGGGCGAAGAAGCCTTAACCCGGCTTTCGGCCTATGGAAAGAACGAACTGCAGGAAAAGAAGGGCACACCTCTCATCGTGCGCTTCCTTTCCAATTTTACGCACTTGATGGCGATATTGCTGTGGATCTCGGGTATCGTTGGTTTTATTGCAAAGCTGCCGGAGCTGGGCTTCGCCGTCTGGATGGTGAATATCATCAACGGCGTCTTCAGCTTCTGGCAGGAATTCCGCGCCAGCAAGGCCACGGAAGCGCTCAAAAAGATGCTTCCGGCCTACGCGCGGGTACTTCGTGACAGCGAGGAACTGCGCATACTCGCGGAAGACCTTGTACCCGGCGACGTGCTGCTTTTGAGTGAAGGCGACCGGATATCGGCGGATGCCCGCCTGGTGGAGGATAACGACTTAAGGGTCAACCAGTCCACGCTCACCGGCGAATCGCACCCTGTGCACAAAGGGCGGGACGCGATACTGCGCACCGACATTTCCCGTTCGGAGCATACCAACATCGTGTTCATGGGAACCACGGTGGCGGGCGGCACGGGCAAGGCGGTGGTATTTTCCACCGGCATGCAGACGGAGTTCGGCAAAATCGCAGGGCTGACCCAGACGCTGAAAGAGGAACAAAGCCCGCTGCAAAAGGAAATGGGCAAGATTACGAAGACCGTATCCATACTGGCGGTGAGCATCGGCGTGGCGTTTTTCCTGCTCTCCATGCTGCTTGCGGGCACGCATATCGCCGTGGCGTTTGTGTTCGCCATGGGCATGATCGTGGCGTTCATCCCAGAAGGCTTATTGCCTACCGTCACGCTTTCGCTCGCGATGGGCGTGCAGCGCATGGCGAAAAGGCACGCGCTGATCAAACGGCTTTCCGCGGTGGAAACGCTCGGCTGCACCACCGTTATTTGTACCGATAAAACGGGTACGCTCACCCAGAACGAAATGACGGTCAGCAATGTCTGGACTCTGGAGCGCGCGTTTGACGTAAGCGGCGTAGGCTACGACGCAAAAGACGGCGCCGTATTGTATAACGGGAAACTGACGGACCGCGCGGACCAGCCGGTCAACGAGCTCCTGGGTGCTGCGGCTCTGTGCTGCAACGCCCGGCTGGTGCCGCCCAACGGCGAAAGCAGCCGCTTTGATGTGTTGGGCGACCCGACGGAAGCGGCGCTTCTGGTCGTGGCGCAAAAACAGGGGCTGGTACTGGACCAGATCCGTGCGACGCTGCCAAGGCTGAGGGAGCTGCCGTTTGATTCCAGCCGCAAGCGCATGAGCACCATCCACCATACGCAAGCGGGCCGCATTTCCTATTGCAAGGGCGCGCCCAAGGAAGTGATGGAGCTTTGCTCCCACATCAGGCTGAATAGTGGCGTTGCGCCTATCACCGATGAAATGCGCGCCAGCATTATGGCCGCCAACGACCAGTATGCAAGAAACGGCCTGCGGGTGCTCGCAATCGCCACCCGAACGCTGGATGGGGTAAAGGATTTACCCGTCAGCCTGAGCGATTATACGCCCGAGCTGATTGAGCAGGACATGACGTTCCTGGGGCTCGTCGCCATGGTGGACCCGCCGCGGCCGGAGGTCGCGAAAGCGGTGGAAAAATGCCACCGTGCGGGCATCCGCATCATCATGATCACGGGCGATTACGGCCTGACGGCGGAAACCATTGCCCGCAGAATCGGCATTGTGGAAGGCGAAAGCGTGCGCATCGTCACCGGCGTGGAACTGGAGAAGATGAGCACAGACCAGTTGAAACAGGCGCTTTCCGGCCAGGTGGTGTTTGCCCGCGTCGCGCCTGAGCAGAAGCTGCAGGTGGTCTCGGCGCTTCAGGAAATGGGGCATGTGGTAGCCGTCACGGGGGACGGCGTGAACGACTCCCCCGCGCTCAAGAAGGCGGATATCGGCGTTGCCATGGGCATTACGGGTACAGACGTCGCCAAAGAGGCGGCGGATATGATATTGACGGACGACAACTTCGCCTCCATCGTCAACGCGGTGGAGGAGGGGCGCGCGGTGTACAACAACATCCGCAAGTTTGCGCTCTACATATTCAACAGCAACGTGCCCGAAGCCATACCGGTGGTGTTCTACCTGTTCTCCGGGGGGGTCATTCCGTTGCCGCTGACTATCATGCAGGTGCTCGCCATTGACCTTGGCACGGACATGGTCCCCGGCATGGGCCTGGGTGCGGAGTCGCCGGAAGCGGGCATTATGGAGGTGCCGCCCCGCTCGCAGAAGGAGCCGCTGCTTACGAAAAAGCTGATCGTACGCGCGTTCTTCTACTATGGTATGGTGGAAGCGGCGCTGAGCATGGCGGCGTTCTTCTTCCTCTATTGGACGCATGGTTGGCGGCTTGGCATGCCCTTTGCCGACTCCGGCCCGGTTTATGCCGCTGCCACGACTATGACGTTTGCTGCCATCGTAATGGCGCAGGTTGGCATGGTGTTCAACTGCAGGACAGATAGAGTCTCCATGTTCAAGACGGGCTTCGCCACCAACCGCCTGATACTCCTCGGCATTGTCGTGGAAATCGCGCTGCTGCTGCTGTTAAGCTACGTGCCGTTCCTCAACGGCGTGTTCAATACCGCGCCGCTCAGATTAGAGGATTGGGTGTTCCTGGTGTTCATACCGCCGCTCGTACTGCTGATGGAAGAGGTGGGCAAGGCCATCCGCCGCAAACGGGCGCAACAGAAAGCGGGGGTACAAACCAAATGAAAGAGAGAGTGGGCAAGATGAGGATCATCGTAGTGGGATGCGGGCGCATGGGGTCAGGGCTTGCGGTTGCATTGAGCAAAGCCGGGCATAACGTCACGGTCATCGATTCGGATAAAACTGCCTTTGAACGGTTGGACGCCCCCTTTAAAGGAACCACGATAGAAGGCGTGGGGTTTGACCGGGAAATCCTCCAAAAAGCGAATATAGAAAAATCCGATGCTGTGGCAGCGTTCACCGCGAGCGATGAATCAAACGCCGTTATTGCCCGTATGGCGCGGGAAATTTACCATGTACCCAAGGTGGTGGCGCGGCTGTACGACCGAAGCAAGGCGGAGATTTATAGGCGTCTGGGCGTGCAGACAATCTCCTCCACCACGTGGGGCATCAAGCGAGCGACGGATCTTTTGAGCTATTCCCCGCTCAACACGGTATTGAGCCTGGGGCAGGGGAATGTGGAGATTGTGGAAATTGAAGTCCCGGCGCTGCTGATTGGTCACAAGGTCAATGAGCTTACCGCGGTGGGCGAGGTTCATGTTGTGGCCATCGAGCGGGAGAACAAAACCATGCTGCCTACCATGGGCACGGTATTTGCGCGCGGGGATATGCTTTATATCGCGGTGGCGATCGCTTCCACCGGGCGGCTAAAACGCCTGCTTGGCTACAACGACGGAAAGGGGATGTGAGCATATGAAGGTTATTATCGTAGGCGGCGGACAGATGGGCGCTTATCTTGCAGGCCTGCTTCTTGGCCGTTCCCATCAGGTAACGGTAATAGAGCAGCGGGAATCTCGCCGCGCGCCGCTCATGCGGGATCTTCCCGAGGACGTCATAGTATTTGGGAACGGCACGGACACAAAAGTTCTTGAAGCCGCGGGCATTCAAAATGCGGATGTTGTCGCCGCCGTGACCGGATCGGATGAAACCAATCTTGTCATTTCCACTCTTGCGCGGCTGGAATACGGCGTGCGGCGCGTGGTGGGCCGCGTGAACAACCCGAAGAACGCATGGCTCTTTACCCCCGTCATGGGCGTGGACGCCGCGCTCAACCAGGCGGACCTCATGGCGCGCCTGGTTGCGGAAGAACTCTCCATGGGTGATATGATGACGCTCTTAAATCTCCATCAGGGCCAGTATTCCCTGGTGGAAAAGATTGTTTCCAACACCTCCAAAGTGGCGGGGTACCCGCTCCGGGATATCAAGCTGCCATTGGAATGTGTGCTGGTGGCGGTCATACGGGGGAACGAGCTTCTGCTACCGCGCGGCAATACCGTGCTGCTCGCGGGGGATAAGGTCATCTTGCTTACGAGCGTTTCCCATCAGCAGGAGTTAAGCACGCTGTTGGGGCCGCAATAATACCGGATACAGGGGGTAGTAAGGCTTGGAGGGGACGGCGCACAAGGGCGGGCCGAAGTGGCCGGAACGGGGCAACAGGCGGGGAAGGCTGAAGCTGTTCTTTGGCTATGCGCCGGGTTCCGGCAAGACGTACGCGATGCTCGACGACGCGCTGGGGCTATATAAAAGCGGGATGGACGTGGCCATAGGGTGCGTTTCCCCGCATGCGTTCCCGGAAACGGCGGAGCTGTTATATGGGCTTCCCGCTCTTACACCGCAGCCTGCTGAGCTTGACCTGGACGCGGCACTAAAACGCAGACCCGCGCTCATCGTCATAGACGATATCGCACGCAAAAATCCGGACGGCAGCCGCAACAAAATGCGCTATCAGGATGTTGACGAACTGCAGAACGCCGGCGTCGACGTGTACGCCACACTCGGCGTGGAACAGATCGAGAGCCTCAATGAGCTCATTACGGCCCTGACCGGGCAGGCGTCCGGAGAAACCGTACCCGACGCGGTGTTCGATAACGCCGAACAGGTCACGTTCATCGATATCGACCCGGAAGACCTTCTCAGGCGCCTGCAGGCGGATCAAACGCGCGCAGCGCGCGTTACGGCCTACGCGGCCAATACGGATACCCTGCGGCGGCTGCGGGAGATCGCGCTGCACAAGGCGGCGGAGCGGGTCAGCCGGGAAAATCTGCAGCAGCAGAAAAAGCCCGCGGCCGTCAACCCCAGAACCAAGTACCTGGTCTGTGTCGGCCCTTCGCCCTCCTCCGCTTCCTGCCTGCGCTGGGCGGCCGGCGTCGCGCAGACCATGCATGCCCCGGTTGTGGCGCTGTATGTGGAAAAAATCGGCGGGCGGGGGTTGACGGAAGCGCAAAAGCAGAGCGTGCGCGAGCATTTGCTCCTCGCCGAGCGTATGGGCGCGGAATGCGTTACGCTAAACGGAAGCGCGTTGCCTCCCGTCATCGCGGAATACGCCGCGCTTTCGGGCGTTACGGATATCGTGGTGGGCAAAAGCCGCAACAAGCGCACCGCAAAGAACCTGTTTGAGCTGGATTTTGAGGATCAATTGATCGCCCTTTTGCCGGGCGTCGAAGTGCACATCATTCCCAACCGGTCCATTCGGCAATACCATCCGGGCAGGCGAAAGCTGTTCGGGGAGAGCGCATTTTCGTTTTCCGGGAAGGACGTTTTCAAGACCCTTGCGCTGCTCGCGCTGGCGACGGCTGTTTCCTACGCGCTGCGGGAGGCCTCGCTGTATGAAAGCAACATCGTCGTGTATATCCTTTCCGTTATCATTATTTCTAGGGTGACCTCGGGCTATCTTTATGGAATTGCCGCATCCATACTCAGCGTTTTGTTATCGGATTTTATATTCACGTATCCGTATTACGTATTTTCGTTGTGGAGCGGGATGTATCCCGTCACGTTTTTGATTGTGCTCATCGTTGCCCTCATCACAAGCGCGCTGACCGTGCGCATCAAGACACAGGCCAATAAAAGCGTGGAGCGCGAGTGGCGTACGCAGATTCTATATGAGATCAACAAAAAGCTGCTGGCCACCCAGGGGCTAGCTGGCATCGCCGACGTCGCCAACAGCTACGCAGAAAAGCTTTTTGAGCGTTCCGTGATCTTCTATGCCGAAGAGCCCGATCAGGCCGGAAGCGGCATGCTGCTCCAGTCCAAACATGAGCCTGTGGCGGAGTTTTTGGATACGGAGAAAGGCCGCGCCGTCGCCCGCTGGGTGTTTTTAAACCACAAGTCCGCGGGCAGGGGAACGGATACGTTTTCCGAAGCGGAGGCGTTTTATATGCCGGTCAGCGCGCAGGGACGCGTGGCGGGCGTGATGGGCGTATCCTGCCAAAAGGGCCCGCTCACCCAGGACAATAGGCTGCTGTTGAGCATGATGGCGACTCAGGTCGCCATGGCGCTGGAGCGGCAGCGGCTTTCGGACGAGCAGGGGCGCATCCTTTTGGAATCCGAAAAGGAAAAAATGCGCTCCAATCTGCTGCGTGCCATATCGCACGATTTAAGGACCCCGCTCACCGGCATTTCCGGCGCGAGCTCCGCAATATTGGAAAATGGGGACAAGCTCGATAAGACCACGCACGACATGCTCATCAGCAACATCCGGGACGATTCGCAGTGGCTCATTCGCATGGTAGAGAATTTGCTTTCCGTCACCCGCATCAACGAGGAGGAAACCAGCGTAAAAAAGACCGTTGAGGTCGCGGAGGAAGTGGTGGCCGAGGCCGTGCGGCGGTTCCGCAAGCGATACCCTCGGCAGATTATTCAGGTAAAAGCGCCGGAAGAACTGCTGCTTGTGCCCATGGACGGCACCCTCATCGAACAGGTGCTCATCAACCTGATGGAAAACGCCGCAAAGCACGCCCATACCGAGTCCCCCATCGAGGTGGAGGTGAGCCAGGAAGGGAATACGGCCGCGTTCGAGGTGCGGGATCACGGATCCGGCATCGCGCAGGAGGAGCTTTCGCACCTGTTTGCCGGGGACGTTCCCACTGGCAGGCGCAGCGCCGACGCGACGCGCGGCATGGGGATCGGCCTTTCCATCTGCATGACAATCGTCAAGGCGCACAAGGGCGTGATGGAGGCGTATAACCTCCCGGTCGGCGGGGCCGCGTTCCGCTTCACATTGCCGCTGGAAAGTGAGGAAAGGATTGCTCCCCCAACGAAGTCTTGAAACATCTTGGCGGTCTATTTGCCGCCATAATGCGTCAAAAATGCTCGCAATACCTACGGGTATTCCTGCGCTTTTTTCCTTTTCTGGCGACAAATATCCTCGCCAACCTGAATTCTCTATTTCATTGGAGGAGCAATATGAACAACCAACCGCTTATTCTCATCATTGAGGACGACGAGACCATATCCAATTTTATTTCCGCCATACTTACCGCGAACGGCTACCGTGTGGTGAAAACACAAAAGGGTTCCCAGGGGGTGGCTATGGCGGCCTCCCACAGCCCGGATCTTGTGCTGCTGGACTTGGGCTTGCCGGATATGGACGGCGTGGAGGTATTAAAGCTGCTGCGGGCGTGGAGCGGTATCCCCGTGGTGGTGGTTTCCGCGCGCGGCCATGAACGGGATAAGGTGGAGGCGCTGGACCTTGGCGCAAACGACTATATCACAAAGCCCTTTGGCACGGCGGAGTTGCTTGCCCGTATAAGAAACGCCATCCGCCTGACCCAGCGGGTGGAGAAGGGCGCCCGGCCGGAAACAGTCATATCCGTGGGGGAATTGGAGATCGACCTTGATAAGCGCAATGTTACGCTCGCGGGCAAGGATCTGCACTTTACGCCCATCGAGTATAAGATCATCGTGCTGCTTGCAAGGAACATCGGCAAGGTGCTCACCCACGATATGATCATGCGCGAGGTCTGGGGCCCCTATACCAACGAAATTCAGGCGCTCCGGGTCAACATGGCGAACATCAGGCGAAAGCTTGAAATAAACCCGGCGGAACCCAAATATATCGTCACCGAGGTCGGCGTCGGCTATCGGATGATGGATGAAATATAGTCGAACAAGTGGTAAGGCACTTTCAAAGTGTTAATAAATTTACCCGATGATTTCAAGTTATCGGCGCTTTCAGCGCCGATAACTTTTTTAGCTCTGTTAGACAACATTCCTCTCGCGAGGCGGCCGATGTACGGCAAACGCAGTTCAAAGATAGGGCGGCTACATTTATCTAACAAATATAGGTAAATTAAAGTATTTTATCAAAAAACAATATATAATAATATCAAATAATAAATCGCAATAGTTATCTATGGTGATTTAGAAAAGAGGGCATAATGATACCTAAACATAAAATAGAATTTATCGTACCAGATAAATATTTTAATAATCCAACCGAAGAACCGATTATCGCATTAATAAGGTATTTAAGAGAACAAGGAAAAGCTTGCGAATTTCTTGGTTTTAATGAGCATCCCAGCAAACAATTTCTGGGCTTTCAGTTTTGGTCTAACAACTACGTTGTTTTGATAGATGGCGTAAAATATCATGGAGATGTAAGTGGCCAACCTGATACAAACTATTGTGCAACATTTTTCGTTGTTGATGATGAAGGACAAGATTATATTGAAAATTACCTAAATAAAAGAGTAAGTCAAATATTAGAGACACTTGAAGATAAGAAATAATTTTTGTAGATATTCCATAATTTCAGATATACTCTTTCGTTTTGAACTTAGTAGGAGGGAATCACGTCCTTCCTACCATTACATCTAATGCCAATATTATTATCTAGCAGAGCCTCATTTTTTAATGGAAACTATGTGTAGCTGTGTCGAGGAACATCGCGCCTCCCTCATCAGAGGGAGCCAACATGAACAACGGCCCGCATGGTATCATGCGGGCCGCTTTATATTGCTTATATGCTTATCTCTAATTGCTCGTTACCGTTTCGCCCTCGTTGCCCGGCTCGTATTTGTCGAGCGCCTGGTTCAAGAATACGATATCCACGCGGCGGTTGAGCTTGCGGTTTTCCTCCGTATCGTTGGGGGCGACGGGGCGGTATTCGCCGTAGCTGACCACCGAGATGCGGGAGGCATCTACGCCCTCCTCTACCAGCATCTTCGCCACGTTGATGGCGCGCTGGGAAGCAAGCTCCCAGTTGGAGGGGAATTTTGCCGTGCGGATGGGGATGTTGTCTGTGGAGCCTTCCACGCGGATGTAATTGTCCACCGAGCGGATGATGACAATGAGCTGCTCCAGTATTTCATTCGCGCTGGGGTTGATATCCGCCGAGCCGGATTGGAACAGCATGCCCTCCACGAGGCTCAATGTAATGCCGCGATCCTCCTTGTGCACGCTGGCGTAGGCATTGAGGCCGCTGGATGTAATGAGGTCATTGAGCTCCTTTTGCAGGTCGTTTACGCTGATTTCTTTGGTATTGAGGCCGACCGTTGTCGCCGCCGAGTCCGTCTCGCCTGAAATTCCGATGATGGTGCCTTCCAGGAACCCGGTGCCGTTGCCCGTTCCGTTTCCGGTGCCATTGCCCGTCCCATTGCCGTTACCGTTGCCCATTTGCGCGCTGGGGTTGAGTGTCTGGCCCAGCTCTTCGGCAAGCGCCGCATATTTATCCAAGTCTACCGAACTCATGGCGTACATCATGATAAAGAGCGCAAGCAGCAGCGTGATCATATCCGAATAGGTGATCAGCCAGCGCTCGCTGCTTCCATGCTTTTCTTCCTCGTGGGAGTCGCGTTTACTCACCCGATCCACCCGCTTCCTTGGCCGGGGCGGATTTCTTGCCGGTGATCTTCAGGTAGGAGACCAGGCGCTCGCGGATGGCAATGGGGCTTTCAAAATCGTTGATGGCCATTACGCCGTCTATGATCATTTCCTTGGTGACGCGCTCAATCTTGATGCGCAGCATCAGCTTGTTTGCAATGGGCAGGTACACAAGGTTCGCAAATACCACGCCGTAAAGCGTTGCGACGAACGCGACGGCGATGGATTTCGCCAGTTCGTCAGGCGTGCCCATGTTGGCAAGCACCTGAATCAACCCAAGCACCGTACCGATAATGCCCAGCGTCGGGGAGTAGCCGCCCGCGGATTCAAATATGGAGATATCTTTTTTCTTAATCTGTTCCTCCACGCGCAGGTCGTTTTCTAAAATTTCGCGCAGTTCCTCTTTATCCAGCTTGTCCATTAGAAGAGTAAGCCCTTTGACCATTAAGGGATCGTTCCTTCTGATAAAATCCGGGTCGCGGACCATCTGATCCAGTATCAGCATACCGGATTTTTTGACCTGCACGGCGATGTCGATGATGGTATCCATCGTCCCCTGCAAATCCACCTTGGGGTTGCTCATTGCGCGGCCGATCAGGACCGGGATTTTTAAAACGTCCTGTACGGAAAACGCAACGAACAGCACGCCGATCGTGCCGCCGAGCACGATGACCGCGGGGCTCAACAGGAACAGGGACATGATGTCGCCATGCTCCAGAACAAAGCCAAGAATTAACGCGCCGAACGCAAAAACTATACCTATGATTGTGGCAATTCCCATCTCTTACCTCTCTATATGTACGCCCCGCGAATTCCTGCCGTTATTCTTATATCGGCAAATTTCAAATTTCGTTTAGCTTCTTTTGGTTTGATTTTATTTCCATACGTAAAAAATTCAGGGAAATAGCGGAAGAAAAAAAGTGAATCGGTTTTGCTTTACTTTTTTCAGGGTAAGTTATATAATGCGAATGCGAATTGTTCGCAACTACACGATGGGGAGAGCGCCATGAAACGAATACTGCAGACAGCCGCAATGACGTTATGCGCCGCATTGTTCCTTGCAGGCTGCACAACACAGCAGGCGGAACAAACTCAGGGGGACAACCGACTTAAAGTATACGCAAGCTTTTATACCATGTATGATTTTGCGCAAAAAATCGGCGGGGACAAGGCCCAGATTACCGTCATGGTGCCCGACGGCACCGAACCGCACGATTGGGAGCCCGCCGCGGCGGACATTGCCGGGCTTCAAAACGCCGACCTGTTCCTTTATAATGGAGCGGGAATGGAACATTGGGCCGAGGATATTTTAAATTCTCTCGATCCGTCCGACCTTGTCGCCGTAGAGGCCTCCAAGGGTATCGCGCTGCGCGAGGGAGCGCATGAGGAAGAGGCGGAAGAAGACGACGAGCACAATGGACTGGACCCGCATGTGTGGCTCGACCCCAAAAACGCCAAACAAGAGCTGGAAACCATCAAAAACGCATTTGTGCAGGCGGACTCGAGCAACGCTTCTTATTATGAGGCAAACTATGAAAAATGGGTAGAGGAATTTGACGCCCTGGATGAAGAATTCCGTACCGCGCTCTCCAATCTTCCTAAAAAGGAGATCATCGTATCCCATGAAGCGTACGGGTATCTGTGCGCGGCCTACGGCCTCACGCAAATCGGCATAGAAGGATTAACGCCCGATTCGGAGCCGGACCCCGGGCGCATGGCGGAGATTATCGATCTTGCGCGCGAAAAAGGCGTGACCACCATATTCTTTGAGGAATTGTTAAGCCCCGACGTCGCGAACGCCATAGCGGCGGAAACGGGCGCAAATACCGCAGTATTAAGCCCCGTGGAAGGGCTGACCGACGAAGAGCGCGCTTCGGGCATGGACTATCTAAGCGTCATGCGCAAGAACCTCCTCGCCCTTCAGGAAGCGCTGAAGTAACATTTGGGGAGGGATGGGCTATGCCCGCTGTCACGCAAGAAACCAGTATGGAAGCCGACGTGAAAAGGACGGCTGTTATAGAGGCGCAGGATATCTGCTTTGGCTATACCGGGGAGCGGATTTTGGACCATGTGGGGTTTACCGTAAACAAGGGGGATTTTGTTTCCATCATCGGCTCCAACGGCTCGGGCAAGAGCACGCTGCTGCGCATTATATTGGGCGAGCTTTCCCCTTATCAGGGCTCCGTTTGCCTGTTCGGGGAAGAGGTCGCGCATTTTAAAAGCTGGCCCAAGGTTGGCTTTGTGCCGCAGAACGGCTTTCGGGGAAACGCGGGCTTTCCCGCCACGGCGGAAGAGATCGTGCTATTAAATCTCTATTCCGAAATCGGTCTTTTTCGCCTGCCCGGCAAGGCCCAGCGGGAAAAAGCGCGCTATGCCTTGCAAATGGTCAATATGGAAGCCCACGCGAAGCGCCTGTTCGGCGAACTTTCCGGCGGCCAGCAGCAGCGCGTGATGTTGGCCCGGGTATTGGCGAATGAACCGGAACTGCTGCTGCTGGATGAGCCGACCACTGGCGTGGACGCGCAGACGGTGGAAACGCTTTATACGCTGCTTTCGCGGTACAACCGGGAACGGAATATCACGGTGGTCATGGTCACGCACGATATGGGCAGGGCCGCCGCCCACGTTTCCCGCGTGCTTTGCCTGGAGGAAAGCTCGCTTGTTGAATTAAGGCCGGAGCAGGTTGCGGAAGAGCTGACGCATAAACATACACACCCCGCCCGGTGCGGGCATTAAGGGGGGACTATGCTTCAATATCTGTTTATGCAGCGGGCGCTCATAGCGGGCGTGCTGCTCGCCGTCATCATACCGTGCATCGGGATCGTGGTGGTGCTAAAGCGCCTGTCCATGATCGGCGACGCGCTTTCCCATACCTCGCTTGCAGGCGTTGCGGGCGGGCTTGTGATGGGCGTAAACCCTATATTGGGCGCGGTGTGCTTTACCATATTGGCGGCGCTGGGCATTGAGGCCGTCAGAAAGCGCATCCCGCAATATGCGGAGCTTTCCATTGCCATCATCATGTCCGCAGGTGTGGGACTTGCGGGCATACTATCCGGTTTTGTCAAAAACGCCGCCAACTTCAACAGCTTTCTGTTCGGCAGCATTGTCGCCATCAGCGATTTTGAGCTGCTGCTGGTTGTAATCATCAGCGTCGCGGTCATGCTGGCGTTTTTGCTGTTGTACAAGGAGCTGTTTTACCTTACGCTCGACGAACGCTCCGCGCGCCTCGCGGGCGTGCCCGTCAAAACCGTGAGCTTCCTGTTTACCATACTCACTGCCGTGACGGTCTCCGTTGCAGCGCGCACGGTGGGGGCATTGGTGGTATCCTCGCTTATGGTGCTGCCTGTCGCCTGCGCCATGCAGCTAAGGAAGGGGTTCCAGAAAACGCTTCTGCTTTCCGTTTGTTTTGGGGTATTCTTTACAATAGCAGGGCTGGTGATTGCGTATTACGCAAGGCTGAAACCCGGCGGCACAATCGTGCTGCTGGGCGTTGTGACGCTGCTTGTTTTGCTGCTGTGTCGCTCCATATTGGCGCGCAGGCAAAAAAACGGGCGGATTTCCGTTGAAAAGGAGGCGCGTGAGGCATGAAGGAACAGGGCGGCTGGCCCAAGGACGTAAAGCGCACGAAACCCCGTGCGCTTGTCATGCAGGCGCTGGAGGCGGCGCAGCAGCCGCTCTGCGCCATGGAATTATTCTCCCAAATCGAAAAATCGGGGGAGACCGTCTGGCTTTCCACCGTTTACCGGGTGCTGGAGCATTTGGTTGAGAAAGGCGTCGTCGATAAAGTCGCTGTCGCCAACAGCGATATGGCGGTATATGCCCTCAACCGCAACGCACACAGGCATTACGCCGTTTGCATGGGGTGCAAACGCATCGTGCCTGTGGACGACTGCCCGCTCGGGCATTTTACGCCCAAGGTGGCGGAACAGGGGTTTCAGGTCATCGGTCACAATCTGGAAATCTACGGATATTGCGACGCCTGCGCGCACAAGGAATGATTAGGAACGAAAACAAAAAGCTCCGCGCCAAAATCCAGAAGCGCGGAGCTTTTTCATGACAATAAGAAAGACGCTTTTCGGAGGTTTATGCGGCCTTTTCAGCTTGCGAAGCCGCAGGTACAATGGTGATGCGGCCCTGGGACTTGGCGTAAGACGAGGGGATGACGCCCTTCAGGTTCTTGGTAATATAGGTGATGAGCAGCTGGTTATCCAGCATCACGGAATCCTTGATGAGCTTGTTGCCCATAAACATGTTGATGCCGTCGCCGCCGGATTTGAGCATGTAGTTGTGGGAGGCCAGCGTGTAGGTCTTGGCGGCGTCAATGGGTTCATACGCGCCGGACTTATTCAGGACCTGAACATCCTTCACGCGGCGGTTGCCCGAAACCTTCACAAACATCTTGTTGGAATCCACTACAACGGTGGAGCGAACGGAAGTATCGATTGTGAATTTAAGGCCGGATACGTGCAGGAACCCGCCGTTTTCCTCCGGGCAGACACGCGCTGACATTTCAAGCGCGTCAAGGATTTCCGCTCCGGTAGCCTCCACCACGCACAGGGCGTTGTTGAACGGGAAAACATTGATGATATCGCCGTAGGTAATGCTGCCCGCCTTGATATCTGCGCGCAGGCCGCCGCCGTTGACCCAGCCGATATCGGCCTTGCCGATGACGCGATACGCGTCGGAGGTAAGGTCGCCCAGGTTGGTCTGCTGATTGCGGACAGCGCGTTTGCCGTTCGCGTCATTGGTGGTGAGCAATACGCTCGATCTCGCGACGATCTTTTTGAGAAGGGTGTCGTTTTTGGCCTTGATGCCATTCACATAAGCGGCAACGTCGGCGTCCTTGGCCGTATAATCCGTTACGAGCTCGCTCGTGACCTTTCCGTTGGCTTTGATCACAACTTTGCCAATGGCGGTAAGGCCGGTTCCGGAGGAGGTCAGAACCACCGGCTTTTTATCCTTATCCCGCACAATCTGCTGGGGGATCACGGTGTGGGAGTGCCCGTCGATAAAGGCGGTAAGGCCGGATACGTTTTTAATGATATCCGTGGAGCGCCAGGGCATGCTTTGCACATCGGTGCCGCAGTGGCCTACGGCTACAACATATTTAGCGCCAGCGGCCTTGGCCGCGTCAATGGACTTTTGAACGGCGCTGTACAAATCTTTGCCGCTGTTATCCGCGCAGAAGCCATAGATGTAGTTGCCCTTGGAATCCTGAAAATAGGTCGGGGTGGATTTTGAGATCGATTCCGGCGTGGAAATGCCCACATAGGCAACCTTGACGTCGCCGTAGGAAACCATCTTATAGCCCTCAAAAACCGGCTCGTCGGCCTTAAGGTCCATAAAATTGCTGGAAATATAGCCGGACTTAAGCTTTTTCGCCAGGCTTAAAAATTGGCTCATGCCGTAATCAAATTCATGGTTGCCGGGAACGGCGATATCGTAGCCGACCTTGTTCATGATATCGATGATATACGAGCCGTTGGAGAGCGTGCCTAAGACGCCGCCCTGGATGGCGTCGCCGTTGTCTACCAGCGTTACATATTGGGTTACTTTCTGCATGTCCGCTTTATAGGCTGCAACACCGGCGTAGCCTATGCCTGTATCCACGGCGCAGTGAACGTCATTGGTGTAGAGTATGACAATATCCGTACTTGCAGGGGAGGTAGCGGCGGCGGCGAATTGCGTGGGACCAAAAAGCGCAAAGACAAATACCATGGTAAGCACAAGGGACAGAATACGTTTTCCTTTCAACATTGGCTTTAACCCCTTTCAGATTTTGTGGCAGCTGTAGGTTACGCATAGAGGCAGCGGCAGAATAGCCGTTTAAAATATTGTAACATACAGTATGTATTGGTTAATAATAGATAATGTCAAATATACTTAATATTTTTGTATCATTTTGCAGGAAAGTGTTTTTCCTGCACTTTCCGGTTATATTGCCCGGCCGCTGGTTTTCGCTTATAATATCATCAGGCGTAGTGTGCGCATTCATTGGTATGCGCAGGAAAGGGAAATATAGTTGAAAATCATGATTGTCGGCGCGGGCGGCATCGGCGGGTACCTTGCGGCCAAGCTTTGCGCCAGATACGATAGTATTACGCTCGTTGCGCGCGGCGCACAGCTTGCGGCCATCCGTGAGCGCGGGCTTACCCTGGTGGACGAAGGGACAAGCTCCGCCGTAACTCCTGCGCTTTGCACGGACAACCCAGCCGAGGCAGGGATACAGGACGCGATACTGCTGTGTACCAAGGGCTACGGGCTTAATGAAGCGGTGCGCGAGATACGGCCCTGCATAGGGCCCAATACGTTGTTGGTCCCGATGTTAAACGGCGTCAACACAAATGCGCGGGTGCGAAGTTATGCCCAATCGGGGCTGGCGCTGGATGGCTGCATCTACGTGTTCAGCCGTATCATTGCACCCGGCGTCATTGAGAAAACAGGGCCCATCATCCGCGTACTTTTGGGTTTGCCGGGCGTACCGGCGGCAAAACAGCCTGAGCTTGTCCATACGCTTTGCCGCATGCTCAATGAGAGCGGCGCAAACACGGAAATTCCGGACGATATTATAAAGGAAACCTGGATCAAGTGGTCCTTTATCTGCTCCAACGGTCAGGCCACCGCGTACTATAACGTTTCCATCGGTGTGTTAAGGGAAACCAAAGAAATGTGGGAGTTCCTGGTGGGGCTTCTTGACGAGGTGTTGCTGATGGCGAAAAAAGAGGGCGTCAACCTTCCTGATGATCTCAGGGAGCGGCACCTTGCGGCGGTGCAGGAACTGCCGTATGAGGCGACCTCTTCCTTCGCCCGGGATCTCAACGAACCCGGCAAACCCACCGAGCTTGCTCTGTTCGCGGGCGAGGTTTGCCGTATGGCAGAAAAACACGGCGTGGACGTACCCTGCAACCGCCGGGTGCTCGAACGCTTTTCGGGGCGCATATGAGCGTTTGCGACGAAATTAAAAATCTTCTCCCGGATGCGCCTGTGCGGGACGCCATGCAGATGTCGCCGCTGACGCTTGCGTACATCGGGGATACGGTGTACGACCTGTATGTGCGCACGCTGCTCTTGTTTGAGAGCGACGCCACCGTGCACAGCCTGCACATGCAGGCGTCACGGAAGGTGCGCGCGAGCGCGCAGGCGGAGGTTCTGGAACGGCTGCTGTCGCTTTTAAACGAGCAGGAAGCCTCCGTGTACCGGCGGGGGCGCAACGCGCACATGGGTACCATACCAAGAAGCGCGTCCATCGGGCAATACCGGGCTGCGACAGGGCTTGAGGCGGTATTCGGTTACTTGTATCTCAAAGGCGACGACGCGCGCATCCGGGAGCTGATGCGCCACGCGCTTTTGCCACAGGAGGAAAGCGGGAACGATTGAGTTACGGCCCGCTTTGATTTTGGGGCACGCTATTAAGTGAAATCTGGCTTCCGTCCGGCTAAAACAGAAGTGGCGGGAAAACAGCGTTCAAATAAAAGTCACAACCAAAGGGGGAATACTTGTGATACGATATCAAAAAGAAATGCGGGCGGAAATCAAGGCCAACATGCGGGGCGGGGACGGCTCCGTAAATATGACGGCGCTGTTCGAGGAACACACCCCGCACCTGCGCCTGCTTTCCGTCATTGCCTTGGAACCGGGATGTTCCATCGGTAGGCATCTGCACGAGGCGGAAGCGGAAGTCTACTATGTGCTCGAAGGGGAAGCAACGGTGCTGGACAACGGCGCATATGTCACCCTCGCTCCGGGCGACGCGCACCTGTGCCGCTCCGGGGAAGACCATGAGCTCAGGAACAACGGCACAACAACCATGCGCATACTTGCAATTATCCCCACATTGGCGGAATAGAAAGGAACGAACAATATGCCCAATTACAACGGCCGCGATAATCGCCCCGGTGGACCAAGGCAATCCGGCGGCGGACGGGACGCGCGCCCGGAAGGCCGCAAGCCGGCAGGCGATAAGCCCTACGGCAAAAGGACATTTGGAGACAAACCTAACGGCGAAAGGAAACCCTACGGCGACCGCCCGGCAGGCGACAGGCCGTACGGAAAAAAGCCGTACGGTGACAAGCCCTATGGCGAAAAGAAGCCCTATGGCGAGCGTCCGGCGGGGGACAGGCCTAACGGCGAAAGGAAACCTTACGGCGAGCGCCCGGCGGGAGACAAACCGTATAAGAAGCCTTACGGGGATAAGCCCTACGGAGAACGAAAGCCCTACGGCGACCGTCCCGCGGGGGATAGGCCGTATGGCGAGAAGAAGCCTTACGGGGAGCGGAAGCCCTACGGCGACCGCCCGGCAGGGGACAGGCCGTATGGCGAGAAGAAACCTTACGGGGAACGGAAGCCCTACGGCGACCGCCCGGCAGGGGACAGGCCGTATGGCGAAAAGAAGCCTTATGGGGAACGGAAGCCTTACGGCGACCGTCCGGCAGGGGACAGGCCGTATGGCGAAAAGAAGCCTTACGGGGAACGGAAACCCTACGGCGACCGCCCGGCAGGAGACAGGCCGTATGGCGAAAAGAAACCTTATGGGGAACGGAAACCTTACGGCGACCGCCCGGCAGGGGACAGGCCGTATGGCGAAAAGAAGCCTTATGGGGAACGGAAGCCTTATGGCGACCGTCCGGCAGGCGACAGGCCGTATGGCAAAAAGCCCTACGGCGATAAAAAGCCTTATGCAGAAAAGCAGTTTGCAGAGCGCCCTGCAGAAGAAACGGCGGCTCCCACCCCCGCTGAAAAGCCGCATGTGAAGCGTACCTATGAAAACCGCCCGCGCTATGTCGCCCCCGAAGCGCAGGAAGTATACGAAACCAAGTTCCAGCCTCAGGAAGAGGAGCAGACGCTGCCCTACTTCATCATGGGCCGCAACGCCGTGCGCGAGGCCATCAAGAGCGGGCGCA